>JAGQPF010000048.1 GCA_020426845.1 Planctomycetales bacterium
AACACCGGTCCGTCGAGCAGCGCGCCCAGCGAGATCATGCGGAGGACTCCGCCGGCAACAGGAATTCGGAGTAGGGAACGGTCCAGACCACCTCATGGCCGCAGCGGTGTCCGACGTGCCCAGCTTCTCCATAAGCGGTGCCATGATCCGAACAGACCACGCACATCCAAGGCCCGGCCGCCTGCATGGTCCGCAGCAGCGGCGGCAGGCAGCTATCGACATAGGCCAACGCCTCACCCTGTGACTCAGGACCGTCACTGGATGCGCCGGGCAGATAGTGGCAGTTGGGTTGATGCATGGCGGATACGTTGACAAACAGGAACAGTTTCTGGCCGCTCGTTCGCTCAATCGCTTCGCGGGCGGCGTCAAATTGGTGGCGCGGCGAGTCGACATTGGTGACGCCCATTTCGGGGCTCCAGTGGCTCTCGTCGAACATGTCGGGAAACACTCGCCCCAGGGCAGTTTGCTTATTGAAGAAGCCGACGCCGCCGATGCAAATGGTATGGTAGCCTGCCTGTCTGAGCCCTGTCATCAAGTCCGGCGCATCAAAGAGATAAGTCTTCTCGGTCGTTGTCTCGCTGCCGTGAAATCGAGCGGCAAACAACCGCGGGTGAGGCCCCGGCGTCGCTGGTGTCGGCAGGAAACCTGCGAAGAACGCGTGGTGCGCGGCCCAGGTGAAGTTGCCCGGAGTATGGCGCCGCTGCCACTCGCCATTGGGCAACAGCCTTTGCAACACGGGTGTCCGGCCGGCCCGCAACACGCTTTGGGCAACGTCGAATCGCAGCGTGTCCAAGGTCATGAGCAGGATGTGGTGGGTGCCGACGAGGCGCCGAGCGTCAAGCATGGCGCGCCTCCACGCACTCTGGATGCGACCCCGAGCGGTGTTGGTCCAGTTGGCGCCGAAGAGCGGGATGATGCAGCAGGTCCGTCGTCCGCTCGACTTGCCAGACTGCCGGGGTCTCGCGCGGCGGAGTGCGTCCCCAGGTGACCCAGCAGCTCTGCCATCCCGCGTCGCGAGCGCCGAGCACATCGCGGCGCCAATCATCCCCCACCATCAGGATGCGATTCGGGCGTGTGCGCAGCGCCGAGGCGACCCGCTCGAACAGTTGTCGTGCCGGCTTGGCAATCCCCAGTTCCCCGCTGATCGCCACGGCATCCCAAGGAAACTCGGCCAACCCCGCGGCCTGTAGCTTGCGACGTTGAAGATCACTGGAGCCGTTGGAGGCAACGGCCAGGCGGAACTTCTGTCCGGCGAGTTGGGCGAGTAGCTGTTGTACGCGGGCGTCAGGGCGGACGTGGTTCGGCAGCTCGCGGATGCCGCCCGCCAGCTGCTCTGCTCTTTCCGCTTGTTGGCGCGGCGACAAGATGCTGTCTAGCGCCGTTGAGACCAATCGGTTCGCCAGCTGCTTGTGATCTCTTGCGCCCCAGCGATCCCAGGCGATGATCTCGTGGACCCAGCGGCGCCGGTTTTGCCGGTCAGCGGGTGGCAGTCCGTGCGCTGCGCGGAGCGCGCGAAGCTGGTCCAACAGCCAGCGCGCCAGAGCGCGCTGGCGATTCACGAGTGTGTTGTCGAGATCGAACACAACCGCCTCGACGGGCTCAAGCCCGTGCGTCGCAATGCGGACGAGAGGCGGGGACGGGAGCACAACGTTTCCAGTCGAAGGAAAGGAGACGGGAAGTTGGGTGACAGCGAAGATGACAAGGAATCATGTGCGCGGCGGAGTGAATGATGGTTCAGCTCCACCGCCATGGAGACGCCATTTCGGCAATTGGGAAAAAGTGCTTCGCCTGTTGAACATCGGGAGCCTTCATTATCTCCGGCAAGCCGCTGGTCACAAGGTAGCCCGCTAACCTTGCTCCACCATGCGCAGTCGCAAGGCGATTTGCGCGAGCCGCCGAGTGATCTCCTGCTCGCGACCGGGGAAGCTGCGTTGCTCGACCGCGATCCAGCCAAGCCAGCTAAATCCCGTGAGCACTGCCGAGGCCCGATCGAGTGCTTGCACAAGCTCCAATTCGGCAGGCGAAAGTGGCCGCACATCCTGGTATGCGGCCAGCCCTTGTTGCCATCGCGCTGAGGCGATGTCGAGATCGGGCAGAGGCCCGGAAGGATCGGGCGACGAGAGGCCGAACACCGGCTCCATGCTGCCGAGCAGTCTCGCGATGTCGGTCGCCACGGAGTCCACTCGGATGGCGCCGAAGTCTACGAGCCCCGAGACCTCGTCGTTTTCGAACAGCACGTGGTCGTGCCAGATGTCTCGCACGACCCATTGTTGAGGCGTCAGCAAACGGGGCGCATCTCGGTGTTGTTGCAGCACCCACTTTGCTGCCGATGGCGCCCGCCGAAAAATCACTGCGGCACTGTCCCGCAGGGCAGGCCACAGCCGTCCTGCTGCCTGTTGGAGTTCGCCCACCCGCTGCGGCGTCTGGCCAAGCATGGCCCAGCGTTCACGCAACGCGGGAGACGGCCCCAACTGCGGCCCCAACTGCGGGCTCATCTGCGGCTTCTGCGGCTTCTGCGGCGCAATTCCCGGCTCGTGTGGCTGCGATGAGAGCTTGGCGGGAATTGGCGCCCACGTTGGCAGCGTGGGGTTGCCCGTGGGCGCGATGGGCGATGACAACGGAGCAACCGCCAAATGTAGTCGAGCCAAAGTGCGTATGGCGGCTACGAGTTTGTCGTCGCACGGCTCCTGAAGGTAATCGGCTTCTCCCGGCAGCCACGGAGTCAACTCCCACCAAGCCGCATGCTGCCGCACATAGGTGCGGCCATCTTCCGCGAGTTGAGGCAGCGGCACTGGCAGCTCGGCGCGATGGGCAGCCGCTAGGAATTGATGGATCTGACGGAGCCGTTGCTCGTCGGGATGCCCCTCCGGCCAGCGCCGCAAGCACCACGTTCCGGCGCTGGAGCTCAACCGCCACAGCTGCGCGCCGCTGAACCCCCCTGCCCCGCCGAGTGTCTCGATGGTCGGCGTCGAGCCGAGAATCGCCCGGTAGTGACGCAGCACGTGTTGGAGCATGGCAATCGGTCGGCTACTTTGCCGGCCACTTCGCCGCGTACTCGCCGTTGGGCTCGTGGCGCAGCGGCTTGTACTGTAGCTTCAGCCGGCCCTGCCCCAACTCGGCCAGCACGTACCCGGGCCGGAGCTCATCAACAAAGAAGCCGTCGGCGCGTCCGGCCTGCAGATGCTCCGCGAGTCCTCGGCTTTGGTTGTAGCACACCGACGGCAAGAGGGTCTCCACCATTTCGCCGTGGTCTCGCCAGCCTCGGATGCCGTTGTGAAAGTGACCGTGGAGACTGGCGATCAGCGTGGCGCTGTGCCGCTCGCGCAGCTCATAGAACTCGCGCTGCCCGTCCTGTGGCAGCACATACCAACCGCGGTCCGGATGCTTGTTCGAGTGGATTGGCACATGGCAGCAGAGCACCGCCAGCCGAGATTGCTTGGACGCCTCGACGCATTGTCGGTCGAGCCATTGCAGCTGCTCGCCGGTGATGAAGCCGTGATGCGAGTCACGATGCGCGTTGTTGATGAGCAAGAAGCGAAAGTCGCCGCAATCCAGCACGCGATCGATTGGCTTGGCAATGTGTTGCCGAAACAAGTCGACAGGATCGTGGTTGCCCGGGATTTCGTGGATCGGCTTGTGCAACCGTTTTCGCAGCTCGGCGTAGCGAGGATATTGAGCCGGACGTCCGCCATCGACGACATCGCCGAGATGCAGCACGAATTCCCCGGGCTGTTGGTTGATCTCGTCAATCGCCTGCAGCCAATTGCGTTCGGCCACATCATTGTCATTGCGGCCGAGGTGGGTGTCGCTGACGATCACGAAATTCAGCGTCCGCGTGTCGTTGGCTCGAGCGATCGGCAGCGTGCAGCACCACGCTGCGCCGCCTGCTAGCAACGCTTGTCGGCGGTTGAGGGCAGGTTTCATGGTCTTCCTCATGGCAGCCTATTGAAAAAGACCCCACTGGAATTCGGCACTGCCTACCACGTGCAGCAAAGTGCCGGGCCGTTTGCCGCAACACGAGTTTTCCAGCGGCGTCTTCGCATGCTGAACCGCTCGCATTCTAGGCTGAGGAGGCGCCGGGTCGCCAGAGAATTTTGCCGCGTCCGTCGTTGTCAACGGCGAGTCACAGCAACAGCGCCGGAGCGATGCACACCCGAGTCGACCGGCTACGCGGCGTCGACCACTTCGTCGACTTGCACGGCTTGACGCTGTCCGTCGCGGCCAGGCCACAGGTGAAATTTCTCGACCCCGCCAATTTCGCCGACGAGCGGCTCGCTGACGGGCTGGTCGAGCACCAGGACATCGCCGGGCTTCAGCGTTGACAACTGCTGCAGGCTGAGGTGGGCGCGGCCCAGACGCACGCGCAGCTCAAACGGCAGTCGCTGCGCGAGCAACGGCATCTCCGGCGCGGGTGAGCCCGCCGTGCTTGGGGTCAACACGGCTTCGAGCTGATGTTGCGGCCAAGCCCAACAAACCGCGCCCACGCCGAACGTGCCTTGCAGGTGGAAATTCAGCAGCACCAACGGGTCGCCCGGGGGGAAGAGCCGGATGAATTGCGTTCGCCGCTCGCTGCCCAGCAACTCCACGCGGATGCCGACGGGCGATCCGGCCTCGTCGAACACCTCGACCATGTCGCGCACGATCAGGTCGAACAACGACTCCTCCACATTGGTCAGCCCGCGGTCCTCGGCAAGCTGCTCGACGACTTCGCCGAGCATGGCGTTGACGAGGGTAACGGCCAGGGGGCGATGGAACCCCAGAATGGTTTCAAACCGATCGTTGATGCGAACGCGGTAGGCCAGCAGCGGATGCGGCGGCGCCACCTCGTCGGGCTCGCCAAAGCCGTGGGGCTGCGCCGCAAACTGCAGGTCCGCCACGTGAGCAGCCAGCTTGACCGGCAGCATCGCATCGATCCGGCTCTGCCACTCCGCCAGCGGCTGCGCGACGCACGAGGGCAGCTGCGCAGGCTGACGAAAGTCGTAGGCGTTGGCCGTGGCGGCGTCCTTGCCGGTCATTGAACGTTGAACTCCTCGAAGAAGACGTCCTCAATGACGTCATGTCCATCGGTGTACAGGATGGCGTTGAATTGATCGTGAATCTCTCGGCGAATCTGGTTTTGGCCCGCGGCGCCGCGAATCTCGTCCATCGTCTTGTCAGCCACATGGCCCAGCAGCCAGCCTCGCAGCATCGCCTTGCGGTCCTCGATGAGCTTCGTGATGTCCGCCTCCTTCTCCTTGTCGACTTGGAGAATGATGCGCAACTTCAGGTAGCGGTTGAAGCGATCGAGATTCAGGTTCACGACGACTTCGCCGAACTCGATGAATGAGAACTCGGTGGGCTCCTCCTCGGGCTTCGGGGCTTCGGTGGCCTCCGCCGTGTCGGCCTGAAACATTTGGGGCGCGATCGTCGGCAACATGAAGCCGGCGCCGCCCGCCATCAAGGCGACAACCAGCCCGACGATCATCATTCCGTTACCTTTCTTCTTCGGCTGTTCCGTGCCCTGGTCTTCGGCTTGTGCCCCTTTTGCGTTTTCGTCGCTCATCGCGGAACCTCAGTGGATGGTCGCAGCCAGCCTTCTGGCCTTCTTGTGCCTACAGAAAACCGTAGGACACAATCCACCACTTCCCCGAGCGAACCGACGTAGTGCCGTGAAAACGGCATGCGTACTTTACGCCCGTTGTCCGCGCTCCCGCTCCGCCTCCCGCCAGCCCCCTATTTCTTGGTGGGTCGTTGATAGTCGAGGAACGCCGTCGTGATTTCTCGCATCAACGGCTTTTCCATGGCGGCGAGGAACTTGGCGGCATTTCGTTGCTCGATATTCGCCAGCACCTTGACCGCCATGTCCATATTGCCGGCGTCGACGAGCTCCTTCAGGTACATGGCGCCGACATCCTCCGGCACCTTCTCGATCCATTCGGAGACTTTCTTGATGTTCTGCAATTGGTTGGCGTTTTGAGCCTCCTGAAGCTGCTGCGCCTTTTTCAGATCCGTCGCGGCCTTGGCTTGTTCTTGTTGCAGCTCTTGACGCTCCGTCTTCACCTTTTGCAGGGTGTCTGTGGTGCGTTCGAGAGTGTCTTGCAACTCCTGCATCAGCCCATCCACCTCGCGGCGCTGCCCGCGCAGGTCCTCCTCAATCATCTTCAGCCGCCCTTCTCGCTGTTCCAGGCTGTCCTCGCGGCGCTTCAGGTCGCGTTCGCGTGCGCGTAGCGAAGCGGTGATTCGGAACACGTCATCGGACGACATGGGGCGCCCCACAACGGCCGTCGGCAGTTCGATGCCGCCCGCGTTGGCGCCGCCTGGGTTGCCGGCGCCCGCTGCTCCCCCGCCCGCGTTGGCGCTCGTCGGGGTGACTTCTCCGTTGCCTTCCGCTTCGGCAGGATCGGTGGCGGGACGCATGTACAACGCACCGGCCAGGCCGCCGGCAAACAGCAGCAGTGACAGCACCAACAGTGAGAGGATCTTGACCATCAGTTGGCACTCCTACTCGAATCGTGCGCGGCTGCGGAGACGTCGGTGACAGAGCGGGCCTCCGCAGGCGACCCCGGTCGCAGCAGGTTTTCCTGTAAGTTCGCCTGCTCTCGCCGACGCTGACGTCGTCGAAACGCGGTTCGCTCTTCCTCCTCCAACAACTCTAGCCCATCTACTTGCGTTTGCTTGGCGGCGCGTAGCTGCAGCCAATGTTGTCGTTGTTGTTCATGGTGGGAGATGAGCACCAGCTGCTCGTCGGCCAGCCGCCGCAACGGCTGGGCTGCGTGTTGAAAAGCCAGCCACTGCTCCCCGGTGGGGGCGTGGGGCACGCGGTTGAGTTCGTCGAGCAGCGCCTGCCGATGGCGGCGAGCCGCCTCGGCGAGTTCGGCTTCGCGCGCAGCGCAGGCCTCGATCTGCCGCAGCTCAAGCCGCCGCAGTTCAAGCAGCCGTTGCAGGCTAAATTGAAACCGAGCCATGGTTTGCGTTCCTCGATCGCGTTAGAACGGCCAACGATTGGCCACCTCTTGTAGACGGCGACGCGTTTCGCTCCAAGGCGAAAACTCGCCCGGCTGCTGCGTCAGGAGCTGGCGAATCAGCGGGCGCAGCGCCACGGCCAAGTCGACTTGCTGCGACGAACCGGGCTGGTAGGCCCCGACGCGGATCAAATCTTCGGCCGAATGGTACTCGGCCATCGCCGCGCGAATCTTGCGTGCCGCGAGTTGGTGGCTGGGGTCGACAATGTCGGGAAACACGCGGCTGAGGCTGCTGGCGATGCGTATGGCCGGGTAGTGGCCCGCTTCTGCCAGGTCGCGGTCAAGCACCAAGTGTCCATCCACGATCGACCGCACCGCGTCGGCGATCGGGTCGTCCATCTCCTCCTCGCTGTCGACCAAAACGGTGAGCAGCGCGGTGATCGACCCCATGGCGTTGTTGCCAAGCCGCTCCAGCAACGCGGCCAGTCTCTGAAACACCGAGGGCGGATATCCTCGCATGCTGGGAGGTTCGCCCAGCATCAGCCCGATCTCCCGCTGAGCCGTGGCGAAACGGGTCAGCGAGTCGATCATCAGCAGCACTCGCCGGCCCTCGTCTCGAAACGACTCGGCGATCGAGACGGCGGTCTCCGTGGCTCGAATCCGCATTAGCGGCGTTTCGTCGGCGGTGGCCACAATTGTGACGCTGCGGCGCCGGCCCTCTTCTCCCAGGCAATCCTCGATGAATGGCAGCACTTCTCGGCCACGTTCTCCCACCAACGCCATCACGCAGCAATCGGCCTCGGCGCCCTTGGCGATTTCTCCCAGCAGCGTGCTCTTGCCGACGCCGCTGCCGGCAAAAATGCCGACGCGCTGTCCCACTCCGAGCGTGACTAGGCAGTCGATGGCTCGCTGGCGCGTGACGAGTGGCTCCGTCACTCGCGGGCGTTGCAGCGCCAGTGGCGGCCGGCGGTGGGGGCTGCACATCGAGGTGACCAGCGCGGGCCCGCCGTCCACAGGCCGGCCGAGGCCATCCAGGACTCGGCCCAAAAGCGCGGCGCCTCGGGGCACTTGGCAGCCGCGTGACAAGCAGCGCACGCGGGCGCCGGAACGCAGGCCGCGGCAGTGGTGGAACGGCAGCATCTGAGCCAGCGGACCTTGAAACCCGACAACCTCCGCCTCCACTCGCTCGCCGGGAGAATGCACGACGCACAGGTCGCCGATCGCCGCCGGCAACTCTGCGGTCAGCAGGCCCGTGGCGGACCGGAGCCGGCCGACGGCATGCTGCCTTCGCGCATGGCGGATGGCCGCAATCAAGGAAGCTGTCATGACAGTGTCAGTCATCAATGTGGTCCATCAAGGCCAAGCGGATCTCCGCCAACTGGTGTCGCCAATAACTCAGGTAACCGTGCTGCGGCCCTTCGACTCGGCACGCGCCGCGCGGCAGAGCAGGATCAGGGGCGAGCGGTGGATGGTCGACGTCGTCGGTCGCCGCAGGGCGAATCAACATCAGGTCTTCCGGATGCAGGTAGACCGTCAAGGCCTCCTCGCCGCCCAGCGCAGCCACCGTCTCGTTGATGATCGCGTGCAGCCGTTCGGCATCGACTGCCGTCTCGCCGATCAGTGTGGCCGTGGCCAGCGTGGCCAGTTCGATGGCTGCCTGGCGGAGGCTCGCCAGAGTGTCGTGTTGCTGGCTCTGATAGACTCGCCACGCATCGCAGATCTGATGCAGCGAGCTGGAGATAGCGCGGAGATGCGTGTCCTGTGAGTTGTCGACGGCACTCTCCGGCGCCGAAGGCGAGGCGCCGCTCGGCGTCGTAGTCTGCGTAGCAGCTGCGGGCAAAGTGGGCGCAGCGTGGCGGCTGGCCGCGCGAGCGGCCGACGGGGGCGCCGAGCTCGCGGCGTTGCCGGCTAGGACGGCGCCGACTAGCGGCATGTCGAATTGCACCAATTGGTCGGACATCGCTGGCAATTACTCCCTTAGTTGCAGGGCGCCTTCTTGGTCGAGCTTGCAAATCACCTGGACGACTCGAGCCCGCGCGGCTTCTCGCTCGTCCTCGCTGGGAGGCGGCATAAAGTCCACCTCCTCCTTCAACGTCTCGCCGGCACGACGCGAAAGGTTGCTGACGATCCGGTCCATGTACTCGATGTCAGCTCCCTTCAGGGCCAACGCGAGGCTCTCCGATTCAATCTCGCCCAGCAATGTCTTTACCGAGCGATCGTCGAGCCGCAGCAGATCCTCGAAGCAGAACATGTTGTCCTGAATGGCCTGGGCGAGCTCCGGGTCGGTCTCGGTCAGCGAATCGAGCGTTTCCATGCGATCCTTGCGGGACATGGCTCGCAGCACGCGGGCCATCCGCTGCTCGGTGGGCCCGGGCGGCACCAAGTCGTTCGGATCCAATTCGACGGCGCGACGCAGCGTTGCCTGCACCAGCTGTTCGACGAGCCGTGGCGAAGGCAGCAGCGGCTGTGTCAGTCGCATCATGACGTCGCTGCGCAGCGCTGTGGGCAGATGAGCCAGCACTTCCCCGGCGCGGCGATCGTTCAGCTGCCGGATCAGCACCGAGACGACTTGCGGCTGCTCCTCTCGTAACGCGGCGGCCAATCGCGCGGGTTCGAGCAGCAACAGCTGCTCCATGCCGGGGATCGACTTGGAGCCGGCGGCGCCGGACGCGACGGGATTGAGCGCCTCGTTCTCCGATTGCTCGTCGTCTTCCTCGTCGGCGGGCTCTTCGAGCTCCGCTGTGTCCACTTCCTTGGACATGGTGTTGAGCAGCTTGAAGATCCGTTCGAATTCGTCCACGACGGATTCGACCTCGTCGATGGCCGGAGGATCGTTCAGCAGGTCGGTGACTCCCTCGCGCAGGGCTTCTCGACGGCTTGCCGGCAGCGATTGAAGAACTTGCTCGGTGACGTCCTCGTCCAGCAGGCTCAAGAACAGGCACAAGCGTTGTTCCGTCTCCGTCAAGGTGGCGTTCATGGTCGGTTTGAGTTCCGGGGGGGAAACATAGGCGTCGAATTCTGTGCCGCGAGCTCAGCGGCAGCGGCGGGCCGATGAATGGGGGCGGCCCGGGCACTCATCATGCCGCTCGCGCCGTCGCGGTCTCGGCGGCGGGCTCGCTGGCGTCTTCCGCCAGCCACAGTCGCAACGCCTCCTTCAACTGTTCGGGGTTGCGCCGCACGGCGTCGGACATGTTCGCCACAGCGCGTGCGCGACGGGTATCGAGGGCAGCGCCCGACTGAATGGTCGGCGTCCCCGGTTGGACTTTTTTCAGAATCAGCATGCCGAGAATCAACGCGACCAGCGCGGCGATGCCGAGCGACGCGTTGCGGACGAGCGACTCGTACTCTCTCCAGGGCGCCGCGACCGGAGTCTCGACCGCGTCGGACGCCGTGGCGAGCGGCGCCAACAGCAGCTCAATTTCGTCGCTGCGAGACGGGTCGAAACCGACCGCCTGTTTGATGATGCCGGTTAGCTGCTCGGGAGTGATCTCCGGCGCACCCTCTTTGTCCTTCAGCGGCGAAAGGTCCACAACCGCGGCGATAGTCAGTCGCTTGATCGTGCCGGCAGCTTTGTTCACGATGTCGTTCACCTTGCCGACTTCATAGTCGGTGTTGATCGTTTCCTTCTTTTCGATCGTCTCCGCCTTCTCGGTGCTCGGCGATGCATTGCCCAAATTGGTAGAGGTTCCTGCGGCTCCATTGGGAGGACGGTTGAGCCGCTTGGTCTCGCCATTCTCGATCTTCTCAGTCTTCCGGACTTTGCCCTCGGGGTCGAACGTTATCTCGTTACGCGTCGAAGTGGTGAAGTCCACGTCGGCGGTCACCCGCACGACGGCATGGCCGAATCCCAACAATTGAGAGAGCATCAGCTCCGCATTGGCCCCAAGCGAGGACTCCACGCGCTGACGGTACTCGAGCTGTCCGGCAATGTCTCCCGCGACGCCTTGGCTGGAAGAGCTAAGCATTCGCCCGTTGGTGTCGGTCACCGTGACGTTTTCCGGATCCAACCCTTCCACGCCGTTGGCGACTAGCGCGACGATGCCCGCCGCTTGGCGCGCCGAGTAGCTGACGTTTTGCTTCAGTTCCAACACCACGCTGGCAGTGACGTCGCGCTGCTCGGTGATGAACGGCGAGTCGGGGGGCCGGCCGATGTGCACCGTCGCCTTATTGACGCCCGTGAACGTCATGATCGTCCTAGCCAATGAGGCCTCAAGCTGACGCTCGATTTGGTAAGGCCGCATGCTGGGGTCGCCAATGATCGAGCCCTCCAAGGGGGCAAGCCGTGACGTATCGGGATTAATCAGCTCGCCCGCCGCGACTTTCGCTTGGCTGTAACTTCCCTGGGGCACTTGAACGGACGAGCCGGAGTAGCCCATGCGGTACTTGATGCCCGCGCTTTCTAGCCGAGCGATGAGTGCACCCGCATCGACGGGCGTCAGTTCGCTTGCCAGCATCACGTACTGAGGGCGGGCCGACCAGACGCCGACGCCGACAATCGCCGCCGCCAGCAGCACGCCGGCCGCCGCCAATGCGGCTCGCTGCGCCGGGCCCGCTTGGCCCCAAATCAGCGATAGCTGTTTGACGAAGTTGCGAAATGCGTTCATGGATCAAGACCGAGAGGAGGCCGGTTAGGGAAATCGCGCAGACTTGGCGACAACACGTGGCATCAAAGCTACAGCTGCATCCGCATCACTTCCTGATAGGTCTGCACGAGTTGGTTGCGGATTTCGATCAACATTCGCACGGAGAGATCCGCCTTGACGGCGCTCAGCACGACGTCTTGAACGCTGTCGGTCTTGCCTGTCGACAATTGCAGGGCGAGGTCGTCGGCGTCGAGTTGCTGTTGGTTGACTTCGCCCAGCAGTTCCGTCATCAACTGGCCGAACGCGGCGGGCGTGTTCGTCGCGCCGGCGCCCGCAGCTGCGCCGGTCGTTCCGGGCTGAATCAACGCGGCAAATTGCGGCGGCAATTGGGTTGGCTGGATGGTCATGACCAGTGGACCGTTGAGATGGTGTTCATTAAGTCGCAGACGGAACTAGAGGACTGTCACGTTCAGTTGGCGGCACTACGCGCCCCGCAGCAGTCCAAGGGCTTGCTCGGCCATATCCTTAAAGGTGCGCAGGGCGCGGAGATTGGCCTCATAGGAGCGGGCGGCGGTGATCATGTCGACCATCTCCATCGTCGGCTTGACGTTGGGCAGCGTGACAAATCCGAACTCGTCAGCGTCCGGGTGACTTGGCAGGTGGATTTGGGGCAGCTCGCCGCCTTCCGGCATGACGCCCACGACCTCGACGCCGCCCGCGCCGTCGCCCTCACTTTCGAGCAACGTGCGAAACACGACTTGTTTGCGACGATACGCTTCCCCATTCGGTCCGCGTGTCGTGTTGGCATTTGCCAGATTCTCGGCGACTACTTCCATCCGTAGGCGTTCAGCGGACATCCCGGAGGCGCTGATGTCAGCGGCCGAGAAGAGGCGGCTAAGTGACATAAGAGTGACTCCAGAAGATTCGAGGCATCATCAAAGGGGAAGTTGACGCGAACAGTTTCTAACCAAGCTTGATGGCGCTGCGCATTTGATTCAGGCGTGTGGATAACAACTCGCTGAATGCCTGAAACATCAGGGCTGCCTTGTTCAGGTTCGCCAGCTCGATGTCGATGTCGACGTTGTTCTCGTCGCCGCGCCCTGGCACGGCTTGCGAGGTCGACACTGTGAAGGTGCGAGCGGAAGCGGTGTTGGTGACATTCATCAACGCGTCGAGGTTGTCCTCAAAGTTGATTTCCCGAGCGAGGTAGCCTGGCGTGTTGACGTTCGCCATGTTCTGGCTCGCGACCTCCTGGATCTTCGAGGCGAACGCCATCGAACGTTCCAGCAGTCCAAACTGAGACGGTTGCAGGGCCATTCCATGTCCGAAATCGAGTGAACAGCAGGGCGCGCCGACCCACCCGGCGCCGGTCCCTGCTGGCTGTATCGACCAGGTAAACCTTAACGATTGAGTGAATCAGGAGGGGTGGCGGGCACCCGCCGCGCGAATCTGCCGGAAGTCGAGAAAGACACTAAACCCGCGAGAACGGGAGACGCCGGGAGACACTTTCCGGCTCGGTCCGCTCGTTCTATGATGAAGGTCCCGCCTGAAAAGGCCGTTGAAAAACAGCCTTAACCCCCCATTTTCGGTTTGGCCCGCCATGCCCACGCGTCCTGCCGTCGCCGTTGTTGCCCTGATCGTCGCGTTGTCGGCCCCTTTCGCGGGCACAGCATGCCGGGCTGAGATGCCGGAAACGGTGAAAACCCTGCTGGAGCGGAATTGCGCCGAGTGCCATCGAGGCAGTGAGGCCGAGGGCGGGTTGGACGTGGCAGCCCTGTCGGCAGACTTGGGAAACCGGGTTGTCGGCGCCAAGTGGGCTCGCATCGTCGATCGAGTGGCCGCAGGCGAAATGCCCCCTGCCGATGCCACAGAGATGTCCGACGAGCAGAGGCGGCAGTGGGTCGCCTCGGTGGGGGGCTGGATTCGCCAAGTGCAAACGCACGAATTCCAACAACGTGGGCGAGTCGAAGGGCGCCGCCTGACCAATCTGCAACTGGAACGCTCGTTGCATGAACTGTTGGGGATCGATATCCCGCTGGCTTCACGAATGCCCGAGGAGCCGCGAGTGGGCGGCTTCACGACAGTGGCCGACGGCCAACCGATGTCGCACTTTCAACTCGAACAGCATCTCTCGGTCGTGGACGCGGCGCTGGACGAGGCATTTCGTCGCGCAGCTGGCCCCGAGGATGAATGGCAACGCGAGCTCTCGGCGCGCGAGATCGTTCGTCGCAATCCCCGCCGCCGCACTCGCGAGCCGGAAATGCTCCGTGGCGACGCGGTGGTCTGGTCCAGCCGATTGATTTTCTACGGGCGCATTCCCGCCACGACGGCTCGGGAAGATGGTTGGTATCAGTTTAAGATTCGCGCCAAGTCATTGAAGCAACCCGACGATGGCGTTTGGTGCACCGTCCGCTCGGGACCCTGCGTGGCCAGTGCTCCGCTGCTCTCTTGGCTAGGCGCTTTCTCGGCGGGCGAGGAGGCTCGCGAGTGGACCTTCACCGGTTGGGTTCCCAAGGGGCACATGTTGGAGGTGCGCCCCGGAGACCTGACGTTAAAAGGGGCTCGCTTCCAGGGCGGCCAAGTGGGCGCCGGCGAAGGAGAGCCTCAAAACGTGCCCGGCGTGGCGATTGAGTCCATCGAGATGCGCCGCATTCACATCGGGCCCGACAACTCGCAGGTCCGCGAGCTGTTGTTTGCCGATCTGCCATTGAAGGCTGCTCGCCCTGTTCGCGTCGAGTCACAACAGCCCCGAGCGGATCTGAAGACTCTGATTCATCGCTTCGCCAGCCGCGCGTTTCGCCGGCCGGTGGACGATGAGGTCGTTGCGCCGTATGTCGAACTGGCGTTGTCGACGCTGGACGCCGGCGCCGACTTGACCGCTGCGGTTCGCGCCGGATATCGCGCCATCCTCTGCTCGCCTCGTTTTCTCTATCTGCACGAGGAGCCCGGCAGGCTGGACGATTTCGCGCTGGCGACGCGGCTGAGCTTGATGTTGTGGAACTGCCCGCCGGACACTGCGCTGCGTCAGGTCGCCGAAAGCGGGACGCTGAAGGACCCTGGCGTGCTGCGACAGCAAGTGGAGCGAATGCTGCAGGATCCGCGCGGACAGCATTTTGTCGAGGACTTGGCTTCCGAGTGGCTCGACCTGCGGCTGATTGACTTCACGGAGCCCGACCGTCGCCTCTACCCCGGGTTCGATGTGATTGTGCAAAACGCAATGCTTGCAGAGACTCATGCGTTTTTGCGAGAGATGTTGGCCGAAGACCGAGCGGTGACCCATTTGATCGACTCCGACCATACGTTCCTGAACAACCGCTTGGCGAGGCATTATGGCATCGCTGGCGTCGACGGCGACGAGCTGCGATCCGTGTCGCTCAAGCCCGGCGACCATCGAGGCGGCCTGCTGACCCAGGGGGCGATCTTGAAAGTGACAGCCAACGGCACCACGACGTCTCCGGTGATTCGCGGTGTGTGGGTGTCCGATCGGCTGTTGGGCGCCGAGTCCCCGGCGCCTCCCGAGAACGTGCCGGCCATCGAACCGGACATTCGCGGCGCCACGTCGATTCGCGATCAGCTCGCGCGGCACAAGTCCGATTCGTCGTGCGCCTCGTGTCATCGCAAAATCGATCCTCCGGGGTTTGCATTGGAGAACTTCGACCCGGCGGGCCGATGGCGAGAACGCTACGGCAGTCCCGCGGGACCTCGCCGTGGTCCACGCAATCCGGGGCTGCGGATCGATGCCAGCAGCGAGCTGCCCGATGGACGCTCGTTCCAGGGCATCGAGACGTTCAAGGCGCTGATTTGCGATGATCCGGCGACGCTGGCCCGCAACGTGGCGGAGAAGCTAATCACCTACGGCACCGGGGCGCCGGTGGCGTACGCCGACCGCGAGGAGATTCACCGAATCGTGTCAAAATCCGCGGCCTCCGATTACGGCTTTCGCACCTTGCTGCACGCGGTCGTCGCCAGTCAGCTATTCCAAACCAAGTGAGTTGTCCGCGCACAGCGTCCTACAACGATCGATTGCCATGACCCTACATTTCAATTTTCGGCAGCGCATTTCTCGGCGAACCGTGCTTCAGGGCGCGGGAGTCTCCTTGGCGATTCCCTGGCTGTCGGCGATGAGCCCGGCGTTTGCCAGCTCAGCCGAGACCCCGCGGCGCTTTGTCGCCATGACGTTGGGGCTTGGCCTGCACGGCCCGAACCTCAACCCGAGCTCGCCCGGCCGCGACTATCGGCCGAGCCGGTACCTCGAGGCGATCGACGACATGCGGGGGCACTACACCGTCGTGTCGGGATCATCGCACCCCGGTGTCACCGGCGGGCATCGCGCCGAGGCGAGCATCCTGACGGGCAATCCGGTCGGCAGCTCAGGCCGCGCGAAGAACTCGATTTCGCTGGATCAGTATTTGGCCAAGCACCTCGGCGGTGAGACTCGGTTTCCGTCGTTGGTGCTGTCGAGCCAGGGGGCCAGCAGCCCGTCCTATACCGAGAATGGCGCGATGATTCCCGCGCAGGATTCGCCGTCGCGGTTGTTTACGCAACTGTTTGTCGACGACTCCCCGGCCGCTCGCGAGCAGCAGGCGGCGCGCGTCCGGCAGGGCCGCAGCATTATGGATCTGGTGCAGGATGACGCCAAACGACTGCAGCGCGAGCTGGGCGTCGGCGACCAGCAGCGGCTGGATGCTTACTTCACCAGCGTCCGCGACCTGGAGCGGCGGATGGCGGAGTCCGAGGCGTGGGCTGAGCGGCCCAAGCCGAAGGTCGATGCGCAAAAGCCCGTCGACATCGGCAACCCCAACGACTTTGTCGGCCGCCAGCGACTGATGAATGACATGATTCGGCTGGCGCTGCAGACCGATTCGACTCGCTTTATCGTCTACCATCTCGGCGGCTCCGGCGGCGTGGTGCCGATTCCGGGAGTGGACGAGGGCTACCACTCGCTCAGCCATCACGGATTGGATGAGAAGAAGCTCGAGCAACTGGCGCTGGTGGAGACCGCAGTTCTTGCCGCATGGGGCGACTTCCTGCGGAGCTTGCTCGAGACGCGAGAGGGTGAGCGCGACTTGCTGGAGAGCACGACGGTGTTGCTGACCAGCAATCTGGGCAACGCCTCGAATCACAGCAATCAGAACATGCCGGTGCTGCTGGCCGGCGGCGGTTTCCGGCACGGCGCCCACTTGGCGTTCGATCAGAAACGCAACTATCCGCTGACCAACCTGTTTGTCAGCGTGCTGCAGCGGCTTGGCATGGAGGTGGAGCAGTTCGCCAGCGGCACAGCGCGGATGACCGGGTTGGAAGTGCTGTGATGGAGCGAGCGCCGTTTGCCCGCATGATGCGATCGACGGAAGCGACGGGACGATGAAGATCACGGCCATCGCCGACCTGCACGGTCATGAGCCGCGGATTGCGCCCTGCGATCTGCTGCTGATTGGCGGCGACATTCTGATGGGTGGCGCCGATGCGCCCGACCAACGCGGCATCTTGCACGAGGTGACAGGGCCCTGGCTGGCCGAGCAGCTGATGACAGGAGTCCGTCATGTCGTCGCGGTGGCGGGCAACCATGACTTCATCTTTCAGCAGGAGCCCGAGCGCGTGCCGCCGTTGCCGTGGACATATCTGCAGGACAGCGGCGTCGAACTGAACGGCCTGAAGATTTGGGGCTCGCCTTGGCAGCTTCCTTTCTACGATTGGGCTTTCAACCTCGAGGAGCAGGATCTCGCCGAAAAGTGGGCTTTGATTCCGGACGACACGGACATCTTGTTGACCCACTCGCCGCCCTACGGATTCGGCGACCGCACTCGAGAGGGCCACGTCGGCTCGCGCACGCTGCGAGAGCGAGTGGAGCAGATCAAGCCGCGGCTGCACGTGTTCGGGCACATTCACGTCGCTCGCGGCGTCTGGCGCAACAGCCACACGACGTTTGTCAACGCCGCGCTGGTCGACGCCCGCTATCGGCTCCGCCACAACCCGTTCGAATTTCAATGGAACGACGGCGGACTCCGCCAGCTAGCCGGGCTCCACTGATCGGCGAAAATCTCACCCGCCGATGACTTGGCGAAGGAAGTCGACGTCCAGCTCGGGGTAGACGGGGAAGCGGCCCAGCAGTTCACCGACGCGTCGATTGGCTTCGTCGCGAATGGATGCGTCCGTCTCGTACTTGCCCTTGTCGTCGACTGCTTGCGTGTGCCGCAGCACGAGGCTGATGATGGCGGCGATTTCCTGCATCTCGTCCGGGCCCATGCCGAGAGTGGTGACCGCAGGAGAGCCGAGTCGCAGGCCGCTGGTGTACCAGGCGCCGCGGGGGTCGCCGGCGGGCGTCTTGGGGATCGCGTTTCGATTGAGCGTGAAGCCGCAGTCACGCAGCGCGCCGGCTGCCTGTCGGCCGTTCAGCCCACGCTGCTCGGCGACGTCAACCAGCACGATGTGGTTGTCGGTGCCGCCGCTGACGACCGTCTCGCCCGCGTCGATCAGTGCCGCCGCGAGCGCTCGGCTGTTGACCACAATGTTCTGCGCGTATTGTTGGAATCCCGGCTCCAAGGCCTCTTTGAAGCAGATCGCCTTCGCCGCCATGACATGCGGCAGCGGGCCGCCCAAGACATAGGGGCACCCCTTGTCCACGTGCTCGGCGAACTCCTTGGTGCAGAGCACCATGCCCCCGCGCGGACCGCGAAGGGTCTTGTGCGTCGTCGTCGTCACGACGTGGGCGTGCAGCACGGGGTTCTGGTCCCCGGTGAACACGCCGCCGGCAACCAGTCCGGCGAAGTGAGCCATGTCGACCATCATCACGGCGCCGACCGAGTCGGCAATTTCGCGCATCCGGCGGAAGTTGATCTCGCGTGGGTAGGCGCTGTAGCCAGCCAGCAGAATCAGCGGCCGCACCTCTTCGGCACGTTTCTGGATCGCCTCATAATTGAGCTCCGAGGTCGTGGGGTCGACGCCGTAGCCGTAGCACTCGAACATCTTGGCCGAGGCGTTGAGGCGGAAGCCATGCGTCAGGTGCCCGCCGTGGTCGAGGCTCATCCCCAGCAGCCGCTGATTGCCGAGTTCGCGACGCAGCTCAAACCATTGTGCTTCGGTGAGGGCCATCACGTTCTTCTCGCCCAACTGGTCGAGGCGATTGGCGGCCACGGTTTTCATCAGAATCGCCCAGAAGGCGACCAGGTTCGCGTCCGCGCCGCTGTGCGGCTGCACATAAGCGTGCTCGGCGGCGCCCTGATTGCCGAACAGCTCGCGAGCCCGCCGGCAGGCGAGCTCCTCAATCACATCAATGTTGTCGCAGCCGGCATAGAACCGGTGGCCGGTGAAGCCCTCGGCATACTTGTCGGTCAGCAGATTGGCCATCGCCGATTGCACGGCCAGCGACGAATAGTTTTCGCTGGCGATCAGCTTCAGGTGCGAGCGCTGATCCGCCAATTCCTGAACAATTGCTCGCGCGGTTTCCGGACAGACTTCGGCCACCGTCGCCAAGTTGGCGGCGTAAGCCAGCGCGGCGGGGGTGATCGCGTCGAGATCGACACCGGAGAGGGCGGTTTTCAGCAGAGAAGTCATGAAACAGGGCTCGCTGTTCAAGGACGCTTGACGGACGCGCGGGAGCAAGGCGGGCCTTGCCATCGAATTCCGGCGTTGCTCCTCATTGTACGGAGATTCCCGGTTTGCCCCAGGCCCGACCCGGAATGTTTGCCCTCGGGCCTCAAAAGGGTCGCCTGCGATGGAGGCTCGATCTGCCCTCGGGCCTCGCCAGGGTCGCCTGCGATGGAGGGTCGCCTGCGATGGAGCTATGCGAGGAAGCGTTTTCCCGGCTCGCCGGGGACTTCCCGAACCAAGCGAGGCACGGCGTAACCCGGCAATTGCCGGCGCATGGCTTGGATGAGCTCCTGGCCTTTGGATTCTGGCACGTCGAAGTGGGCGGCGCCGGCGACCTTGTCCAGCAAGTGGAGGTAGTACGGCGTGACCCGAGCGTCGACCAACGCAGTGGCCAACTCGCACTGCGCCTCGACCGAGTCGTTGACCCCGCGAAGCAGCACCGCTTGGTTCAGCACGGGCACCCCGCGGTCGACCAACCGGCCCAAAGCGGCCACCGTCTGATCGCAAATTTCCCGAGCGTGGTTGGCGTGGACCACCATCCAGGTGGTGAGCCGCGTCCCGCGCAGCACGTCCACGAGTTCCGACGTGACTCGCGAGGGAATGACGATCGGCAATCGCGAATGGAATCGCAAGCGACGCACGTGCCCGATTTCCGCGAGCCTTTCCACCAGCGACGCGATGCGATGATCGGAGAGCGTGAGCGGGTCGCCGCCGCTGAGCAGCACTTCTTCGATGGAATCGTCGCTTCGGATGGCCGCCAGGGCTGCATCCATGTCCTTCGCCGTTTGCTCGGCGTAAGGAAAATGGCGGCGAAAACAGTATCGGCAGTGCACGGCGCAAATGCCCGTCGTGACCAGCAGGGCGCGGCCCTGATACTTGTGAATCAGCCCCGTTTGTCGAAGGGCCGCGCGATCGCCAACGGGGTCGTGGTGGAAGCCTGCCACCGGACGAGTTTCCTCGCCGACCGCCAGCACCTGCCGCAGCAGGGGATCGGCAGGATCGCCTGGCCGCATGCGGCTCACGTAGCTTTCGGGCGCAAACACCGAGAAGTCCTGCTCGGCGGCCGAGCTCGCCGCCGCCGCTGGCAACCGCAGACGTCGACACAGCTCCTCCCCGCTGCGGATCGCCTCACGGAGTTCGATCTGCCACGAGGCGGAGTGGGCGCCGACAGGGCCCGGGAGGGGAGATAAAATAGGCATCAGCGACCAAATTGCGAAAAAACGGACGCGGGCAGGGCTCCGGGCCGGTAGCCGGCCTTGCGGCAAATCGCTGTTATTCTAACAATTCTTGATTCCACTGCAGACCAGAACGAGCAGGAGAGTCACTGATGGCGACTTACAAAACAAGCGATTTTCGCAAGGGCCTTAAGGTCCAGATCGACGGCGAGCCGTACTTGATGATTCAAATGGACTTCGTCAAGCCCGGCAAGGGCAATGCGATGTACAAGTGCAAGCTCCGCAACCTGATTCGGGGCACCATGTTGGACCGCACCTACAAGGGCGGCGACTCGCTCGAATCCGCCGACGTCGAGGAAGTGGCGGGCCAGTTCCTCTACCGCCAAGCTGACATGTTCGTGTTCATGGACAGCAAGACCTACGACCAGTACGAGTTGACGGCCGACCAGGTCGATGACAACTGGAAGTATCTCAAGGAAGGCATGAGTTGCCAGCTGATGCTCTACAACGGCAACCCGATTTCACTGTCGCCGCCGAATCATGTCGAGCTGACCGTGGAGTACTGCGAGCCGGGCGCGAAGGGCGACACCGCGACGAACGTGACCAAGCCGGTGAAGGTGGAGACGGGCGCCGAGTTCCTGGCGCCGATGTTCATCAACATGGGCAATGTCATCAAGATCGACACGCGAACCGGCGAATACGTCGAGCGAGTCAGCACTTAAATTGAGCGCCGTTGAAAAACACCTGATCCGGCAATCGGCTCCGCAATTAGCGCATGACGAACGCAGCTCCGATTGCCAGGTGGGGCTTTTTCAACAGGCAGCGAGGATGCCGTTGAAAGACATCTGATCCCCGGGGTTCTCGCGTGACGCACTCTCCGAGCGACATGTGGCGGCCCACGGCCACGCTGGACACGCTGCGTCGTCGCGCGGAGTTGTTGGCTCGGTTGCGGAGGTTTTTCGACGCACGCGGATTCGTCGAAGTCGAGACGCCGATGCTGTGCCGAGACACCGTCGTGGATCTCCATCTCGATCCGCTTTCGGCGAGCGTTGGGGAGACGGAGGCGTTTCTGCAAACGTCGCCCGAATTCTGCATGAAGCGCCTGCTCGCAGCCGGCGCCGAGGCGATCTACCAAGTGACGCACGCGTTTCGCGCCGAAGAGCTCGGCCCACGGCACAACATCGAGTTCACGATGGCCGAGTGGTATCGGTGCGGCCAATCCTACGCTGACGCCATCTCACTGCTTGGCGAGCTCTGCGGCGAGCTACTATCCCGTGGAGCCGCCGAAGTCGTGACCTATCGCGAGGCGTTCGAACGCCTCGTCGGTCTCGACCCTCATGCTGCCACTGCGGCACAGTTGCGCACAATTGCGAGCGACCGTGGCGTGCCGGCGCCCGAGTTGGGGGATGATGTCGACGGCTGGCGCTGTCTGCTGCTCGCCGAGCTCGTGGAGCCCCGGTTGGGGCGCGAGCGCCCGACGATACTTTGTGACTATCCCGGCACTCAGGCGGCGTTGGCGCAGGTTCGCAAGGACGACCGGGGCGCGCTGGTCGCGAGTCGCTTTGAGCTCTATGTCGACGGAGTTGAGTTGGCGAACGGCTATCACGAGCTGCTGGACGCGGGCGAACTCCGCCGTCGCAGCGCGGAGGCCAATCGGCAACGGGAGCACGACCGAAAACGCACGCTGCCCGAGACGAGCCGGCTGGCCGATGCGATGGACTCGGGGC
Source organism: Planctomycetales bacterium (assembly GCA_020426845.1). Lineage (GTDB taxonomy): Bacteria > Planctomycetota > Planctomycetia > Pirellulales > Pirellulaceae > JAGQPF01. The sequence continues at coordinate 22,014 of JAGQPF010000048.1, forward strand.
TCCCCGATTGCTGCGGCGTCGCGCTTGGATTCGACCGGCTCGTGATGTGTGCCGTCGGCGCCGAGGAAATCTCGGAGGTGATGCCGTTTCCCTGGCCTCGCGCGTGAGCGGAAACGACGCGACGAGGCCGTTGGTCGAACAGCTAGTTCGGGGCGATCATCGTGCCGAGCTTCTCGCCTCGGACGGCTCGCTGAATGTTGCCTTGTCGCTTGAAGTTGAACACCAGAATTGGCATCCCGTGCTCGCGGCAGTGGGCAAAGGCCGAGCTGTCCATCACCTTCAGGTTCTCCCTCAACACGGTGTCGAAGTCGAGCGTGCTGTAGAGCACGGCGTGTGGGTTCAGTTCGGGATCCTCGGTGTAGATGCCGTCCACGCGAGTGGCCTTCATCAGAATGTCGGCTTCGAGCTCCAGGGATCGCAGCGCGGCGGCGGTGTCGGTGGTGACAAACGGTCCGCCGGTCCCGGCCGCGAGAATGATGATCCGTCCCTTGTCCAAATGGCGCTGGGCGCGGCGGCGAATGTATTTCTCCGCCACGCCGTCCATCCGCACGGCAGACATCAGCCGCGTGTCGCTGCCGAGCGATTCGATCGCGTCTTGCAACGCCAAGCCGTTGATCACCGTGGCGAGCATTCCCATATAGTCGGCAGTCGCCTTCTTAATCGCGTCGTTCTGCGACTCGGTGAACTGGGCGCCGCGGAGAATATTGCCGCCGCCGATCACGACGGCAACCTGGCACCCCAGTCGCTGCGCCGCCTGGATCTCTTTGGCAATATCGAGCACTTCATCCATGTCGATGCCCCGCTGTCCGGGCTTCGCAAAGCTTTCTCCGGACAGTTTGAGGACGATGCGGCGGAAGGCGGACTCCCTGGGCGGTTCAGTCATGGCTTGGGCGGGATCAGAGGTGAGGGAGGATTGGCGCCGTGCATCGGTCCGACAGCATGTTTCGGCGGACTCCTAAGAAGGTAGGGCGGAGCGGGATTTGGCACAACCGAGCTGTGGGCAAATTCCGCCGGGGCGCCGCGTGCCGACACGTTCTCGTTGGCAAGGGATTTGCGCGCCGCGTCTGCGTCGCTGCGCGTACCGGACTATGCAGGGAGGCGCCGAAATTCGTACGATATCGGCGTGACGCCGACATACTGAACCGGATGATGCCGATGACCCCGCCCGTGACACCTCAGTTTGCCACCGACCGGAAACGCCCCGAGTTCCCGCAGCGCGCCGTGATTACCGCCGGCATGCCGTATGGCAACAAAGACTTGCACTTTGGCCACGTGGGCGGAGTGTTCATTCATGCCGACGCGATGGCCCGATTTCTCCGCGACCGGCTCGGCGCCGAGAACGTGATGTTCGTCTCCGGGACGGATTGCTACGGGTCGGCGATCGTCGCCGATTTCGAGAAACGCAATCCCGATCGCCAGGCATTGCCCGAGGGTTCGCCGGAGTTCGAAGCAGGACTCATGGAGTTTGTCACCGCCAATCACCAACGCCAACGCGAGACGCTCGACCGCTACTCCGTCGCGCCTGACCTGTTCGCCGCCTCGGCGCTCGAGCCGTACCGGACAATCCATGAGCGTCTGGGCGCAGAGATCCTCGAGACGCTGTACCGCCACGGACATCTCGAGAAACGCGTCACGCCTCAGTTCTACGACGCGGCCCGCGGCATCTTCCTCAATGGCCGCCAAGTCACCGGGCGCTGTCCCATTCAGGGCTGCAAGAGCGACAAGGCGTACGCCGACGAGTGCTCGCTGGGCCATCAGTATCAGCCTAGCGAGCTTATCGCGCCGCGCAGCACGTTGACGGGCGAGGAGCCCGAGATGCGCGACGTCGCCAACTGGTACTTGGTCGTCGAGAAGTTTGGCGAGGCGCTACGTCCCTGGTACGACGGCTTGTTGGAGAGCGGCGAGTGGCGCGAGTACTCGGTCCGCGACGTGCTGCGGTACTTTGAGCCGCCGACCATCCACATGAAACGCGACGAGATGGACGAGCAGGCCGAGTTGTTGGCGAGCTTGCCGCCGCATCGCCGCGAGCCGGGCCGCGGCGACTCCGATCGGCTCGTGTTCGACTCCATCGCCGACCTCGACGCGGCTCGCGACATCTTGTCCAAGGCGCGCTGCCGCACTCGATCGGGCACCACGCTGGTTCCGTTTCGTTTGACCGGCAACCTCAAGTGGGGCTTGCCGGCGCCGGTCCTCGAGGATCTCGAGGAACTGACGTTCTGGGTATGGCCCGAGTCGCTGTGGGCGCCAATCTCGTTCACCGCCGCGCGGCTGTCCGCGTTGGGGCGTCCCGACGACGATTGGAAACGCTGGTGGTCATCCGAAGACGCTCGGGTGTATCAGTTCATCGGCGAGGACAATCTCTACTTCTACGGCCTTGCCGAAATGGCGATGTTCCTCGGCATGCAGGGCGAGCAGTTTGAAGTGGACGCGCCGGAAGGACAGCTGCGTTTGCCGAGGATTGTCGCCAATCGACATCTGCTGTTCCTCGACAAAAAAGCCAGCAGTAGTGGCAAGGTCAAGCCGCCGATGGCGGCCGACCTGTTGGAGTATTACACCTCCGACCAGTTGCGGATTCACTTCCTGTCGCTCGGGTTGGGGCTGCGAAACATCAGCTTCCGACCTCGGCCTCTGGATCCGGCGGCGCAGCAGGGCACCAGCGACCCCGTGCTTAAAGACGGAAACGTGCTGAGCAACGCGCTCAATAAATCGGTGCGATCCTGCTTCTATACGTCGCAAAAATACTTTGACCGACAATTGCCGGGCGGCGAGGTGAGCGACGAGGTCCGCGCGTTCTGCGAACATGCAATCATCGACTTCGAAGAGGCGATGTCGCGGCAGGAGTTCCACGTGGCGGTTGAGGCCGGCGCGAAGGTGATTCGAGAGATGAACCGCCAATGGGCGCAGGCCAAGCCGTTCAATGAAGATTGTGACCCCGAGTTGCGGCGCCAATCGGTCTTGGATGCGTTCCACATGGTGCGAGTCGCGGTGACATTGATGCATCCCGTGGCCCCGGATGGCACGGAGAAGGTCCGCGAGTATCTCGGCGTGGGCGAAGAGCTGTGGGACTGGGGGCGGATCTTCGACACGCTAGCGGACCTGTTGCCCGATCCCGCCAGTCACCGCTTCGCCGAATTGCCGCCCAAAACGGACTTTTTTGACAAGCCCGAGTGTCAGTACCAATAGCCGGTCCCGGGGCGCCCTGGCGTCAAGTACCGTCTTGCCCGGCCCGGTCCACAGGGCCTCACAAGGGTCGCCTGCGATGGAGGCCCGACTGGTCCACAGGGCCTCACAAGGGTCGCCTGCGATGGAGGCCCGAC
>JAGQPF010000004.1 GCA_020426845.1 Planctomycetales bacterium
CAACATCGTGCACCACATTGGCTATAGCGGGATTGCCATCATGGGGAGCGAGGGGCGGCGCTGCTCGCCTCACGTCTACCGGAACATCTGCCACCGCAACATGGGCGGCGGGATCGGGTCGATGAAGAAGTCGACGGCGGTGATTGAGGAGAACGTTTGCTTCGAGAATTTCTACGCCGGGATCGGCCATGCCGACGCCAGTCCGACGGTGATCAACAACACCTGTTATGCCAACATTCGGGCCGGCATCGGCATCAGCGAAGGCGCTAGTCCGATTGTGCGCGGCAACAAGTGTTACAAAAACCGTCGAGCGGGGATCGGCATTCGCACGGGCTCGAACACTCGCCCGATTGTCGAGGACAATGACTGTTACGAGAACGCCATGGCCGGAATCGGGAATCGTGAAGAAGCCGCGCCGACGATTCGCAACAACCGTTGTTACCGCAACAAACTTGCCGGCATCGGCTCACGTACCGGAGCCACCCCGACCATTATCGGCAATGAATGCTACGAGAATGAGCTGGCGGGCATCGGACAACAAAGCGACGCCGTGACGACGCTGATCGGCAACTACTTGCATCACAACAAGACATCCGGAATTGGCTTCGAAGCCTGCAAGGCCGGCCAGTCGACCGTCCTAAACAACCGAGTCATCGACAATGCCAAGGTCGCCGTCGGCATCAACCCTGGCTGGACCGTTCGATTGTCGGGAAACCAACTGGCGCGCGAGGGCGGCCTGCCGCCGATCGTGATGGTGTTTGAAGGCGCGAACGCGACGTTCACCGACAACGTTATTCGCGGCGGGGGTGTCGCCGGAATTCGAGTCGCCGGTGTGGTGCGAGCCAGCAACAACGAGTTTGCGGGAACCTCCTTGCGGCGAGTCGGCCCGCCCAATTTCGCGATTTGGGCTCTGGCGGGATCCAACGTCACCATGACGGGCAACCGGGTGCATGGCTGGCGACACGCGTTGCATGCGACCGAGGCAACCGTCTCCGCCAGTGCAAACACGGTGCGCGAGTTTGGCAACGCGGCCTTCGTCGTTCAGAAGGCGCCCAGCCCCGCCGATGTTTATGGCAATACCGCGATCTCCGCCGACCCTAAGGTAAAAGTGTTGATTCTTGACGGCGAAGCGGGCGTGGTGAGAGACAATCGTCTGATGGAGAAGGCCGAGAAGGCCGAGAAGGTTGAGAAGGCCGAGAAGGTTGAGAAGGCCGAGAAGACAAAGCAGCCACAGTAACTGAGTGACCGAGTGACAAAGATCGGCGCCACTTCACTCTGAGGATAAACGCAGTGTCGATGGCCGTCGGCTGTCGTTCCACGGCCTTTGTCGTTCAACGCCCTTTTGTATCGTGGCTCGCTTACGGCGCGGCCTTGACTTCCAGCCGTAGTTCGGCTTGGTAAATCTGTGACCAATCTTCGAGCCTGCGATAGCTGCGCAGCGCATCGAGCAGTGATGCTTTGACTTGGTGTTGAGATGCTTCGCCGTTGATCGACACCCGCACGGGCGCGGAGAAATCGAGCATCGCGGGATGCAGCCACAGCGAGAAGTCGCGAACGTTTTGGGTCCGCACGTCGATCGCGTTGTCCGGTTGGATCGTCGCCTCGACGACTCCCGCCGGTGCCTGGAGTGTTGTCCGCTCGAGTGACTGCCGTCCAAAGTCCTCCGCCGTCTCTTCGAACGACGGGGATGGGCCGTGCAGCACCACTTGATCGAAGTCGAGCGTGCCTTCGCCCAACTGGTGGATCGTGATCCAGCGGCTATGGGGAGTGGGCGTGTCGGTGCTGACTCTCCACCCTCGCGGCGTGACGGCCACGGCGGACTTGTGAAACGGGTCCCGTCGTAGCTCGCGGGCCCAGCTGGCCATTGCCTGCATCGCCTCGGTTGCCGGCCGAATCGCGTGATTGCCGTCGTCCTCGACGTAAACTGACGGCAGCTTCAGCTCGCGCAGCCTTTGGTTCGCCGTGCGCGAATAGAACACGTCCGTGAACCGCGGACGGCCGCCCTCGCCGTTCGCGTCGGGCGGCGAGGCGTCGTGTCGCCCGTGCCGTAGAAACAACGGCACCCCCGACCACGCTCGCCAATGCATCGTCTTCCAGGCGCCCGAGTAGATAAAGCCGCCGGCCAGACGATCGTTCAAACGCTGGCAGAGGTGAAAGGCGCCGAAGCCGCCCATCGAGTATCCGCCCAGCACGATGCGATCGCGATCGATGTTAAAGCGAAAGCAACACTCTTCCATCACGTCGCGCAGGTACGCATCCGCTTCCGCCACATTCCATCTCGCACCGGTCGTCTCGTTCCAAGGCGCCGAAGGAGCGACCAGAATGAACGGCTGCTTCGCCAGGTGCGGCTGCAATCCAATGCTTTGAGGATCATCGTCGGGATGAGTCACGATATGCAGCGGGTGATCCCGAGGCGTTGTGCGACCTCCGCCATGCATAAAGATGATCAGCCCGTACGGTCGCGACGGAACATATTCGTCCGGCACATAAAAGTGCAGTTGGTCCTCGGCGCGACGCTGCTTGAGCTCGGGGTGGCGAAACGACTGGCGAGCGAGCACGCCCGAGACGTCGGAGCGCTCCGTTGCCGGTGAGTCGGACAACGCGGCCAGGATCGGATCGATGTCGCCGTCAAAAGCGGTGATCGTGCTCAGCACTTCGGCGGGCGGCGCGCCCTCCGCCCGCAGGTACTGGCGACAAGCATCGAGCACCGCCGCGTCCACGGCCAGCCCGGCGGTTGGGGCCACCAGCGAGACCACGGTCGCGAAGCAGACGATGAAGCCGGCACTGGTTGTCTCTCTTCGATGATTCATGCCAAGGTGGTCCAACACCGGGATCGATAGGTCGTAGTGCAGGC
>JAGQPF010000437.1 GCA_020426845.1 Planctomycetales bacterium
ATCAAGAGTGCCACACGTGGCTATGGCACGATGGATTACGACCTGATTGGCTACTTTCCCGCCGACCTGGTCCGGCTTGACATTCTCGTCAACGGCAAGCGAGTTGACGCGCTGAGCGTCATTTGCGACCGCGGCGACGCCGATCGACGGGGCAGGGCCGTGGCAAAGAAACTCAAAGGGGAAATCGATCGCCACATGTTCGAGGTCGCGGTGCAGGCCGCCATCGGCTCGCGCGTCATCGCCCGTGAGACGGTGCCCGCGATGCGAAAGAACGTCACCGCCAAGTGCTATGGCGGCGACATTACCCGCAAACGCAAGCTGCTCGCCAAACAGAAGGAAGGCAAGAAGCGAATGAAGTCGATCGGCTCGGTCGACATTCCGCAAAAAGCCTTCATGGCGGTGCTCGACAAGGGCGGCGACGCCTAGTTTGGCCGTAGCACAGGCTGCCGGCCTGTGATCATTTCCATTGCGGGAGGGGTTTGGTAGTTCGATCCCTCGCTTACGCTTCGGGTTTTCTTTTCGAGTTTGCAGGCTGGCAGCCTGCACCACGACAACCCACGACGGGGCAACCCGAGCGCACCAACGGCTCGAGTCGACCAATCAACCCCATACCCCACATTTCGTCCCCGCCGCTTGCCGCGCGCAGGCGCTTGGTAGCGGCGACGCTTCGCCTGGTGGTGGTCGGGACCGCCGCGGCCCTGCTGTTCATTTTCTGCAGCGGGCCAACGTGGACCGTGGTGGGCGATTCGATGGCGCCAAACCTGCTCGGGCTTCACTATCCGTGTCGTTGCGAAGACTGTGGCTATCGATTCACCGTCTCGCCGAGCGTCGTCGACCATCCGGCAACCTGCCCAATGTGCGGCCGGCGCGGGCTGGCGCCGGCACGCTCGCGCCCACTAGGCGGCACGCGACTTGGCCTCGGCGCCAAGGCGGCGCCGCCGTTGCGACGATTTGAAGTCGCCGCCTTTCGCACACCCGACGGCGAGCCGATGGTGAAGCGCGTGCTGGGACTGCCGGGCGAGCGGGTGCGCATCCATCGCGGAGAGCTTTGGGTCAATGGCCGAAGATATGCCAAGTCGATGGCCGAGTTCCGGCAGACCGCAGTGGCGGTGCACGACGCCCGCTATCGAGCACCGGAGACGTTGCCGGCCCGGTGGCAGACAACACCGTCGGCGAATTGGCAGCGCCGCGGCAGCGTGTTCGCGACGGAGCGTGGCCAACTTCGGTACCGGCACCAAGTTTCCTACCGCTGCGCGATTCCCCGCGGCGAGGCGTCGGAAGTCCGCGCCCATCGCGGCTACAACGTCGACGTCTCCGGCGAGCCGGGCCCCGTCAACGATCTGCTGCTGACAGCCGACTACCGGTTCACTCGGCCCGGGCGCGTCATCTGGGTCTTGCGGGGAGCACATGGCCAGTCGGCCGACACACTGATGCCGGACGACAGCGCCATTCTCACCGCACAGATCGGCGACAGGGCGATTGAGTGGTCGATTGCAGGATTGCCGACGCCAGCTCGCACGCCGCGCATCGAGGGATGGCAGCGCGTCGAGTTCGGCCGTTTCGACGGCCGCGCACTGCTGTCGGTCGACGGCCGCACGTTGCTCGTCGCCGAGGCAAACGACCTGGCGGGCGCCGCCCCCCGCGCGTGTTCCCCGGCGATGGAGGCAGGGGAAGCTGTTCGCATCGAGGCGGCCACGAGCCTCGTCGTCGGCGCCCCGCGCATTGACCGCGACGTGCACTACGAATCACCGTCCTATCTGCTGAACGCTCGACAAGACCAATGGATGTTGGGCGCGAACGAATGGTTCTTTTTGGGGGACAACCCCGCGGTTTCGAAAGATTCGCGGCGGCTCGGCCCAGTTCCCTTCGACAGGCTGCTTGGTCGAGTACGATGGTGAGATGGTCGCGCATCCTGAGACTCACTGGCTCAGCGCGCCAAGGAAACCCGGGGCGTAGGCGAGGAACAACATTGTTCAGTCCGCGAGATTCAGAATCGGCTGGCGCTGCAGGCGAACCCGGCGCCGTCGCAGCCGACGACGCCTGCGAAGACACAGACGACGCTCTGCTGAACAGCGACGCGGATCAAGCTTCCACTCCGCCCGGCAGCCAACCCACCGCCAGTGGCCAGTGCGGCCGCGAGTCCGTCGAGGCAATCGTGGTCACGTTCTTGTTGATCATGATGTTCAAGACCTTCATTGGCGACATGTACGTCATCCCCACCGGCTCGATGGCTCCGACCCTGATGGGCCAGCACGTCGACGTCGTCTGCCCCGCATGCGGCTTCTCGTACCAACAAAACGCGAGTCGAGAGAGCCAGGACTTTGACACCGACGGCAACGGATCGCTCGATGATTGGGAGCAAGAGCTGAAGTCCCGATCGCAGGTGACCCACGTCCAATGCCCCAATTGCGGCCGACCCCATCAGCTGCAGCCCGAAACGAATGCGAACGAGCGTTCGTTCAAAGGTGACCGCATTGTCGTCGGCAAGTTTGTCGCTGCGCTGCAGATGCC
>JAGQPF010000438.1 GCA_020426845.1 Planctomycetales bacterium
ATGGTAGTCCACTTGATGACGAACGCCTCGGTGCTAGATAGCCCCGCCGCGTTCCAGCGGAATGTCAATTCCATTCACACGCTCGGCAAACTGTTGCCGGTCGTCGAGTGGGGATTCATTTTCCTTCCGATATTGTTTCACGCCATTATTGGAGTGGCAATCATTCGAGGAGCTGTTCCCAATACCCGCAACTATCCGTATGCGGCGAATTGGCGATACACCCTGCAGAGAATCACCGGGGTGATTGCGTTTATATTTATTTTCCAGCACGTCTTCCAAATGCACGGCTGGTTTCACAACTCATGGTGGATGGAGAATGTGGCTCGACCTTTCGGAGGCGCCCAATTCGACCCGCATCACGCTGCCAGCTCTGCCGGAAAAGCCCTGCAGGGGTGGGCTATGGCTGGCTGGTATGTCGTTGGAATCCTTGCTTGTGTGTTCCACCTCGCCAACGGAATTTGGACGATGGGCATCACTTGGGGAGTCTGGATTAGCGAGCGTGCCCAACGACGCGCATTAGTGGTTTGCACCATTTTCGGAATTGCTCTAGCGGCAGTCGGTCTGGGAGCGCTCGGCGGCATGCGCGATTACGGACAAGGCGAAGAGTACGAGCAAGCCCGCGAAGTCGAAGAGCGCCTGCTGCAACAGAGCGATTTCACAAGTGAGCACTCGACCCCCTCGGATGCCAATTCTTCTGAATCCGCCGCTGATCGCTGATGGCTGAAACCAGTTATCTATTTTTTAAGCGTCAAGTATTCGAAATTGTCTCGTTTAGGTAACTCAATGGCAAAGCAACGTGTTTTAGTGGTTGGTGGTGGCCTCGCCGGTCTGGCGGCGACGATGAAGCTGGCGGAACTCGGCTTCCATGTCGATTGCATGAGTCTCGTGCCCATGCGACGTTCCCATAGTGTGTGTGCCCAAGGCGGAATCAATAGCGTCAACGAGTTGACCCGTCAGCAGGGAGACGACGAGTGGCTCCATTTCGACGACACCGTTTACGGCGGCGACTTCTTGCAACATCAGCCCCCCGTCAAGGAAATGACCCTCTGGGGACCGCGAATTATCGACTTGATGGATCGACTTGGCGTCCCCTTCAATCGCACTCCGGAAGGATTTCGCGATCAACGTCGGTTCGGTGGAACTCTCTATAAGCGAACCGCATTCGCCGGAGCGACCACCGGCCAGCAATTACTTTACGCGCTCGATGAGCAAGTCCGTCGCTGGGAAGCCGACGGCAAAGTTACGAAGTACGAGGGATGGGACTTTCTCAGCCCCGTCATCGATGAAGAGGGACGCTGCCGCGGAGCGATTGCGCAGAATCTCATCACGATGGAGATCCGCTCATTTCCCGCCGACGCGGTGATTCTCGGCACGGGTGGTTGCGGATTGATCTACGGCCGCAGCACGATGTCGATGACCTGTACGGGCAGCGCAGCTAGTCGTGCGGCCCGTGCTGGCGTGCGGTATGCCAACGCCGAGTTCATCCAAGTTCATCCGACCGCCATTCCCGGTGCGGATAAATGCCGCCTCATGAGCGAATCGGCTCGCGGTGAAGGGGGCCGAGTCTGGGTGCCGAGAAAGCCCCAAGATCCGCGGGATCCGCGCGATATTCCCCCAAGTGAACGCTACTACTTCCTCGAAGATCGTTATCCAAAGTATGGCAACCTCGTTCCGCGCGACATCGCCACCCGCGAAATCTTTGATGTTTGCGTGAACGATGGTTTGAGTGTCGAAGCCGACACGATGTGCGTCTATCTCGATTTGACGCATATTCCCAAAGACGAACTCGACCGCAAACTCGGCGGCATCCTCCACATCTACGAGAAATTCCAAGGGGTCGATCCACGGCAATTGCCGATGAAGATTTTCCCTGCCGTCCACTACTC
>JAGQPF010000439.1 GCA_020426845.1 Planctomycetales bacterium
CCGACAACTTTGCCGGCTGTCTGTTGATGCCCCGAAAGTTGATCTACGCGGCGTGGGCCGAATTCCGCAGCGACGACCAAGCGGTGGCGATCAGCGAGTTGCGCGAGCAGTATTCCGACCTGCTCGCGGTCGACCCGTTCATGTATCGCGGCAAGATCATGACGGACACCTCCGATAAGGAGAACGCGATCAAAGAAGAATTCTGCCGCCCGCTCGCCAGCCGATTTCAAGTGTCGCCAGAAGCGATGCGGATTCGGCTGGAGAAACTGGAACTAATCGTAAAGGAGAAATCCGCGATGCTGTTCTAGGGAGCAGCGTCTGTTTTTTTTGACCGTGTGTTCACTGTTTACTGGACGGTAACGTACCCTTCATAGGAGGCCGCTCATGGCCAAAGCATTTGACTTGAGAAAGCAGTTGAAACTCCATGACAAGCACCTCTTGCAGCGATTGTTCGCTGGTCAGGAGGAGATGGCAACTGTCCCCTGGGATGAACTTCGTCCACGTGATGACGAACCCATTGTCGCCGCGTGGGAAGCGATGTCCGAGGGGAGTCGGCGCCACTACCAGGTGATCCTGCTGGACGTCAACGAACTAAAGGATCCACGGGGTCAGAAGGTGCTGCTCGAGGAACTGCAATGGGAACCGCCGGAGCGATTGGCTGAGTTTCAGGCGTGCAGGAGCCCGGCGGATAAAGCGCTCTGGGCGTATCTGGAAGCCCGGCCGGCGTTTGACTCGGCCTCGATGTTTGCTCGGGCCGAATCTCTGCGGGGAGGTCAATTCTCCAATCGTTGGAACAGTCTGCCAAAGCAGCCAATCACGGTGACCGACGGGATGCTCTCGGCACTCCAGGACGAAGTGCGCACTTTCTACTGGAACCGGGAGCTGCGAGGCGACGTCTGCTGCGTGCATCATTACCAGCGGGCCGGCGGCGCCGAGTTCTTCTTCGCCTACCTGCCCGACTGGCCGGACAAGCTGCTCGTCTTCGACGAGGAGAACCAACTCACGCCCCGTGAGGAGTGCTACACGTTCAATAACGTGTTCGTTTACCATCCGTCCGAAGGCGCCGTCGAGCTGATCGCCAGGGGCGGCCGAAAGGTCCAGCTGCCATTGCGGAGAGCATTCTGCCGAGCGGTACTGGGGATCGAAGTGGACGACGACGAACCGATGCGCGCGACCTATCAGCTCGACCACCTGCTTGACCCGGCATTTTCGTTCGCGACTGAACCGGCCGATGGAATCGCTGCTGTGCGGATGCGGCGCATCCGCCTCGTTCCGAAGGTCCACCTCCCGGCCGTGGAGTATGTCGAACCGAAGCTTAAGGAGTCCGCCAGCCGCGCCGAGGTGCTGACGGCTATCGACCGGCTATTGGGGGCATACAGCCTCAATAGGTCACAGGTTGCGGTGACACAGGTTGGCATTCAACTGCAGTTCATGAGTGACGGTCAGCGCAAGCCCAAAACGATGACGTTCAACGTCAGCTGTCCGAATACGTGCGATCTCAAAGGCAAGCCGGATGACGTCCGCGTGATTGGCGAGCGGTGCATAAAACGCTGGGAGGTGCTCTGTGACTGATCCGTTGGATCTCGTCTGGCCATTCGTGGACTGGCCGGAGGCGTGCATGCCGGCGTGGGAGATTGCGGCATGGCCGCCAACGACGCATCAGCGGCTGTTTGATGCAGGACTATTGTGTCAGGCGCCGGACGCCGAACACGTCCTTTGCCCCGAGTGCCGTGAGCATTACGAGGAAGTGATCGTCCGGCAACAACAAGGCGCAATGCAGTATTACGTGACCTGTCCA
>JAGQPF010000440.1 GCA_020426845.1 Planctomycetales bacterium
CGATCCCGTGGAGCCGTGACAACAAAATGTCTTCCACAAACGGCTATTCCCGAGTCGACACCGCCTGGCGCGGTCCGTCCAAAGCGGAAGAAGAGAGACAAGTTCAACACCAATGGCAAGCCGGTGCTGAGCAACAAAGCCGCCGCTCGTGGTGGCGTTCTCGCGGCCTGCGGCTGGTCATTTGGCTGTCGCTGTTCTTGGCCTTGTTGGGCAGCTACGTCGTGCGGCTCATGTTGGCGCGACCTCGGATCCCCGTGATTGCCGCGGTCGCCACCGAATACGACTGGCCGTTGACACCCAACGCCTGGGCGAGAGAGGACTTGGAGTCGCTCGAGCGATTGGAGAACGTGCAGCTTCTGGACAGCTCGCCGGCCTGGCGCTCGCGATCCAGCGGGTTGCGGGAGCTGAGTCGCCAACTAGAACTGGCCGCTGCGAAGTCGCCCCGCGGACCACTCGTCGTCTATGTCAGCATGCACTCGGCCGTCTCGACGCGTGACGGCGTCGCCGTCGCCTGCCTGCTTCCGCCGGGCTGCGACCCGCTGGACGAGACGACGTGGTTGCCGCTGGAACAGATCATCAAAGAAGTGCAGCGTTTGGCGCCGAAGCGTGAGAAGCTGCTGGTCCTCGACTGCCAGCAAAAACAGCTCAATCCTCGCATCGGCCAGCTGGCCAATCAATTCGTCGGCTTGGTCCCGGCTGCGATACGGGCCGCCAAGGGGGAGCGGCTGGCCGTGCTGACGTCAGCTGACTCCGGTCAACAACGCTGGGCCTCGAGTGGCCTGCACGGCTCGATCTTCGGCCGCACCCTTTGCAACGGACTCGCAGGGCAGGCGGACCGGGGCTCGATGGGAAATCAGGACGGCTTTGTCTCGCTAGGCGAGCTCCATGAGTATGTCGCTCGACACGTCTCGCAATGGTCCGCCGCCAACCGTGACACGTTGCAGACGCCGCGACTGCTTGGAACGACCGACTCGGCGAGTGCATTGGTGTGGGCCCCGCGCTCCACGCCCGCGACTCCGGCGTCGTCCGCGCCGCTGATCAATGCCGTCGCCATCGACGAACTTTGGCAGCGAAACGAACGGCTGCGGACCTACCGGCGCAACGGCCAGCCGCTGCCTCCGTTCAGTCGCTATCCAATCGGATGGCAACAACTCCAGCATCGGTTGATGATGCTCGAGGAGCTCGCCGCGGCCGGGCCGACGTACGCGAAGCGGCTCGCCGACTTGGCGGAGAAAATCGAAAAACAGCTGGCCGAAGTCGAATCGCGATTGGCAGCTTCGCCCTCGGCGGAGTCCGCTTGGGATGCGCTGGCTCACGCGTCCGAGCCGATTTCCGGCGCGATGGTCGCGCGCTCGCTGCCCATGGGCGAGCTGCTCGGCACGCTGGGACCTGCCGACGCGCAGGAGATCCGCGCGGCACTCGACGCCTTTGCCGACCAGCCTTCGCGACAACGACTGCGCGAGGCCGTGCTGCAGCTCGCGGGTCTTGCGAACGGCCAATCACAAACGCTGGCGGAAACGCATCGCTTGAGACTGCTTGACAAGTATGTGGCGCCCGACTGGACCGCTTCGCCGGATGTCAATCGCGCTGTGCAACTCTCCGGCAAGTCCGAGGCGCTCGCCGCGCCGTTGGATCACCGCTGTTGGCCCTGGCTGCAGCCGTTGGTCGAAGCGGGCGACCAAGCCCGCCGCCCCGTCGAGGACGGGTTGCTGTCACCCAACCAGCTCCGTGAGCCGAGCCTTCAAGCGATGCTCGACGCCGCGGAGGCCAAATACGAACAAGCGATCGAGCAGCGGACACGCGCCGCCAATGCGCTGGGCGCCCGCGACCAGGTCTGGGATGAGATCGTCTACGTGTGCGAGTGGTTCGTGCGCTACGGAGCCCATCGGCAACCGGACGATCGGGGCATTCCGGGCCGCGTGGCCACCTTGATTCGCGACACTCACCTCGTGGACTTGCTGGCGGCCCAAGGTGGCGCGTTGGAGGAGCTTCAGGATGAGACAGGCCAATTGGCCGTCGCGCGACAGTGGCGGGAGCTGCGCGACGCGTTCGATCAGGACATCCAATCCCTGGCTGACCGAGACTCGCCGACAGCTGGTGACGTGCGCGACATCGAGGCGGCCTTGAAGTTGCCGATCTTGTTGCCTGCCCAGCGAGTCAAACTACGCACCGTGTTGGCCAAGTACGAGGAGCACTCGGGCGGCCCCGCCCCATCCACCGATCAGCTCTCTTATGTCGCCTGGCTCGAACAACATTGGCTCAACCACCCCGTCGCCGGGTTAATCACCGGCCCTCGCGCGATCGAATCGACGGTCCCAGCCAGTGCTGCGAACTCCGCCGGCGTCGAGAACGCTCCAAGCATCGACGAAGCCGCGTTGACCGAGTCCTCGTCTTGGACGACATCCGGCGAGGACGTGGAGTTGAGCCGCATGGCCAGGCTCGGCGCCCAGATTCGAGCCGAGCTACGAGGATTGTCGCAATCGCAGGCGACTCCCGACGGAGACACCGAGGCCGATGAAACCCGCTCGCTCGTGCGACAGGCGCAGTGGGCAAGAATCGCCGCCAGTCTCGCTGGCGCGCCTCGGCGGCACGATCCCGTCGCGCGGCGTTGGCGAGCGAGCTTGCGGGCCTTGCTGCTGTGGCACGCGCAGCGCGCCGAACACGACTTGCTGGGGCCCGTCGACGCTGGCGAGACGCCGTTCTTTATGGCAGCCAGCCAGGATTACCAGGATGACGCCGGCATGCTGGAGCCGATCCCGGCCGAGGCGGCGCGCCGCATGAGCCTTCAGCGATCACAACTCGCCGAGCAGTTGTCCCACGCGCTGGATGTCTCCGCCAGCGCCGAATTGCGGGCCGACGATCAGCCCACCGTTCGCGTTCAGTGCAAGGTCTCCCCGCCAGCTGAGGCGGCGCCCAACACCGCAACATTCAGTGGCCGGCCGGCGTTGCTGCTCCGAGACCGCGAACAATTGCCCATCTCGTTCGGCGGGTTGCTGTCGATGACCGAGGGGAAGGAAGAGACGCTGCAGGTCGACGCGACCATCATCGAGCGACAAGGCGCCCAGCTGCAGGCCGTTGCTGTGCTGAGAGGACACGAGTTTGTCACCTACTTCGAAGTCGAAGGGCTGCATGGCGTGCGAGTTCAGTTTGCTCCGGCCGCGTACGATCGTACGGAAGTCACCGTCCGCCCGTCGAAACGTCGCGGGAAATCGATCGTCTTCGTCCTCGACTGCTCGGCCAGCATGGCAGAGAGCCTGCCGGGCGAGGCGGACCAGAAACTGTCACGGTTGGAGATCGCCAAGAGCCGGCTGCAAGGCGTGCTCGACCAAGTGGCGGCTCGAGCCGACATGAGAGTCGGCGTGCGTTTCTTCGGACACCGCGTTGGCTGGACCAATGCCGAGCCGCTTGAGGTCCGCGTGCAGGAGAACTATCTCTCCGCACTGCTCAAGGACGTGGGGCCTGCCGAGCGTGAAGTGCTGGAGCAGACGATCCGCAGTCTGCCACCCAGTCAAGATGTGGAGGCAATGCTGAGACCCGGAGCGTTCGGCGCCGAAGAGCTGCAACGCGTGCGGCTGCGAATGAAGTCGCTGGCGCCCTGGGGACAGTCGCCGCTCTTCCTTGCCTTGACCCAAGCCAGCCAGGACCTGGCCAACGAGCCGCCCGAGTACGAGAAGAGCATCGTCGTGATCACCGACGGACTCAACTATCAATGGATGCCGCAGGAGTTGCGATCCACGGCGCCCGAGAACGCAACCTTGCGGGATGTGCTGGATCAGTACGAGCAGCGTCCCGCTCCCATTACGATCGTCGGCTTCGGCCTCCGCGAGTCGGAACGCGCCGAAGCTCAGCAAGTGTATGGCCAGCTCGCCGAAGCCACCGAAGGCGCCTACCTGCCGGTGGATCGAGTCGAGGACCTGCTGGCCACACTGCGAGGCGTCGTCGCTCAGCAGAGCTACGGAGTCCGCGACGAGGCAGGGCAGTGGATCGGCGTTCCCGGCGGCGCGGCGCCCGGTCTCGCCAAAGTGGGCACGCCTTTGGCGATTGTGCCCAGCCCTCGCGCGCCCCGCAAAGTCGTTGTCGCCGTGCCGCCCCACCTCGAGTCAACGGTCGAACTGGAAGGCGGAGAAGCGTTGGAGCTCAACCTGAGCCAAGATCGGCGCGAGCTGGTCGCCACCCCGTTCGACGATCAGGTGGCAGGCAGTGCGATGACCGTCGATGCGTTGAATGCCCCAACCGGCCATGTCCTCCGCGTCCACCGCCCCAACACGACGGCCAATGGTTTGGAATTTCTGCTGTCACTGCAAAAGCAGCGCAGTCTGTACACGCCCCGCCCGCGCGATGCCTGGGTCGAGGTGACTCCGTTGAGTGACGGCGGACAAGCCCTGCAGGCGCCGTGGGTACTGTATGACCCCAACTTCGCGGCCAACATGCCCGTCCCGGTCCTGCAGGCCAAGCTCGAAGGCTGGCCGCGAGAGGCGGTTCGCGCCGAAGTGCGCAGCTGGTTCCGCGATCAACGCACGGCCCCCACCGCCGTCACACCGCTTGCCGAAGTGCTCGCCGACCCGGCCAAGTTCTCGCAGTTCCAGCCAGTTCCCGGCGGCGACGGCGCAATGTACCAAATTCACCTGCAAACCCTCGAACGCGGCCATCTGCTCGTACGAACGCTGGTGCAATACCCCAACGATCAGACACCCCCTGTCCGCCCGTGGCTGGCGACAGGCAATGTGCCTCTGACGCTCGTCACTCGGCAGTTCGACCACCACCATCGCCTCGATAGTCATCGCTTCGACATCACCGCCGACGATCTAGGCCAGTTGAAGTCGTGCAACATGGAGTTCACGACGAGGAAAGCTGTGCAATTGGGAGCCTTTAGCCAATCCTGGGAAATCTCCTTTCCCGTCTTTCGGGTCGATGACACCCTCCCACTGAACTCGGCCGCGGGCAACGCTCCGTAGAGAAGCGAGCCAGCAAGTTGGCGACAAAGCACTGCGCGTAAAACTCGGAGCAATCGTTACAAATTTCGCAAACGGACTTCTCGCCGCGGCCGATACTAATTAACGCTGTCCTGCGGATGGAATGCGCACATATCGACTTGAGGCCGCTTGTGGTTTCCCGAGTGACGCTCGTTGCCCTCTCCCTCATTACCGTGGGGGTGGTGTGCGCGCAGCGTCAATCCGACCGTGAGCCCCAACCGTTTGATGCCGAGCAGGCCGCAGCCAGGCGGATCGAGTCCTGGCGCCCATCGCCAAACCTTCAGCCAGCTATCCAGCGCAGAAACCCGGCACTGCATCGCCTGCCTGCGGTGAGTTCCGAGCGCCAAGGCGAGCTCTCCTTGATCGCGCCCAATGTGACTTATCCGCAGACATCCACTGTGGCGTTGGCGACATGGCAAACGGATACAAGTGCAGGCAACCAAGCCAGCCGGATCCCGGTGACATTCGCTGCCGATGGCGGCGTGGCGCAGACCTCGGGAGCAGAGCCAGTGGATTCATCCGAATTCCATGCAGTGCCCCCGGGAGAAACGCCTCCGCCGCTCTACGGCTACTGGGGGTCGTCGGGAGCAAACGGCACGGCTCCGCCACCTGTCACCGTTGCGCAACAGACTCAACGAAGTCTCGGAGTCCATGAGGCGGCCACCGAGCCGGTCGGTGTGATGCCGGCCGTGGACGGCACCACGCGGACGCGACGACGCTCCTTCGGACGACCCGGCGCGCCGGCTCAGCAGCTCGTGATCGGACCGGCCACGGCGTTGCGTCAGTCGGGTGACTTGCCGACGGCGATTCCCAATGTGCAAGCGCGCGCCGTTGACGGAATGAATGCGACTGTCTCGGATCGGATTCCGTCCGAGGTCGCCAGTGTCCCGCCCGGCACAGCCCCGCTTTCGTACAACCTCAAAGGGCTGACCTTATCGCTCGCGCAGCCGCAGCCCATCGAGGACGTCGTCGAGGAGGTGCCGCCCGGCATTCTCTACGCGCCGGAATACTCGGGCGACGGAGTTGTGGTGGACGACGCCAACCCGATTTTTGGCGAGATGCTGCATGACGTCTGCGGCCCCTGTTGCAACGAGTGCTCGAAGCTGGGCAAGTTCCTGAAGATGTTTCGGCGCGATCCATGCGCCGACGGGGGAGTCGGACGAGAACGGCTCGCCAGCGCGCCAATGATCCTGGACATCGCCAAGCCACTGCCCAACACGCTCCGCATCCGGCTCGACGCCGCCTACGATGTGCAAGCGCCTGACCGAGCCGAGTTCTACTACAGCGCTTTGCGGGGCGGGCCCGACCAGATCGACTATCAAGACGTGCGTTTTCAGCTGGAGCTGGGCGGCGAGCGAATTTCGACCGCCACCGAGGTGCCCATTCGGGTGCTGGACCCTTCGACCGGCTTGAACACGGCCGGCCTGGGGGACATGAACATCTCGGTGAAGACCGTGCTGGTCGACGGCGAGACGTGGCAGATCACCCAACTGTTTCGCACATTCCTCAACACGGGGGCGGTCACGCATCAACTCAGCACGGGCCACGTGTCGATGGAGCCCGGCTTGCTATTTCGGATGCGTTGGACCGACGACACGTACTGGCATGGCCAGATCAAATACCGCTTTCCGGTGGGCGGCAATCCGGTCCACGGCGGACAGGTGATGCAAGTCGGATCGGCGCTGAGCAAGCTCTGGTACGAGACCGACCAGGTGGCGCTGATCCCGACCTTGGAGGCCAACAGCTACTTTGTGCTGGATGGCCAACAGTTTGTCGGCAACACCGTGGCGCCCGTCGACGGCGACATGATTCTCAATCTCGCGCCGTCGCTGCGGTTCGTTGTGGAGAACGACAGCGACCTCGGTTTGCTGGAATTCGGCATCGGCACTTCGTTTGCGATGACCAACACGCGCTGGCATCGGGCCATGCTGGCCTTGGAGTTGCGCACGACTTTCTAGGGAACTGGAAAAGACACAAGCCCTCGCTGCCATGGGCAACGAGGGCTTGTGGGATAGGTTGCGATGGAGGCCCGATCGGTTACACCGCCATCGGCTCGACCTCCTTCGCCAGTCGCTTACGAGCGACGTGCAGACGCCGCTTGATCGTGCCCAGCGGCGCGTTGAACTCGTCGCTCATCTCGAGCAGCGACTGGCCCTTCACGTAGAAGGCAACCAGCGTCGCTCGATCGAGCTCGCCGAGTCGGCTGAGGCCCGCACGCAGCTGCGCGGCGCGCTCGCCGGCCAGCAACGCGCTCAACGGCGTGTTGTCCTGGACGCAAGCGGCCTCCAGCTTCTCCGGCTCGGTCGGCAGGTCCGGCGCGCGCCGCACGGCGCGGTTGATCGCCATGCGGTGGGTGATCGATCGCAACCAGCCGCCGAAGCAGTGCGGATCGCGCAGCTGCGCGATCTTCTGCATCGCCTGGACGAACACGTCCTGGGTCAGCTCCTGCGCCTCGTTGAAGTCGCCCAGTCGGCGGAGCGCAACGGAGAACACGTGCCGCTCGAAACGCTCGAACAGCTCGCCGAACGCCACTTGATCGCCCTGCTGCGCGTCACGCACCAGCTGCGCCACCAGTTCGCGCTCGTCGGTCATCAAAGTCGTGGCCATGGTACTTCTCTCTCTGGTTGGATGAACACACAACAGCAGGCTCGGGCGATCGAAACGGGGCGGAGCGCGGGAATGGTGCGCAGGGACCCGTTGATCAGACCGGCTGATTTCTCGAAATTCGCGGGGCTGAGTGGCCGGGATTCGGCCTCGGAAGTCAGCCTATGGCGAGAGCGAGAAACCGCGACGTCAGTCGCACGGCCGGTTTCGGGCTGACGGGGCGTTGCCCCTGGCCCGCGGGCGATCCAAACTCGACGACTGGCGAGGCGCCATGCCGTAGTTCGGAACGCTGATGTTCGCAAAGGCGTGCTTCGCGACACCAGCTGGCCCACACCGGCGACGCTGCGTCGCCTGAATGGCTCGGGGCGCAATACCGCGTATCCATAGCGCGATAGCGCAAACGCGGTGTCGAAGAATCGCCGACGGTGGTGGAAATGCGATCCGCGCCGCCAGCCACGCTCTTGCAACCCATTGCCAAAATGGCGTTTTGCAAATTGAGATTCATGGCGTTACGCATCACATCATCCTCCCCTGCCGGCATCCCGAGCAGTGTGAGAGAGATTGAGAAATAAAAGGGGGGCAGTTGTTGCCCTCAAACCCAAACATACCACATGTGGGGTGGAAGTGGCCAGCCAATGGCGTTCCGGCCCCTCATCCGGCGGTCGGCCTGCGAAACCGACCAAGATGTCGATGGGTTCGACAATAAGACGCCCCCGAAGTTACAAGGTTCGCGTCGGTTCGGAAAATATCGGAAAAAAACCGCCCAAAACTCACCCCTCCTCAAGAAGGATTCGGAGCGCCCGCGAAAGCGATAGGTTTCACTCACGGGCCGGCATGAATTTGACAGAAAACGCGCATTTCACTTGCGTTTTACCCCGAGACCTGTCATATTTCAGATGCTGTCTGGGCAAAGCACGTCGGCATCGCTGCCGATGGGATGCCGGATTCTCGCAAAAGCACGATGCTTTTCCGCCACCCTTTGCTCGCGACATCCCTCTATGAACGCCGAAACGCGTCGCGAACAAATACTGGAAATCGTTCGCTCAAAAGGATTTGCGTCGCTACCATCACTGGCGCAGACCCTCCGGGTGTCGGAATCCACCATCCGGCGGGATCTGGACCACCTGGAGGAAGCCGGCGCGACGCGACGCACCCATGGCGGTGTGCTCTACAGCGGCCCGTCCCCGCACCTGCCGCATTTCGATCACCGCCAAGCCACCAACTGGCACCGTAAACAACAGGTCGCCGCCCGCGCCGCCGAACTCATCGAGGATGGGGACACCCTGCTGCTCGACGGTGGCAGCACGACCTACGAGCTGGCCAGGGAATTGCATCAGCGCCGGCTCCAGCTGCAGATCGTCACCAATTCGCTGCCGGTTGCCACGCTGTTTACCTCGCACGACAACGTCGATCTCGTGCTGATCGGCGGCTACCTGCACGGGCGGACCGGCGTCACGCTCGGCCCTTATGCCAATCAGATGCTCGCCGACCTCAATGTTCGTCTCGCCGTGCTGAGCGTCGCCGGAATCACGCAACGCGGCTACTTCAACAGCAATCTGCTGTTGGTCGAGACCGAGCGACAGATGGTGGCCGCCGCGGATGAAGTGGTTGTCGTGGCCGATAGCGACAAGTTCGGACGCAGCAGTCTCGCCCTGCTCGGGCCGCTCGGCAGCGTCAACACGCTCGTGTCCGACCACCAGATGCCCAGCCATTGGCGTCAAGAGCTCAAGGCGGCAGGCGTGCGCGTGATTGTGGCCGAGCCCGTGGACGCTCCGGACACAAATTCGACCGACGTGACCGATGGTGCACACGGCCACAGCTAACGGTCGCCTTCGCAACTCAGATTCCCTTCCCGACTCAATCCCGGTCCCCAGCCAATCCTGCCAATCCAGCCAATATCCAACGCATCTCCGGAACCGCAAGCATGATCCAATCGCTGGACCGATCCACCATCGAACAAATTGTGCGGCAAGTGGTGCTGCGCCAGTCGTCCGCCACGTCCGCCGCTGTGGAGCCGGAGCTCGTGGTCAGCATCTCCGCTCGCCATGTCCATTTGACCGACGAGCACGTCGAGCGGCTGTTCGGCCCCGGACAAACACTGACGCCCATGAAGCCGCTTTACCAAGACGGCTTCTACGCCGCCGAGCAGACCGTTATGGTCGTCGGCCCGCGACGGCGGATGCTGCCCAACGTCCGCGTGCTCGGCCCGACCCGAAGCCGTAGCCAGGTCGAGCTGGCCTTCACCGACTCCATCTCGCTGGGCATCGATGCGCCGGTTCGACACAGCGGCAAGATCGACGGCACGCCGGGCTGCGTGCTCGTCGGACCGCACGGCGTCGTCGAGCTGCAAGAGGGTGTGATCCGAGCCGCGCGCCACGTCCACATCAACTATCGCGACTGCGAACAGCTTGGCCTGCCGCCCGGCGAGAACTGTCGATTGAAGATCGAATCGTCACTGTGCTCGGTCATTTTCGAGGACGTCCTCGTGCGAGCCGACGAGACCAGCAAGCTCGAAGTGCACCTCGACACCGACGAGGGCAACGCTTGCTTCCTGGACAACGCAACCAAGGTGCAGTTGCTGCCGGCCCAATGCAACTGCGGACATTAATGAACAGGGAAGTGCCTTTTCTCTGTTCTTTGGGGGCATGGAAAAGGTCGGCTCAGCAAACGCGATTCCCCTGATGATCTCTACCCAGCCTGTCAAACAACAACTGATTCCCTTTTTGTTTTCCGGAGATGAACTGATGGCAAAGACACTCGAGGCGCTTGGCATGATTGAGACGAAGGGCTTTGTGGCCCTCGTCGAGGCCAGCGACGCAATGATGAAGGCCGCCAATGTCCAGTTTCTTGGCTGGGACAAGGTCGGCAGCGGCTTGGTGACCGCGTTCGTGCAAGGCGATGTCGCCGCGGTCAAGGCCGCGACCGACGCCGGCGCCAACGCTGCGGGACGCATCGGCGAGGTGGTGAGCGTGCAGGTGATTCCTCGCCCCCACGACGACCTCGGCAAGGTACTGCCCGCGCCGAAGAAAAAGAGCTAACCCCCAAAGCGGAACAAGGCGCGCAGCGCCGCCAACCACGGCACCCCGCGCCAACCTGCGCCAACCGATTTCGTCGAATATCTCGAACCCCGTTCGAATGTCTTCATTCGAACAAACCATAGGAAACACACCCATGCAGAACGCAATTGGACTTCTGGAGACCAAGGGCTTGGTCGGACTGATTGAGGCGACCGACGCGATGGCCAAGGCCGCCAACGTGGAGATCGTCAAACGCATCGACATCGGCGGCGGACTGTGCACGACCGTCGTCAGCGGTGACGTCGGCAGCGTGCGAGCCGCCGTCGAAGCCGGCGCCAATGCCGCCTCCCAGGTGGGCGAGCTGGTCAGCAGCCACGTGCTGCCGCGCCCCGCCGAAGGTCTTGCCGAAGCACTGCTCTCCTAGGAGGCAGGAACGATGCTCCCGCGAGATTTGGATTGTGAGCGTCGCAATCCGAATTCCGGAAAGTGATCGATCCATCTACGTCCGTCTTTCCGCAATCACGGAGGAGCGAAGCCGATGAAGATCCTAGTCGCCAACTTGGGCTCGACGAGCTTCAAGTACCGCCTGTTTGACATGTCCGACGAGCGTCAGTTGGCGCGCGGCGGCATCGACCGTATCGGAGGAGAACGCAGCGCGTGCTTCGTCGAGATCGGAGGGCAGCGAGAGGAGACCGAGGCGCATGTGCCCGACCACGCGGTGGCCGTGCGACAGTGCCTCGAACAACTCACGCGTCCCGGACAGGGCTGCTTGGAGTCCGCCGACGAGGTGGCCGCGATCGGTTTCAAAGCGGTGCACGGCGGTCGTGTCAGCGGCGTCCAACGGGTCACCTCGGACGTGCTGGACGCGATGGAGGAGATGAACGCGGTCGCGCCTGCCCACAATCCGCCGTACATCGCCGCCATGCGGCTGCTCGCCGAGCGGCTGCCGGAGATTCCGTTGGTGGCGGCGTTCGAAACCGGGTTTCACCTGACGATCCCCGACCGGCTGCGGTACTACGCCGCGCCGTGGGAGTGGGCCGAGCAGGCGAACTTGCAGAAGTGGGGCTTTCACGGCGCCAGCCATCGGTTCATCGCCACGCGGACAGCGGAGTTGCTGGGACGCGACGACTTGCGTGTGATCTCCTGTCACCTGGGCGGATCGAGCAGCTTGTGCGCGATTCGCAACGGCCGCAGCGCTGCGACATCGATGGGCATGAGCCCTCAGTCCGGTCTGCCGCACAACAACCGCGTCGGTGACTTCGACCCGTTCGCGATTCCGGTCGTCATGAAGGCCACCGGCAAGTCGCTGACCGAGGTGCTGGAGGATCTCGCCGACAAGGGCGGGCTGCTCGGCATCAGCGGCGTCAGCGGCGATTGTCGCGATTTGGAGGAAGCCGCCGCCGCAGGCAACCGCCGTGCTCAGCTCGCGCTGGATCTGTTCGTCACCGAAATTCGTCGCTACTTGGGCGGCCTGTTGGTCGAACTGGGTGGCGCCGACGTGCTCGTCTTCACGGGCGGCATCGGAGAAAACGGCGCCGGCATTCGGGAGGCGGTCTGTCGCGATTTGTCGGAGCTTGGCATCCGCTTGTGCTCCGATCGCAACCAGGCGGCTCGCGGCGAAACTTCCGTTCATGCGGATGACAGCCGAGTGCAGGTCTGGGTCGTGCCGACCAACGAAGAGCTGATCGTCGCCCGTCAATCGCGCGAGCTGCTGGAGTCAAGCTC
>JAGQPF010000441.1 GCA_020426845.1 Planctomycetales bacterium
GGCAACGCTGTGAAGCATTTTCTAAGAGTTGATTGATTCGGTTGTTTCCGACGATTTACGGCCAGAGGATGCAATTGGCTTTAGTCGACTTTGCAGGGAACCTTGCCTCCTTCAGTCCTCCAATTCCACGAAACCCCTGTTTTTCTCCTCTCAAAATGCTTCACAGCGTTGCCCGACAGGGGCGACATGAGTTAGCCCCAGGCGCAAGCCTGGGGAACCGGCGCTCGCCGCGCGCAAAAGCCCCGAGAGGGGCGACAGACGTTTGCCCGAGGCGCAAGCCTGGGGAGCGCGCGCAATAGCCCCGTCAGGCCGTCAGGGGCGACATGAGTTAGCCCCAGGCGCGCTCGCCCCGGCTGCATAGCCCGCAAAATCGCTGCCACCTTCCAGCCTCCCGGGGTTGCAAGCCAGGGCGTCTTTTACGTCCTAGACTTTATTGGCCCCGATTCTCGGCGAACGAACCATGCACGCTCTGATCCCAACGCGAAACCGAAATACGGCTCGGCGCGGATTCACCGTGCCCGAGGCGATGATCGGAATCGTCGTGCTCAGCGTCACGGCCGCCTCGCTGCTGTTGGCCCTGGACAGTGGGTTGGCGGCTGGCGAGGCATCCGTCCACCAGGCGATGGCAGACGGCTTGGCCGCAAGTCTGCTAGAAGAAGCGTGCGCGCAGCGTTATCACGACGTGCTGCAACCGTGGAACCAAGCGACATTGGGGCCCGAGGCGGGAGAAAGCAGCAGAGACCTCTTTGACGACATCGATGACTACCACAATTGCATCTCGTCGCCTCCCCAAGATCGCTGGGGAGTGGCGGTAGGGTTAGGCGATGGACAAGGCAATGCCCGCGAGGCCATCATGCGGCACTTCCCTACTCAATTGGCGACGTGGCGCACTCGGGTGACGGTCAACTACGTCAACCCGGCCAACCTGACACAGACCTCTGCCACTCCAACCACCGTGCGGCGCGTGACGGTGTTTGTCGAGCGGCCGCAAGGAGCAGGATGGAGGGAGATCGCCCGCGCGACTCGAATGGTGGGGTACGCCGAAAGTGTCGCAAATTAATTCCGAGCTGAAGCACACCACGCTGCCGATGAGACGGGGTGATTTTCGAACGCCTGGTGCTCATTGCCTGCGGAGCTGCTCCCGACGCCATGGTCTGACTCTGCCGGAGATGTTGATCGCCATGGCATTGCTGGCGATGGTGGCGGGCGGCGCGGCGGCGCTGTCGCGTGCCGGCAACTTGGCGAGCCAGCAGAGCCAGCGATGGGACCGCGAGGGACGGGTCTCGAGAGTTGCCATTCAGCGGATCCGCGAGTCGATCAGTCGCGCCAACGGTTCAAACCAGTTTCCCGGCGTGGTCGTGATGCCGACCACGCACGGCAGCAAGTCGTTCCCTGACCGGTTGGTCGTCTGGCGCTGCATCAATGACGCGGCGCCACGAGACCCGCAAGTTCCATACACCGACGAGCTGCTGTTCTATCTCGCCGATCCGCTTGCTCCTCATCGTTTGATTGAGTCCCGCATTGTCGCCCTGGTCCAACCTGCCCCGCCCCTATACGACTCCAGTGCCTGGGGCACGCTGCTGCAAAGCGCCGCCACGCCCAATGCGTCGGCCGAGTGGGTGGAGCTGAACGACGCGCTGCGCGTGGTCGCGACGAACATCGGTGGACAACCGGTGCACCTGCCGGCACTCCGTTTTCACCCGTACTACGCGCCGTCCGACGTCGAATTTGACGACTACGCCAGCAATCTTGTGCCCTGGACCGAGCTCGCCTGGCCGCTGGGACGCGCATCCACGGCCAGCGGCTGCCGAATGGCCAACATCGATATCGAACTGCAGCTGGGCGGCCCGCTCATGCCGACCCCGGTGGTCGCGGTCGGCGCCGCCAGCGCCACGTTTCAAGTAACCCCTTAGCTCGACAAGGTGCGCCTTTGGACTGGGGACGCTGCACATTCGCACACACGAGGACCCGCGTAATGCCGGCATCGCGACGCGGCTTGGCCACTCTGACTGCATTGATCGCCATGGCGGTGACGCTCTCGATCTGCCTGGCGGTGCTGCGCGTGCAGACCACTTCGCTGCTGGTGCAACACAACGCGCGACACCGAGAGCGGGCGAGGCAGGCGGCGATCACGGGGTTGCATGTCGCCTTTGCCCGCATGCACGAGTCCGGCTGGCCCGGTGCTGACACCACCATGTCAGAGACGTTGGACGCCGAGACCCGTTGCGAAGTCGACTACCTGACCGGCGACCCGGCGCTGCCGGCGAGCGACACGCAAAGAGCGTTGCGGGTCACCCTGCAGGCTCGCGGCTACTGCCAGCCGCCGATCGGGCCGGAGATCGAGGCGGCGGCCGAGGCGGTCGTGCAGCTCGTGCCGCGCGATCGCGACGCGGCGCCGGCCAACTGGAGCAGCCTGGACAACGCCGCCGTCCTCCAATGGGGCGGCGCGGCGATGGAGGTCAATCCGCCCAGCCAACTGGCGGGATTGGTGCGGTGCTACGGCCCGATCGAGCTCGCGCCGACCGTGTTGCCCGAGTCCAACCGTCCCTTCCGCGGCCGCATCGATGAAGTGGCGATTTTCAGCTCGGCGCTGACGCCCACCGACATCGCCCAAATCCACAGCGACTGCCTGCTCAACCAGCTCTACTACGGGTACTCGGCTTACTTCCCCGACTCCTGGTGGCGGCTCAATGAAGTCAGCGGCGCTATCAGCGCCTTCAACGAGTCGTACGGCTGGGAAGGGCAATACAGCGGGCCGCTGTTGGAGCAGCCGGGCTGCCCGGGCGACTTCGGGAATCTGGCGCCGCAGTTCGACGGACACAACGACCTCGTCCGCATCGGCGACGACGGAGGGTTCGCCCAGCTGACGGTAATTGGTTGGATCAACGAGGACGGCGCAGGCGACGGGGCGCGGTCCTGCATCGTGGGACGCGGCGCCGGCGACGCGGACGCGGAGCAGGCTTGGTCGCTGTCCACGGTCGACGACGCCGGCACACGTCGCTTGCAGTTTCGCATCCATGCCGGCGGGGCGCTGCATACGCTTACCGACACTTCGACCGCCATCACCCCCGGCACGTGGCACTTTGTGGCGGCCACCTATGACCAGTCGACCATGAAGCTGTACATCGACGGGAATCAGGTCGCCACCGCCACGCAAACCGGCGCGATCGAAAGTCCCACCTACGCGCACATGGCCATTGGCGACAGCCCGGCGGGATCGCTCAAGGCAACGTACCTGCGCGGCTTGACCGAGGACCCCATGGGGCTGGGCGATGACCGCCCCTTTCCCGGCTCGGTGGAGACACCGCTTGCCAACCTGACCTCGCTGCAAACGGACGTGTTGGTCAACGTGCTCGGCACAACCATGAGCGACCTCGCCGGTTCCGGACAACCTCCGGCTAGCGTGCCCGGCAGTTTGCCGACGAACTACCGGCTCTATCCCGGAGGCGCCCTGTACACTGCGGGCACGCTCGGGCTCTATACCAGCAACACGACGTTGGGCCCCGGCGCATCCAATCCGCTCGGGTTGTTTGTGGCAAACCAGAACATCGAATTTGGCCCGAACGTCAGCCTCACCGGAACTGTGCTGGTGCTCAACGGGACGTTGACGCTCAACGGCGCCAACATCTCCCTGGCGGCGTTGACGATGCCGCCGTTGTCCGGCTCGAGCGTCGCCTGGCAACTGCCCGTCGCGGCTCTGGAGCAGGGCTTGTCGATGGCCGCCGATGCGTCGGCAACTGTGGACGGGCTGTTGATGAGCTGGGGCGATACGCACGTTTTGGAAGGAGTCGATGGCGGACTGACATTGACCGGCGCGCTCGCCACCAGCCGCCTGCGAATCGAACGCCGATCGAACTGGCCCACGGCAACCAGTTGGTGGAATGGCAAGCTGGCGCAGTGGAGCTACGACGCCGCCCAGGGCTACGCATTCGAATCGTTTCCTTACTTTTTGGCAGCGTACTCACTGCCGCCGGCGCCCAAGACCAAGATTCAGCCGCCTCCGCTGCCCCCGACCTACCACTGGAACGATTGGCAAACTCCCCTGTTTCAGCCGGCGCCGGGAGACGCGGGGCTGCAGTGGCAAATCATCCGCTGGCACACAGGCGTTTGATCCGTGCTGGCGATCCGTATTCGAGCGAGTTGACAGACGAAACCGAGTCCGCATCATCCGCACTTTGGTTACGACCCCACCCTTGCGGCGTTCTGGGGCGGCTCGACGTCCGATCCTCGCTTGGCAGCGGGCGCGTTACAAGCCGCCCGTGCTACGCTTCCTTTGTCACGGTTTTCACCGTTTTACCCGGTTCACTCAGGCCATGTCACGCAGGCTGGCTCATCGTCTCCGCTCTCGGAGGCGCCAGCTCCGCCGCCGGAGACCAACCATGAGCGATTCGCATCACCACACGACCATGGTTCGACATCGCCACGATTCGCGGCGAGGCTTCACGCTCGTGGAAGTCTCCATCGTGATTGTGCTGCTGTCGGTGATTGTCGCTGCGGCGATCCCCTACTTTCGGCCC
>JAGQPF010000442.1 GCA_020426845.1 Planctomycetales bacterium
CCGGCAGGCACGCGATGCCCAGCGCCGGGTAGTGCCGTCGTGGCGTCGCGTGGTAGCTCTGCGCGGTGATTTCCAGTCCGATAAACACCAAGATGGGGAACACGGTGGCTTTGGGCACAAGCGAGTAGAACGCGCCAAAGTATCCGATCAGCCCCGCGCCGCCGACGAACAACGCGGTGGCCAGCGTGTAGGCGGAGCGTCCCCCCATCGCCTTGTAAGCGGGGTGCCCAATGTAGGGGGTGGTTTGGATGACGCCGCCGCACAGACCGGCCAACAACGTCGCCACGGCCTCGACGCCGATGACCTGCCCGGTCGGATAGTCGTCTCCCGCCGACGCGGCGCTCTCGGTGCAGTCGATGCCGCCGATCACCGTCCCCAGAGCGAACGGGATGACGATGGGGAAGTATTGGCGAGCGTCGGCGAACGCCTCGGTCCACTCGAAGTTGAAAGCGGCAAGCCACGCGGTGGGCAGGAATTGCGTGTCGACAAGTGGCTCGAAGTGCACCTCGCCGAAGCCGTGGAAGCCGAGCTGTCCCAGGTAGTGCAACGCGTAAAATGCAGCACATCCGACCAGCATCGCCCCCAAGGCGCCCGGCAGGCGAAAAAAGCGTTTTTGGGCGACCAGCGTCAGCAACACGATCGTCAGCGACAGCATGCCGGCCAGGGGTGAGTGCAGAACGTCCACCAGCGGGATGAAGGCGATCAAGACCAGGGCAATTGCGGCCAGCGAACCCAACAGCCCCGCGCGGGGCACCATCTGCCTTACCCAGTGTGAACCGAAGGCGCAGGCGAGCTTGAAAATGCCGCTCAGCACGATGCAGCAAATGCCGATGTGCCAAGTTCGCGTGGCAGCGGCCTCGACGCTGAGACCCGCCGCCAGGCCTGCGGAATAGGCGGGCCCGAGCACGAACAGCACCATCCCGAAGGTGCTGGGAGTGTCCAATCCCAGCGGCATGGCGGTGATGTCGTCGCGACCGGTCCGCGCCGCCATTCGCAGTGCAATAAAGAAGAAGCAAAGGTCGCCGATCAACACGCCCAACGCCGTGCCGGGCACCATGTGTGTCAGCGCGAACTCGGTAGGAAATTCATACACGACTCGCAGCAGGGTGACGGCCAGCAGCAATCCGGCGACATTGTCTAACATCAAGCCAAAAAAGGCGTTAACGTCGCCGGCGGCCGCCCAGCGAAGGGGTTTGGAATTCACGTGCGACTCGAATGGCACAGGCTTTGCAGAAAGGAATTCCAGAGTTTAAAACGCTGCCCGATGA
This sequence comes from Planctomycetales bacterium, assembly GCA_020426845.1. Classification (GTDB taxonomy): domain Bacteria; phylum Planctomycetota; class Planctomycetia; order Pirellulales; family Pirellulaceae; genus JAGQPF01. Next base: position 1,269 of record JAGQPF010000442.1, read on the forward strand.
GTGTCAAACTGGCGGGCAGCGCGACAGCCACGGAAGCTGCTGTCGGGCAGGGTCCCGGTATCGCAAGATCGGCCCCCGGCTTCCCGCGTCGTGCGAAGAACGGATTGGTTGAACTATTTCGGAACACGGACGTAGGTACAATAAGCATGATTTCTTGCCCGACAATCAAGGACGTTATGCCGCCCACTCAGTTGACTGATGAGCAGCTGTTGGTCCGTTATCGTGAGACCACGGATCGCGACATCTTTGCGCAACTGGTGAGCCGTTTCGAGCGTGAGTTGTACAGCTACTTGCGCCGCTACCTGGGCAGTGCGGAGGCTGCGGAGGACGTCTTCCAGGCGACCTTCCTTCAGGTCCACTTGAAGTGCGACCGATTTGAGGAAGGTCGGCGGTTTCGTCCCTGGCTCTACACGATCGCCACGAATCAGGCCATCGACTATCAGCGACGCCACAAGCGTCACCGAATGGTCAGCCTGGACCGAAGCGGCGATGAGTCCGAGGATGTCGGCAAGTTGCTTGATCTGTTGGTCAGTGCGGAGACGGATCCCGCTGATCAAATGGACGAACTGGAGCGAGCGGAGTGGGTTCAGCAGGCGCTGGATGGCCTGACGGACCAGATGCGTTGCGTGGTGGATCTCGTGTACTACCAAGGCCTCAAGTATCGTGAGGCCGCGGATGTCCTGGAGATTCCCGTCGGCACGGTCAAAAGCCGCTTGCACGCCGCCATTTTGAAGTTGAACCAAACCTGGGCCGAGGCGCACACTTGAGCGGAATGGTCGAATTCACTGTCGCGAGCGCGAACGCGTCGACCACTGCTCCGGGATTTGTCCTGCCGTGCTCCCCCGGCTCCCGATTGGATCGACCAAGAATTCGACCCTCTTAATCACTGAACATTACCGACCGACATGCTCACATCTCCACGTGAACAACTCCTCGGCTACCTGCTCGGCGCACTGGAAGCGGACGAACAGGCGACTATGGAGCGGGAATTGATCGTCAATTCGCAATTGCGAGCCGAACTGGAGAAATTGCGGCAGCACTTGCAGCCCCTGGAATGGATCGAACGGGAGTATGAGCCTCCGCAGGGTTTGGTTGCTCGAACCTGCCAAACGGTGATGCTGTCGTCGCGCGTTCGCCACTTGGGGCCTATGGAACCCTCGGGGCCTATGGGAGAGGCTTGTGAGGTGCGGTGGACCGATGTCACACTGTCCAATGCCTCGGTCCATGTCGAGTCGGGCGCCATTCACGAGTCCGTCGAGCAGCATGCCGAGACGTCGGGCCGCCTAGAGCCGTTGCCGTCGGAATCCCTCCGCCACAGTGCCGATGCGCCGCTGCAACTGGCCTCGCGAGAGCCACTGGGAGAGCCACTCGCCAAGGGACGTGGCTGGTCACGTCTCGACAAGATTGTGGGCGTTTCGCTCTGCGTCGCGCTGCTGTTGATGCTGATGCCGAGCTTGCTGCAGAACGTGGCGATGTCCCGCCGGCTTCAATGCCAAACGAACCTCAAAGACGTGGGGCACTCGCTCATTCAGTTTGCTGCTGCGGCCGAGGACGGTCGATTTCCGTCCATTCCCACGACCGGCAAACGTGCATTCGTGGGTGTCGTGGCCCCCACGCTGGTGTCGCACCAGATGCTGCCTCGCTCCGAGGCGCTGCGGTGCCCGAGCGACGACACGGAATTCTTTCGCGTCACGTTAGAGCAGATTGAACTCGCCGAAGGCGACGAACTGGAGCAACTGCGAAAGGTGGCGCTGGGCAGCATGGGCTACAACCTGGGCGTCTTCATTGACGGGCAGTATCAAGCTCCACGCAATCAAGGCCGGGCTCGCTTCGTGCTGATGTCCGAGGCGCCGCGGTTCGACGGCTCAGGAAACCGCCGGCCCGGGAATCACGGCAACGGCTACAACATGCTGTTTGAGGATCAACACGTCGAGTTTGTCGTTGGCGAGAACATCCCCGGCACCCATGACGACCCGTTCCACAATCGTCACGGGCTCATTGAGGCGGGCATCGGCCCCAACGATGCCGTCATCGGACCCAGCCAAACACCGCCCTATCGAGTGGTGCCGGCCATCCGCTGATCGGAATCCGACGACAACGATCAACTGCAGTCGACCAATTCTATTATGACGGACTGAAAGTCCGTTCTACCTAAGACGGACTGGAAGTCCGTCCTACATTTGTACGACGGACTTCCAGTCCGTCATCGACTCACCGAGAGGCAGCGAATCTGCCCTTCATTCGAATCGCGGACGAACAGCCGCCCGTCGCTCAGGGCAGGGATCGCTCGCCACGTGCCGTCGCCCAGGTTGTGGGTGGCCGCTTCGCGATACTGATGCTTGTCGGGCTCCACCAACCGCAGGCGCCCGTCGACTTCGAGCACAATCAAGTAGTTCTTGGCGAGCAACAGGTGGCCGACTGCGGAATCTTGTTCCCAAAGCACCTTGCCGGTCTTGGCGTCGACGGAACGCAGCGACGCGGAGCCTGCGTCCTCACGGCCATGAATGCCAAACAACACGCCGTCTCGCTGCACGCACGTCGTATATTGGCTCGACATGGAGTTGTCATTGCTCCAGAGCGGCGAGAGCTTGCCGCCACCGACTTGATACATGCTGGCGCCAATGCCGTAGCTGGCCGACAGGAACAGATGTTTGTCGAACGCCAAGGGCGTCGCGGCGTTGACGGTGGGTCCTGTTTGCCCGAAGCGAAATCGGAACACTTCCTTGCCTGTCTCGGGCTCAACGCCGACGCAGTGCAATCGCGTCACAAACACCACATGTGGC
>JAGQPF010000443.1 GCA_020426845.1 Planctomycetales bacterium
AAGCGAGCCTATCGCCGAGCCACTCAAGCCAAGCCCACGCAATAGCCGGCCCCCGCTGTCGCGTGTCAAGCCCTCTTCCGCCACCGTTCTGGTGTGCGCTTACCAACGGGATAGACGAAGCAGCGCAGCCTTGGATGGCGCCGGTTTCGAACGAAGGTCTCGGACGCCAAGCTGCTCTTGCCCAAGCGGACACGGCGATGGGCAACGTCGGCCCTCGGGCGTCGATGTCGCTGCCGTTCCAGGAATACGGCGCCGCGTCGGGCTGACAGCGAATCGGCAGTTCACAACCTCAATCTGTTTGAAACTGATTCGAACTTGCGGCCGTTAATTATCGATCCAGTCGCCCAATCCCCAGTGAATCCCCCGTGTTCATAAGAACGTACACTCTTCCGCGGAAAATGAGGGCTACTTCGAGTCCCTCCTCCGCTATTAGGATTAAGTCGAAGACTACGACGGGAGGGGACGATTATTGCGTTGCTTCGTCCGCGCAGTCGATGTGCGGCGAGAATCGCTGGGTCTCGACGCTTGAGGCGATGGTTGATGTGACCCGGCGGCTGGCCTCGGAGCCGCCGGTGATGCCGTAGATCGCCAGAAGGGAACGGGCGCGAGTCATGGCGACGTAGAGTCCGCTGGCAAGCAACTTCCCCTCGGGAGCAACGTAATGGTCGACACACGGGATCACGACCACCTCCGATTCGTGCCCCTTGTACGAATGTGGCGTGGTGGCAAGCAGCGTGTTGGCCTTGCGCTCAAATGATCGATTCTTCTGAAGCGACAATTCGACGTCGAACTCGGCGAGCTTGGGCGCCAGTTGCGACTCCAGTATTGCCTGGGCCTTGCCGTTGTAAAGAATGCAGATGTCCGGCGGTGAAATGCCGTCCACCAGGATTAGATGCCGCAAGTGCTTCGCGATCGCGGCCATCTCGTCTTCGCGACTGGCGTAGTTGCGAAAGAAGGGCTTGGGGCCCTCGATCTGGCTGAATGTCGCTTCCAGCCAATCTTGGCCGTTTCGGCGCGTGGGCCGGAGCAACCCCAGCGAAATAAGTTCCTGTTGGTCCTGCCGGGCCGAGTCGCCGGAAAGGCGATCCAGCACATTCACCGCGAGCTCGGTGATCGGCCGCGTCGACCGAAAACTCTCGCGCATGATGGTCGATCGCCCCCGCATATCGAGGCCAAATTCAGACCACTTCGGTGTCTTCGTGCCGTAAACGTTCTGAGCGTTGTCGTAGAAAATGTGTGCGGAGCGACTGTTGGCGTCCGACTCATCGGATTGTTCGACAACCGACAACAGGAGCCTCAGTGTTGAAGGACCCATGTCCTGAGCTTCATCGATGAACAATGCCGTGCAGCGAGGCAAGAGGCTCGCGACGTCCTGTCGATTCAGGAACTCCTCGGCGGCACGATCGTAGTCGAAGCCGAATTCGTCCATCGTCAATTGCACGCTGGGCAACATCCCCGACAGCACGTCCTTCACGTGGAGCAGCTCGACGTTCTCCCAAGGGAACTCGGAGCAATCCAGCAGTTCCCCGTCACTCTGGCGCTCCCACGCCGCCTCGATCGAGTCGCAGAGCAGTTTGTGCAGGCTGCGATTGGCATATACAGCCCAAATTCGGGCGTCCTTTCTGCCGCTCAGGCGCTTCGCTGTCTTCGCCAGCCAGTTGCAGAGCACCACTGACTTGCCGCTGCCGGCCACTCCGCGCACCAGGCGAGGCTTGCCGTCAAGTTCAAGGTCCGTCAGCCGCTGTTGCTCTCGGGAGAAGAGCGGTTTCATGCCCTTGCGTGCAGCGAACTGCTCGCCGATTCGGCAGCTTGGTCGGTGGGCTGGTGGAGCGGGTGATTCGGCTGACGTCGTGGGTTGCGCCGTACCGCACGGGTGAGGACTCGCGAGGACGCCCATGCTACGCGCGATGGCGTCCTGTGGGGGTATGCTGTCCGGAGTGCCGCCTTCGCCTCGATTCCGCGCTTGCGATGGAGCCACCTTGGAAGTTGTCGCTGATCCTCGTGCGTCCACGTCGCTCCAATTGCACTGTCTGCCGTCCTTCACCAGTACGGACGGGGTGAGAAATCGCTTGAGTGGTCGAAGGTACGGCTCGTCCATCTCGGCGCAGCTGGCAAGAATGACAACCGCCTCTCTTGCGCGGCTCAATGCGACATTGACGAGTCGCTTCCACTCGGCGATGCCCCAGGTATGGCTGCCGGCATTGACCACATCAAACACCACGATGTCCGCTTCGGAACCCTGCTGGCTATGGACGGTTGATGCTTCCCACGAGTTGATGTCCCATTCGGCCAGCCATTCGCCGACGATGGTGGCCTGTGCCTTGAAGGGAGTAACGAATAAGCCGTTGGCCTGACGCACCTCGGCGTCGGAAAAGAGTTTTCGCAACACGTCCTTGGAAATCCGGCGTACCCAGCTCTTGTTGCCCGGACCGCGTGCGGCACGAATAGCGGCGAGGTTGTGGTCCTCCTCGTCAAGCACGTACCAGATGGTTCTCGATCGCTCCGCGAGCAGAGGCGGCAGAATCGAGTTCTGCTCGGCACGTTCGGTGGCCGTCCGCAATACGCCGTTGTATTGATACGTCGAGATCACCTGGCACACATCGGGGTGCATGCGGCGCTGTTCGGAGAGCAGGTGAACGGCGGTGGGGACTGCCGTGGTTTCCTCGAGATGACTCAGGCCGCTGCTGGCGAGCCATGTTTGCTGGCGAGTCGGCAGCACCCGTGAGATGCGGCTGATGGGAGCGAGCTGCTTGGAGTCGCCGACCAGCACGACTCGGCGAGCAGCCAGCAAGGAAAGAGCCGCGACGGCCGACCTGGAGATCAGGCCAGCTTCGTCAATAAAAATTGTGGTAAACGGCGCTTCCCCGTTTTCGACCAACTTTCGAATGGCGCCGTGTTTCAGAAAGTTGATCGCTTTGAAGGCCGTGGCGATGACAACTCGTTTCTCCGGATCCATGAAAATGCAGTCGCTTTGGTCGTTTCCTGTCGTCCGCAACTCGCCGATCCGCTTGCGGGTCAATGCCCGTTCTTCCCACGAATCGAACAACGGAAGCTGCTGGGCCAATCCGGCGATTTCGGATAGCAATTGAGACTCTGTCCCGGCGAGCATCGAACCGAGTTGCCGCGCAACGAACGTCCGGTAGGAAGCGCCCTTGCCGATCCGCAGCAAAGCGAGGTCCTCCAACTCGTCGGGGCAGACCATCCGAGCAGCTTCGCCCAACGACAGCGCCACGGCGTCGGTTGCTCGGTTGGTTGTCGAGACGACGAGAATCCGCTCGCGATCGTCTTCCAGAGCGTGTGCGATCTGTTGGCCGATGGTCCAGGTCTTGCCGGTTCCCGGCGGTCCCCACAAGACATTCCAGGAATGCTGCCACCAGCTGCGAAGATGGGGGAGGCCGACCATGGCGGGCTCGGACACGTCAGGATGGACGTCGCCTTCCGCAGCGTTGAGCCGCGCGGGAAGTTCCGCGCGAACTTCCGCGAACTCGCCACTGTTATAGATGGCATGCAGTACGGACAGAAATTCAAAGGGACGCACGAAGAAGGCGCCGGCCGTGGGCGTCGCCTCCGGATCGTCGAGCGCGACAAACAGGCAACCGTGCTGCTCGTCGACTTCCACAACCTCACCTGACCACACGACTTCGTCCTCGTAGTCGGCTTGTTCGTAGAACCGGTCTGAAAAACGATCGTCATCGGTCAGGGAGTGGGGACAAAAGGCCTTCGCGCCTTCCCATGACCAGTCGAACTCGACGGTCTTGCCGATGTGGATGACATAGATGGTTCCCCGATCTCGCTCGGCAAACACGCTGACCTTTGTGCAGTTCAGGCGTTTCCAGCGTGAGCTGTCTCGGAACTCCTGTTGCACGGCTGCTGCGGCGCTTCTGAGTTGCTGCTGGTTTCCGGCCGGGAGTCGAAGGTCGGACAGGAAGCGCGCAGTCGCGAAGTCGGTGCTATCGGGCGTTTCGTCTTGGTCCAAGTCGCCAAGCTCGTCGTCCATGGCGGAATTCGCTCACGTAGTTGGCATTGCGGGAAGGCAATTGCTTCAGTTCGCGGATTGTAGGATCGTCGCAGTGTGGAGGGCAAGGTGTTGCACCGGCCTTTGATGAGATGGTGACGAATTCGGATTGGGGCGCGGGTCCACGGGCTTGCGCAGCGAGCTACCTGACGTTGGTAGATAAGTTCATCAGCGAAAAGGGGCAG
>JAGQPF010000444.1 GCA_020426845.1 Planctomycetales bacterium
CGGGCGTCTCGCGTCGCGGGGCAAATCGCCACTGGTGCGCAAGTCGCTCATCGCTGGCTGCGACAGCCACTGGCGACGGCCAAATCAGCATCAGGCACAGCAAAATGGCTGACGGCAACATGGGTGTCAGAAGTTTGACATAGGGGAAGTGGAGCGGCACGAGCAGTGTGAACATCAGCAACCAGACCGCGCACAGCACTAAAGGCCAGCGGCGGGAAAGCAACGCGGGACCCGCGCCGGCCACGCCGCAGACCAACACCAAAGCGTCCACTCCCGCGGTCACGGCCAAACTTGCCGCAGTGACGGCCAGAGCGATGGCCATCGTGCGTCGCCAGCCAGTCTCGCGCCAAGCGAGTACCAGTCCCACGCAGGTCACCAGCGCGACGCCCAGCCACCAGCCGTGATGCCGCAAGCCCGGCAGCGCGGTGAGCTGCCGCCCGAGGTGTTCCGGCCAATGCCTCCAGCCCGTGATCTGCCGCCGGTGGTGCTCCAGCACACCCCAAAAGCCGCCCGGAAAATCGGCTTGCAGATGCAAGTACCAAGGAACAAACGCGGACAACGCGATCGCGGCAGCCAGGCAGAAGGCGATGAACACGTAGGGGCCGCGATCCTCGAACTCCTCGGCCTCGAGCCGCCAGGACAGTCCAAGCGAGATCGCAATGATCAGTAGGCCGAGCCCTCCGCTGTACATCGTTGACCACGCCAATGCCAATAATGCGCCTCCCAGCATCCCGAAGAACACGTAACGACTCAGCAGTGGCGTGGCGCCGCGCGGCAAGGGACGCGGCGCCCACTCCATCGCCGCCCACAGCGCAAGGGTGCTCCAAAGCGTCAGCATGGCGGAGGGAAGCCCCGTTCTGGACACTGCAATATGCAAATCACTGCAGGCGAGCAGCGCCGCGGCGGCAAGGCCAAACCCGATACCGTTGAGGCGCCAGCCAACAATAAACATGGCCAGCGGCGTCAATGCGCCACAGACGATCGACACGAAGATGCCGTCGCGCGGCGAGCTGGGCTTGGCCAACCCCAAGGCCGCCACGGTCCAAGGAAACAATGGCGGAGCATGGAGCGGCTGGGCGTAGTCCAAATTGGTCGCCCCCGCTGTCAGCAGCCGCTGTGCCGATGCGCTGTGGACGCCTTCCTCAAAGTGGCAGAGCGACAGCGATTGCGGATTCTCCAGGCGCAGCGCTGCGGCGAGCGCGAGGCAGCCCGACAGGCACAACGCGACGACCAGGATCCCAAGCGGGGTTTGAAACGAAAATAGCGAGCGAGAACGGGCCATTCGTCCAGTATAGATCGAGCTTCTGCAAACCGCCGAATTCCGACCGAATGCCCCGGGAGCTCGATTTCCCGCAAAAATGTGGCTGTCTCGGTCGAGACTTCCTTTCCCAACTGCGCGGAGCAGCATAAAAAAGAACTCAAGAAACGCTCAATTTGCACTGCGATTTGGAATGGACATCGATGATTCCCAGGCGATTGCGATCCCCAATCGGCGCTGCCGGCCCCGCGACGCTGTGTGATCGGCGCGGTACCCCGTCACCCGCCCCGAGAATGAACAAACCGTCGTTCCCCGTGTTATTGATGGCCGCCTGCTTGGTGGCTCAGGCTGCCGCGCAGTCGACGGCGGAGCGTCCGAACATCGTTTTCATTCTGGCGGATGATCTCGGCTACGGAGACTTGGGATGTTATGGCCACCCCGTCGCCAAGACGCCGAACCTCGATCGGCTGGCTCGGGAAGGCGTGCGGTTCACGCAGCACTATGCCAACGGACCGGAGTGTAGCCCGACGCGAACGGCCTTTTTGACCGGGCGGTACCAACAACGCGCGCAGGGGCTCGAGTGCGCCATCGGCACGGGCAGTGTCGGTCGCTACGGTGAGGCGATTGCACTCGCTCAACAGCGTCGCCTGGGCTTGCCGGCAGCTCAGGCCGTGCTCCCGGCACGGCTTGCCGCACAGGGCTATCGCTGCGGAGTGTTTGGCAAATGGCATTTGGGATATGAGCCCCGGTTCAATCCGATCGAGCACGGCTGGCACGAGTTCTTCGGCTACTTGGGCGGCAATGTCCACTACTTCAATCACCGTGAGACCAGCGATCTGCACGTGCTGTTTCGCGGACGATTGCCGGTGCATCGTGACGGCTATATGTCACACCTGATCACCGAGGACTCCATTGACTTCATTCGACGCGGCAAGGATCAACCCTTCTTCCTGTATGTGTCGCATGAGTGCCCGCACTTTCCGTTCCAGGGGCCAGCGGACGCGGACAAGGTCGTCACTGCCGAGAACTGGATGGAAGGCGACGCCGAGACATACGTTGCAATGCTTGAGGACCTCGATCGCCAAACGGGCGACTTGCTGGCGGCACTGGACGAAACGGGCCTGCGTCGTCGCACGCTTGTCGTGTTCGCCTCAGACAACGGCGGCCTGGACGGCGCGGCCCACATGGGGCCGCTACGAGGCGCCAAGAGCACCACGTGGGAAGGCGGCATTCGCGTGCCCCTGATCGTGAACTGGCCAGGCATCGTGCGGCCCGGTCAGTCCGAGCAGGTGTGCGCCACGTTTGATCTGACGCGATCGTTCCTGACACTGGCCGGCGCAACGACGGACTCATTGGATGGCCAGGACATTGTGGGCCAGGTCATGCGGGGCGAGCCCCCCAAGGATCGCACACTTTTCTGGCGTGGGCGCCGAGGAGATCGCACTTGGTCGGCTGTACGCAGCGGCGACGTAAAACTCGTGCAACGGCGCGAGGGAGAGGCATCGGAGAGTTGGCTCTTCGATCTCGAGAAGGATGTATCCGAGAAGCACGACCTCACGGCGACCCGCCCCGACGATGCGCGACGAATGGCGGAACTGCTGCGACAATGGGAGGCCGACGTGGACCGCAACCGGCTCAAGTAGCGCGTCGGGGAGGCAATATGAGGTTCGTCGAATTGCGTTACGACGTTCCGCGAACTGAACGTACGAGCCGACCCTAGTGCCCCGTCAACACTAAAACGTTGGGTTGGTCGCCGCCCCAACCTCGTGGCTCGCCACGACTTCGCGAGTTCTCCAACCCCCAAACGAAGGCTTGGTAGGGCGGCCCTTCCGGGCCGCCAGCAGCGGTTAGCCCGTTGGCTGTGGTTGGTGCCATGCGCTTCAGGCGGCCCGGAAGGGCCGCCCTACGGTCGTGGACACGATCAAAACGAAGGCTTGGTAGGGCGGCCCTTCCGGGCCGCCCTACAGCGGTTAGCCCGTTGGCTGTGGTTGGTGCCATGCGCTTCAGCCGGCCCGGAAGGGCCGCCCTACGGAACCGCCAGCGTATTCATGTTCACCGAGCCGGTTGGCGCGAAGTGACCGTGCGCACAACCGAATTGGTCAACGAGATCAGATGTCGTCATGATCATCGTGATCTTCGTCGTGACCGTCGTCATGGTCGTCATGGTCATCGTCGTGATCGTCGTGATCGTGATCATCATCGTGCATGGCGTCGCTGATCCGCGCATCGTCCATCGCGTCCTGCTCGCCGCGTTCGAGCTCAATCTGTCCGGGACGTCGGTAATCCAGCAAACCGTCGATGGCCGTGCCCAGCCAAAGCGAGGCGAAGGGCACGTTCTTGAACCGCTTGTAGCCATTCTTCGTGCGATGGCGAATGTCAGCGGCGCCAAGCAGCAACAGTTCCAAGATGTCCTTCGTCTCGCGTCGCAAGCCGCGAGCAAAAATCGGCTCTCGCGTGCTGGTGGTCAGAAATTGGTGCTCATACACATACGACTCATCGATCTCGACACGATGAAACAGCCAGGCCCAGATCACCTCGGAGGCGATCAGCGCGATGAAAACATACATCGAGGCGATGTAAAATCCTGGCGAAACATCCGCCCCCAGACCCTTCAAATGCTGGGCAAAGGAGAAGAAGGGGTTCCACGACCACTCGACGGTCGAGATGTACGCCAGCCCGAACAACGCCACCAACCCGACGCCCAGCACGCTGATCTTAATGATGTTGAAGTTGTACATGATCGTCAAATAACAGACGAACAGCGCGGCGAACCAGGCGAGCAACAAATACCCCGGCGCCACCCAGGTGCTCTTCGCCAAAAGGTACAGCAACAAACTGCCCCAGATCATCGGATGCAGGTACACCGAGTCGCCGTACCAGACGAACTTGACGCTGTAAATCCGATCGCGGTCGCGCAGCACATACCCCGTGATGTACGAGATCCAATGCTTGTGCAACGCCTTGAAGAGTCGAGCGAACGGCCACAACAGGATGGCAAGAAACCCCTTGGAGGATGCCTGCGACTTGGGATGAGATTCCTTCTTGTCTGCCATTCGCGAATTTGCTCCGTTGCCAATCGAGGGAATCCAACGCGTCCGTCAAACGCGTTGGCCAGCAAGACAATTCGCCTCACCGGGGGAATTCTTGCCGCGACAGCCGCGACAGCGCCACAGCGCCACCGAATTACTTCAGCTCCTGAATCGCCACATCGCGAAACTCCACCGGATCGCTGTGGCCGGCAAATCCAAAGTAGCCGGATGTGCGGTCCTTGCCGGGATGCGGACGATTGCCCATCACTTCGGTCACTTGTGACAAATCCGCGTTCAAGATCAGCGTGCCGTTCAGCTCGACCTGAATGGTGGAGCCTTTCACCGTGACTTCCTGATAGTTCCACTCTCCCGACTCGCGCAAGAAGCCGCGATGAGCGGCGGCCATGCCGTACGCGGAGCCGTGGTACTGACGCTTGTCGAGCCGCGCGTATTTCGGGTGCTCCGAATCGAGCACCTGCAATTCGCACATGCCAACATAGGCGGTGTCGCCTTGCCCTGGATAACGAATCGCCAGGCCATTGTTGCCGCCGGCAGGCACCTTGAACTGCAGTCGCACGCGAAAGTCGCCGTACTCTTTTGCGGTGTGAATGGTGCCGCCCTTGCCGGCCTTGCAGCGAATGGCCCCATCAACAATCTCGTAATTCTCCAGTGGCCCCTTCCAGCCCGAGAGATCCTTGCCGTTGAAGATGTCCGTCCATTCCCCCTCGGAATGCTCTTTCAATAGACGGTTGGCCTCCTCGGCGCCGATCTCCCGCAAGAACACGTTTCGCCAACGGATTTCGCCGCCGTGCGTCTGCAGCTGAATCGGTCCGCGACGATACAACGGCGACTTTCGGTCCCAGTAGTTCTCCATCGTCGCATGGTCAACCACGAGTTGCCCGTTCAACCAGACGCTGGTGCGAGCGCCGACCTGGCGGATGCGAAACCGATTCCACTCGCCAAACTTTTTGTCGGCGAGGACCAGCGGGTCCTTGCCCTTGGCGCCGGCGCTGTTGTTCCAAAGGCCGCCCGAGCCCTTGTCGGCGCCCAGCTTGAATTTCGACTCGTCGGTGTAATCCCAGATCTGCACCTGCGGCGTTGCGCGAAGATAAATGCCGCTGTCGGCGAGCGCCACGGTCTTGTAGTCGATCCACAACTCGTAGTCGCCAAACTCCCGCTCCGTCGTCAAGTAGTCGCCGTGACCGTCATTGACGATCTCGCCGTTCTCAACGGTCCAATGCTGGTTCAAGTCCGCCAAACTTGCCTTGCGCAACTCGGCCTGCCCTTGCTCATCAAGCTTCCACAACTCGTTGGGATTCTTCTTGAATCCGTACCACCCGTTTAGATCCTTGCCGTTAAACAAGGGGGTGAATCCCTCGGGCGGCTGGTTGTTCTCCTGAGCGACACCGGCCGCGGCAAGAGTGAACGTGAGCAACACGCAGAGTGACATGCGGACGAATTTCATGAAGTAACTCCGAGTTGGTGATCGGTGACGTGCCGGGAGCAATCCTGCCGCGGAGGCGAGTGATGTGCGGGGCGACGAACACGCAAGGCGTTGACGTTGTGTTTTTTTTGGGGTGAATGCGTTGGATGATGCATTGTAGGGAGACCGGGATCGCTAGCGGGCCTCTGAAAACAGATTGCTAGTGCCCCGTCAACTCTAAAACGTTGGGTTGGCCGCCGCCCCCAAAACTCGTGACTTGCCACGAGTTCGCGAGTTTTCCAACCTCAAAACCAAGGCTTGGCCGTGCACGAGACAGGCGACGCGGATCGTTGCGGCGCCGCTAATCCGGCAGGCGGCTCCGGCTGGCCCAAAGCCCGAGGGCGGGATTGGGGATAAAGAATATTCTCTCCCCATCGGGCAGCTCATTCCACCCTGCTTCCAGCCGATTCGGGTCGTAGCGACGTTGCATCTCTTCCAGGTCGGCATAGGCGTAGCCGACCGACTCGACTTCTTCGCGGGTTAGCTTGCCGGGGCAGTAGGTGATTTTGAAGCGATTTTCGGACGAGCCGTGAATCAGGTGGGCGGCGGCGGACAGGTTGTCTCGCAACGTCGGGTGCTGCTCGACTCGCCGCAAAACCTCCGGGGTCGTCCGGTAGCCATGCTCGCGAATCAGGGCATCGATCGCCGGATCCTCTCCGAACACACCAACGCCGGGCGCCAGCACGACCAATTCACCTGCATCGGCAATGGCCATCCGAGTGCGGTACACCGCTTTGTTGCCCAGCCAAGTGCTGTGAAACTCCTCGGGATCGAGCCAGGCGACGATCTTGGCCGGCTCCTCGTCGAGCACCTCGAAATTCACCTCGAGGGACAACCGGCAGGCCTGCTCGAAGCACTCGACGTCATCGCCGATAAACAGGCCCCGCAAGTGCAGCCGGCCACGAGCGTCGCTGCCGACGACCGTCTGCACGAACAGCAGCGGCAGGTGACCGCAAAAGCGGCGTTGTGCCTCGTTCAGTATCCGTCGCAGCGGAGTGTCGGCGCGGCCCATCATCCGCTCCATGCCGTACACCGCGCCGATGAAGTGGCTCTCGTTGATGCCTTGGGCCCCGCCGCCGCCTACGAACAAGTTTTTGTTGTAGTTGGCCATCCCGATCACTTCATGGGGCACCACTTGCCCGACGGAGACGATCAGGTCGTGGCCGCCCTCCCAGATCAAGCGATTCAGCTGCGCGGGCCACGGCTGCGTGTAGATACCTTCGGTGGCCTCAGCCACGAAGTCGGCGTCCACCTCGCCGATCGTGACCACGTCATCGCGCCAGTTATGGGCGCGTATCTTGCCGGCGGGCACGGCGGGAAACATCCGCTCGCATTGCGAGGCGGTCATCGGCACATGCGTGCCGAGGGCCGGCATGACGTCCGCCAATCGCTCGTCCAACAAGTCCTGCAACAGGCAGGTGATCATGCCCGCTTGGCTGTGAAATCGAGTGAAGTCGGGCGGCAACGCCAGCACTCGGTGGCGGCGAGCGTGCCGGTCAAGTGACGTGAGCGTGTCAGTCAATGCCGCGCGAACATCCGCCTCGGTCAGGCTCGCGTCGGCGCCGCCGACCGCGTGATAGAGCGTCATGGCTTAGGTCCACTCCGGCTCCGGCTGAATCTCGTCCGCCGGCCTGCCGCCCGCGTCCTGCCGGCCGCTGCCCTCCAGTCGGCTGACGCAGCGGACGGACATGTCGCCGTCACAGGCGATCTGACAGCTAAGCCGCACGCCGGTCAGTCCGCGAGCGTCCAGCAACTGCCGCTCGGCGACTGTCATCTGCTCCGGCTCGCCAGAGACAAACTCGACTTTGCAGGTCGTGCAGCGGGCGCCGCCGCCACAGGCGTGCAGCTGATCCACTCCCGCCTCGTCCGTCAGCGCCAACACGAGCCGCTTGCCGGCCGGCACCTCGAACTCCCCGATCCCCTCAACTGTCAACTTTGGCACAATGCAGCTCCTGTTATTCCTGCCGGAAATGGCCATCCCATGGGGTTCGCCATGGGGTTTGCCTTTGGGGTCCCTGATTTGGGTTCGCCCTTTCAAGACGCTCCCGGCCCGACATCTTAGCAGCCCGGGGAAACCACGAACATTCGTGGACAATGGTACGTCAGCGAACCTGCAGACCGCGTTGCTCGAGCTTTCCACGTAGCGCGCGTTTCGCGTCCGACTCGCCGTGCACCAGCACAATCTCGTCCGGCGGAGTCGCCATGCCGCCGACAAAGTCAAGCAGATTTTGCTGATCGGCATGCGCCGAATAGCCGCTCAACGAGTGCACCTTGGCCCGCACCTCGACCTGACGGCCATCGAGCTTCACCGACTTCGCCCCGCTCTGCAACGCTCGGCCCAGAGTTCCGGCACTCTGGTAGCCCACAAAGAGCACGTCGGTCGTCTCGTCCCCGAGCAGCCGTTCCAAATAGTTCATCACCCGGCCGCCCGTGCACATGCCACTGCCTGCGATCACAATTGCGGGCAGCTTGTGCTGGTGCAGGTAGTCCAGCGTGTTCAGATGCTCTTGATGGCTGTCGATGGTGGTGAGATTCTCAAACACCAACGGCTGATCGTCGATCTTCAGCAGCTGCTGAGCTTCCTCGTCCCAGTAGGGCTGCAACTGCTGATAGATATCGGTGTAGCGCGTGGCAGCCGGGGAGTCGACGATCACGTCAACCGCCTTCATGATTTGTGGTCCGCCCGACGCCTGAATCCGCTCGAAGATGCCGTTCATCTCGTAGAGCAGCTCCTGGGTGCGGCCGAGACTGAAGGCGGGAATGATGGTCACTCCCTTGTCCTCCAGTGTCCGTCGCAGCACTTGCTCGAGCCGGTCACGGCGGGTTTCGCGGCCCTCGTGCAGCTTGTCGCCGTAAGTGGACTCCAGCACCAACAGGTCGGCCCGCTCGGGCGACAGCGGATCCTTCAACAAGGGCGAGTGATCGGCGCCGACGTCGCCGGAGAAGACCACGCGGCGCCCCTCGACGTCGAGCTCGAAAAAGGCCGAGCCGAGGATATGGCCGGCCGGTTGCGGCCGCACCTTGGCGCCCGCCTCAATCTCCGTCCACGTCCCGTAGGGCAGAGGACGCACCAGCTGCCCGACATGCTCGACAAAAGCATCGATCATTCTCTGGTTGCGAGTGAATCCCATCTTCACCGCGTCGGCGAGAACCACCGGCAGCAACTCGGCAGTGGGATGGCTGCAATAGATCGGCCCCTTGTATCCGGCGGCGAGCAGATAGGGCAGGCG
This sequence comes from Planctomycetales bacterium, assembly GCA_020426845.1. Classification (GTDB taxonomy): domain Bacteria; phylum Planctomycetota; class Planctomycetia; order Pirellulales; family Pirellulaceae; genus JAGQPF01. The sequence continues at coordinate 9,001 of JAGQPF010000444.1, forward strand.
GCCGACATGATCGATATGCACGTGCGTCAGCAGCATCGCGGCGATCGGCGCCACATCGAACTCGATCTCCAGCTTGGGATGGCGCCGCGCGTCCTCGCCCTGGAACAGGCCGCAGTCCACTAGCAGCGAGCGGCCATTGTCGAGCCTCAGTTCATGACAGCTTCCGGTCACCCCTTCATGGCCACCGTGGTGCACCAGCTCCATGGTCTCAATCTCCGTTTGCCGACGTTGTTTCCATCCAGCTCAGAGGATCGGTCTCGCGAGCACTGGCCCACACCTCGAGCTCGGGGAATTCGGCGTGTATTTCGGTTGCCAATACTTCCAATGCAAAGCGCTCGCTGGCGAAGTGGCCGGGAAGCAGCATCCCGATGCCGTCCGACTCCGCCTCGAGGCAGGTGTGAAACGTAGCCTCCCCGGTGACGAGCACGTCGCAGCCTTGGCGTCGAGCCGCGGCCAGAAAGCTGCCCCCGCTGCCGCAGGCACAGGCCACCCGTCGCACTGAGGTGGAGGCGCCGCCGACCCGATGCAGCCCGCCAACCCCCAGCAGACGCCCCACAGCGATCCCCAGCTCCGCCAATGAGATGGGCGCCGGCAGATCGCCGAATCGTCCGGCCCCCAGCCCCTCGGGATCTTCCTCAATTGGCGACAATGGTCGCGGGCTGGCCAGGCCAAGCCCCGTTGCAAGTCGCTGGTTGATTCCTTCGGCGGCGCTGTCAAATGCCGTGTGCGGGCTGATCACCGCGATCCGCGACTCGACGAGCGTGAGCAGCAGGCGGCCCGGCAGATTGTCCGGCGTCAGTCGCTTCAGCGGCCGGAATGGCAGCGGATGATGGGTGACAATCGCTTCGGCCCCGCGCATCACGGCCTCGGCTGCGCTGGCAGGGGTGACCGTCAAACACGTCATCACTCGCGACAATTCCCGATCCCGCCGGCCGACCAGCAGGCCGACATTGTCCCACTCTTCGGCCAGTCGGCGCGGAGCGAAGCGATCCAAAAATCCACAAAGCTGCTCTACGGTGACGGACATGGCAATGGGTCAAGCTCCATGAGTCTCGCAACAGCACCAGAATTCTAGACGCGGCTCGGCATCGATGCATGTTTGCGACTTGTGGCGTTGATCACAAGCAGCCTGTGTCACGACAAGCCACGGCAAAATCACATGTCAGCGCGAGGAAGTGAGAAAGCGGGGGAGCGCGACTCCCCTCCGCTCAATTGCCTTGCAACGCCCGCAGGTAATTCACGGACTGCTGAATCTCGGCGACCGGGTCGGTCGCGTGCAGTCGCTGGATTGTGTAATAACCACTATAGCGGTGCTCTTCGAGCATGGCGATCAGCTCGGGGTAGTCGGCGGCGCCTCGTCCCAACTGAGTCTCGATGCCTTGCCGCTTGGCAAAGTCGCGGACGCCGTCCGAGGCGCGGACATGCTGGACCCATGGCCCGAGCTGCGACACTGCCTCGCGCGGCGACTCGTCATTGACCAGCAACGCGCCGGGATCCAGATTGACAGCCAGTGAGCCGGGCGCCAGCTCGTCAATCAACGCGCGCAGCCGCTCGGGCGACTCGGCCCCGGTCGTGGCGCACAACCACACGCCCACATGCTGGCCGTGGCGCCCGATGTCCTCGAGCGCTTGGAGCAAGCGATCGCGGCCGGGCCCCTCGTCCTCAATTCGCCCCACGTAGTTCAGCAAGGCGCGAGCGCCGAGATCATAAGCCAGCCGCATGGCCTGCTTGGTGGCGTCAATGCGGCGGTCGAGGTCCTCGGCCACTTCGTAGCCGCGGCGAGTGGGAAAGGCGATCGCCGCGACCTTGAGGTTGTAGTCATCGAGCTTTTTGCGCAAGTGCCGCCGGGCAGTTTCGCCAAGTTCCCCGGGCCGCACGTCGTGCCGCGCATCCAACTCGACGCCATCGGCCCCAAGCCGGGCGGCTGTCTCCATGGCTTTGGCCAGCGGCTGCCGCAGGGACGCCAGCTGAATTCCAACTCGCAAAGGTTGAGTCATCGAATAGGCTATCGAGCGTTGAGCCCGACGCTCTGGGTGACGGGGCGGGCACGACGTTGCGCGAGCTGGTTGCGAGCTGCTTGCACTGCCGAGAGCAGCGCGGCGTCGTCCGCAGGCGCCAGGCCCGCCGACTTGGCCGTGGTGTGCACTTGCGTCGTCGGCAACACACCATTGTGGCTGATCGCCCGTCCGGACGGCGAGTAGAACTTGGCAGTCGTCAATCGCACGCCGGCCTTGCCGATCGAAAGCGGGAAGATGCCCTGCACGCTGCCTTTGCCGTAACTTCGAGTGCCAACGACCTGAGCACGCTGATGGTCGCGAAGGGCGCCCGCCAGAATCTCGCTGGCGCTGGCCGAGTCGCGATCGATCAGCACGACGAGCGGAATGCCCCACGTGCCCTCATCGTGAGCGCGGAATTCGAATTTCTCGGTGCGTCCTCGTGTGGAGACAATGGCGCCGGATGTCAGGAACTTGTCCGCAACCTGAACGGAGGCGTCCAGCAAGCCGCCGGGGTTGCCACGCAGGTCCACGATCAGCGACCGCATGCCTTGTTTGTGGAGCGACCACAACGCCGTATCGACATCCCGGCTGGTGCTCTTTTGGAAGCTCGTCAGCTTGAAGTAGGCCACGCCGTCCCGCGCGTCGAGGATCTTGGCATCCACCACGCTGGGGACATCGACCACTCGGCGGACAATCGACAGTCGCTGTGTGACCTGCTGCTCGCGAACCACCACGATCGAAACCGTCGAACCCTCTTCGCCACGGAGAGCATTGGCAGCCAGATCACCGCCCATCTCCACAACCGTTTGCCCGTCAATCTCGACGATGCGATCGTTGACTTTCACGCCCGCCAGGGACGCTGGACCGCCAGCAATCACGTTGACGATTTTCAAAGAGTCAGCCAGCGTCTCCAGCTCGACGCCCAAGCCGACGAAATTGCCTTCGATTTGCGAGAAGACCTCGTCCAATTGGTCGGGAGTGAGGAAGGACGAATAGGTGTCAAGCGCGGCCGTGGCGCCGGCGACAAACTCCAGCATCAGCGCGGGAGCGGGCAGGCCCGTTCGCTGCTTGGCCAGCTGGCCAGCAAACCAAGCGGCCTCACGAGCCTCGCGCACATCGTTGGTCGGGCGAGTTTGCATCAGCCGCGACAATTCACTTTGCAGATCGGAAAAGGACTCGGCCGTTGCCCCGGGCGCCAGTTGCTGAAGTCGCTCCGCTTGCAAGGCCGCCAAGGCGAAGACCATCCCGCGATTGACCAGGCTAGTCCACTGCGGCTCATCCACATAGTGGCTCTGAACCTTCGCCAGCAGCTCGGAATACAGGTCGATCGCCTCGCGATCCGACAGCGTGGCGACTACTTTGCGGAAGCTGGCGTCGGCATACCGCCGCTCGACGTCTTCTCGCGCTTGCGCCGAGTAGAAACGGCGACGCACGACATCCGAATTCGGGAACGCCTCGACGCCGTGCTTGTAGTGCTCGGTCAGCTCTCGCCATTGGCGGGCGGCGCTGAGCTCATCACCGTGGACGAGAATCGTGCGCAAATCCGCGCGGCTCTCGGGCTCGACAATCCGCAGCTCTTGGGATTGGACGGCCGAGGCCATCAGGCAGCCGAGTGTCAGCAAGATGAGGCCGGCGAGCCGCGAGAACCAAAGTCGCATAATCGTGCATCCGTCAACTGGTGCGAAGTGGAACATTGGACCGTGGCGGCAAAACTTGGCCCGGGGAAATATAAGTCACGTTTTGGGGACGGTCAAAAAAACCGCCGTTTTTCAGCGATCCGCTCTCCTGCATAACCGCCACCACCCGATCGCTCAGGTCGGGTTGAGACAATGGCGCGCGTCGAACGGACTGCGCGCAACTGCAGTTCAGCGCAGTTCACCGCAGAGGCGTTCAACCTTTCGATCCCGCGTCCCGCGCTTCCCGTGCGCGCAGGGGCTGCGTTGCAATCAACGGGACGTGTTGGACGCGGTCAAACACCTGTGCCAGCTACGGCCTGCGTCCTTGCAGAAGGCAGTCAATGCTGCCAAGAACTTGGCGTCGTGGTGGAGGCCCGTGGGGTTCTTCAACGGGCGGGCGGCCGGCCGCGGCCATCCTAGCGAGGACGAGGTGCGAGTCAATTCGCGCGGCCTTACAGACGCTCCTGAACAAACTCTCCTACGCCGCCGGCAAAGGCGCGGTTCGTGGCGGGTCGGAACAAAATCTCCGTGGACGCTTCACGTTGTGCAGATAGTGCGAGTTGAAGAGCCCACGGGGACTCCTCGTCCAGGCGGCGAACCTCGCCGTCCGTATCCTTCTCTTGGGCTTTGTAGCGTTTCTCCATGTGCTGAAAGAAGAAGTACGCCGCCGCCACCACCGCCAGTGCCACCGCCAGCATGACGGCGGTCATCGCCCACTCCTGGGTCGCTCCGCCATAGGCCCCGTCGTGCTTGATAGGCGAGTCCTCCAGCTCCTCTTCGGCCTGCTGAAGCAATCGTTCGGCATTGCCCTCGTGACCGCCCCCCCTGGCGTTCACTCCCTTGACCTGCTTGCCGGTGGCCAAATTGAATCCACACTGGATGCAGAGCACCGCGCCGGCGTCAATGTCTGCCTTGCATTGCGGGCAGCGGGGCGACGCGGTGATTCCCTCGTCGTCAAAAAGTCCGTCAAACGCGCCTCCGCCACTCGGTATGGCCAGTGGCTGGCCACAGGCGGGGCACTTGACCTTTTTGCCTGCTAGATGTTCAGGCGCATTGACTTGTTTGCCACACGAACAGGAAACGGGGATCGCCATCGCCAACCTCAACTTGTTCCGTGCGTCTCGGCCGGGGTCTCCGGGCAGCTCCCGGAACGGGAGGAAAAGCGAGTACGCAGCACTCCGTTATTCTGCTCGGATTCGCCCCAAGCGACAAGCGGCAACCAGCGGTGTCGAGCCGTCAGTCCTTCAGACCGAGGCGGGCAAACCACTTGCCGCGTGTGGTCTCGCTGTGCTCTTTGCCCTGCAGCAGCTGCAGTTCCGTTTCAAGCATCGAGATCCGCTCCTCCATTTCCGCTCGCTCACGGGCGATGCGGGCTCGCTCGACGCTGATTTCGAGCTCGGCGCTGCGAAGTTTGTTGTGCCACTCCTCTTGGAGCCGGCGCAAATTCTCTCGCTCCGCCGCAACCTCCTCGTTGTCGGCGAACCGGTCCGGGCCGTCTCCCGTGGTCGCATTGCGGGCAGCGCTTTCCTGGAGCGCCGCCAATTGCGCTTCACGCTCGGCCAATGCCTGTTCGGCCGCCTCGGCCCGCTCCAGCAACTCCGCCGAGGAGCTCTGGTCCTGGGCCATCATCTCCTCGAGCCTCGCGGCGCGTTGCAAACGCTCCTCGGCCTCCTGCAGTTGCTCTCGCAGTGCCTGCGTCTCGCGACGCGTCTGCTCCAGTTCGCTCAGCAACTGGGTCTCATCCCGTTGCTCCGGAACGTTCTCCAACTGCTCGCGGGCCGCCAGCAATTGGCCTCGCATCCACTCCAGCTCGGACCGCAACTCGGCCAGCTCGGCGGATTCCGCGTCCTCGTTGCCCTGCATTAGGTCGCCCGCGGCGGCGGCAGCCGGCAGCTGCTCCACCTGCAGCAACAATTGCTGTTGCAGCTCCATGGTGCTTTCGGACACTTCGCGCAGTTCCGCCAGGCGCGTTTGCCCCTGGTGGGCAACGTCCAATAAGCGTTCCGCGAATTCCGAAAGAGGAGTTTGCACGGGAGATCACTTTATGAGGGGTGCCGGTTGCTCTCGACGCCAAAGAGAACGGCGCAAGAGAGAGGACATAATCGATATAGGTCAGAACCAGCGATTCGTCAAAAAACGCACGACAAAAGAACGACGCGGAGTGCCGAGGGCCAGGTGAAACGCCAAGTTGGGCCCCGAACGCTCAGCCGCGATGCGCCGATTGCGTGTCCCCGCTTCCGGACGGGCCGAATACCGCGACCTTACAACTGGTGGAAGCAAAACAAGCGACAGCTGCGCCGCCACGATGTCACGTCCCGCGGTTACAGCCGGCAATACGGGATCATCCGCTGTGATCGCACCAGGAACTGGCCTCGATTCGGCCGCCTTCACGGTCCTGTCGCTCTAGATTGGGCGCGTCCTGTGATCTTGGCAACGGAGATGGAGCAGGTCATGATCAAGGGTCCACACGACACGCGCGGGAGGAGCACCCTTGGATCTGGCAGGCACCCAAATCGAAG
>JAGQPF010000445.1 GCA_020426845.1 Planctomycetales bacterium
AAAGCGGAGCGTGAGCCGGACGGCAGTGTGGTGATCACGTTGCCCGCCGCTCACGATCTGGAGATCATTCCCCGCGTGCTCGCGTTGGGACCGGAGGCCGAATTGCTGGCGCCGGCCGCGTCACGACGCACCTTGGCGGAAATGGCTGGGGCCGTGGCTGCCAAGTATCAGGCCTGAGCCGTCAGCTTGTTTTGCGGGTCAAACACGGACTTCAAGTGCCGGCGAAACGGGGCGCCCGGCGGTTGCCCCAAGATGGGCGGCTGGCGGTGTGAAGTTCCCCGCAGCACCAGCCCCGTTCGGCCGTGCTGGCTGCACCAATCGTCGATCGCGGGAATCAATTCCGCTCCGCAGCCGATCCAAGCCACGTTGCCGGCGACGCTGTACCGACGTTGAGCGGTCGTCCGCTCTTTGAGCAACTGCTCCAGTGAGGGGATGTCTTTCGGAGTCAGCGCGATCCTCGCTAGCACTTGGCTTATCTCGCCACTGGCGTCCGTCGCCCAGGTCAGTTCGCTGGCGTCACTCCATAGCTGTCGGTCATCCTCGTGGAGCTGAGTGTCGAGCACCTCGTCGGAGCTGGCCAGCGCTCGCAGACGCTCCAAGCGGGCTGCTTGTGCAACCTGCAAACCACCGACGCGGACCCACAGGGCGCCGTCCGGCAACAGGTCGAGGCAGGCGGGCTCCAGCGGGCAAGCCGAGATTTTCGCCTGCAGTGACAACGCGCTGCCCAACGACCGGCAGCGAATTTCCAGCGTCGCGTACGACTCAGGGCGAGGAAACACTTTGAAGGTCAATTCGGCCAGCACACCGTACTGTCCCAAGCCGCCCACCATCAGCTTGGGGATGTCGAATCCCGCGGCGTTCTTGACGACCTTGCCGCCGCCGAAGACGACGCGTCCTTCACCGGTGACCAATTGTGCGCCGAGGAGAAAGTCCCGCACGCCGCCAAACCGCAGCCGGCCGGGACCGGAGAGGCCGCTCGCCACGGTGCCGCCGAGCGTGGCGCCGGCGTCGACCAGCGGCGGGTCGAAGCAGAGGAACTGACCGTGTTCTGTCAGCAAGTCGCGGATCTCGGCGAGCGGCGTGCCCGCGAGCGCAGTGAAGGTGAACTCCGAGGGGTCGTAGCTGATGACGCCCCGCAGCTTGGCCGTCGACACTGTCGGCGCATCGGACAAGGCCGGCTTGGTGCCTGCCCCGCGGACGCGGATGTGGCGCAGGTCGATCACCGCCTGTCGCAGCTCGTCGAGATTGGTCGGCTCGTGCATCGTCAGCTCCGGGAGATGATCCCTTGTTTCTCCAGTGGATGCACTTCGCGGCCCGTCAGCGCGGGCGCCTGCTTCTCGGGCAACATCTTGCCGCGATTGGCCAGTTGGCGGGGGTCGATCGCGTCGCGGAGTCGACCGAGAAACTCGACGTCGTCTTCGCCGTACATATCCTCGAGATAGGCACGCTTCTCCAGGCCAACGCCGTGCTCGCCGGTGATGGAGCCTCCCAGGGCGACGCACATTCGCAGGATCTTGCCGGCGAGCTCCTCGGCGCGATCGTATTCGCCGTCGACGGTGCCGTCGAACATGATCAGCGGATGCAAGTTTCCGTCTCCGGCGTGAAAGACGTTGGCGACGCGGAGGCCATACTCCCGGCTAAGCTCATCGATCCTTGCTAGCGCCTCGCCGAGCCGGCTGCGCGGCACCACGCCGTCTTGCACGATGAAATCGGGGCTCAAGCGGCCAACGGCGGAAAAGGCCGACTTGCGGCCAGCCCAAATCCTGGCCCGCTGCGCCGCGTCGAGCGCAGGTTCGGTCAGATAGGCGCCGGACTCCTCGATCAGCTGCATGAGTCGCGGCTTCTCGGCCTCCACTTCCTCGACCGGACCTTCGAGCTCGACGATTAGCATCGCCTCGGCGTCACGAGGATAACCGGCCTGCACGGCGGCGTCCGCGGCGTCCATGGCCAGTCGGTCCATGATCTCGA
>JAGQPF010000446.1 GCA_020426845.1 Planctomycetales bacterium
GCACTTCAGACGGCGTGCGATCTCATCGCCAAGTCCGGAAGTGCAGATGCAGCGATCCAGATCCTTGAATCCCTCAAGGGGCTTAAGGCCAGTTGAAGACAAGGCTGACCCAGCGGTGAACTATTGCCGCCCGGACTTCGCGTCGCACTCCCATGCCCAACGGCCCTCGGGAGTGCGGCGTTTTTTTTGGCGCGCCAACATTCAGCCGATCACCTGAATTCGACACTGCGATTCACATTGAAAGCCAGCGTCGTCCCGCGGTCACAGGCGGCGAAGAACGGCCCGGGGCGCAATCTCGGATGCGCTAACGGCAATTGAATTAACAGGGGAGCACCACTGACGACCCAAGAAACAATAACGATTAATTAATGCGTCATCGCGTAGAAAATAATGTTTATCCCCAGAGGATAAGCGATCTTCTCTGAGAAATTACGAAAGTAGCTCTCATTCTCCCCCTCCCGCTCCCAGCCGTCGCCCAAGTCCGTATTATGGCAGATCATCACCATGATGCGGCCCTCATCATCGAGGATGGCGCGGTAGTGAACCTCTCTCGCATCTTCCCGTTCATACGTGAGGCCAGCCAGCGCCACGTTGATGGCCGGCACCTGCAGATTGTCCGTCTCCCGCAGGTCGTAGACGCAATGAAAAATGGGATGATCGCGGTCGAGGTCCACAACATCGCGGTCGGGAAACACGCGTTTGATCTCACGATAGAATTCCTCCCACTCCGCCTCGCCCCAGAAGTCGTCAAACATGGCGAAGCCACCGCATTCGAGATAGCGGCGTAACCCGGCCACTTCATCCTCGGCGAAATTCAGGCCCGTCCCCGGCGCTCCTCCCCAGCCCCCCGGCTCGGCAAAGTAGATGAACGGGTAGTCAAACAGGCGGGGATCGGCGAGTTCCAGGACAATCGGATTCGGATTGACCTTAAGCGCCGTCAACTGCTGCAGCCGGTAGGAGAAGTTCAGATCGCTGTCCGGATAGTCGGTACGCCACTTTTCACGAGCGCCTCCAAACTGGTTGTACCGAATACGAACGAAGGTGAAGAGATCCTCCGGGAAGTCGCGGTCAACCTCCCAGTCGGGAACTCCGTTCCTGTCCACAAAGAAGTCGGTCTCTCCCTGCCGCGACCGAAAACGCTGGATCTGCTGACGGTCAAACTGAGCCCAAGCCATCGCTCCCATGGTCGCCGCACAGCAACACAGCAACACCAGACGAGACATTATGGGACTCCCTATTCAGAAGGAGACTGCTCGTCAGCGACTCCCATCGCTGATTTAAATGCATTTAGCAAGTTCGCTTGAGCGGCTTCGATCGGCCCAGGCAACATTGCGCCTGCAGCCTGACGGTGGCCGCCGCCTCCATAAGTTTCCGCAATTGCGGCGACGCTGAGATCTGAGCGACTGCGTAAACTCGCCTTAATACGCTTGTCCAGTTGCTCAACAAGAATAAACGACGCCTCCACCCCATCAATGGATAGCCCACTGTTCACCAGGTCTTCGGTATCCGTGGGATGAGCCCCGGTCTCTGAAAAATCTTTGCGGCAGACATACGTAAACGCCAGCCGGTTGTCGCAGGCCAGCGTCACTCGCGAGAGAATGATGGAATGCAGTTTGAGCCGGGCCAGCGAGGACCGCTCGTAAAGTTCTCGATACAGGCCGCTGGGCTGTGCTCCCTGCTCGATCAATCGACCGGCAGCGTGATAGGTGCGGGCATCAGCATTGGGGAACCGGAACCATCCGGTATCGGTGGCGATCGCGCAAAACAAAGCCGTCGCCTGCGACGGTGCCAGCGTGACGCCAAGAAACTCAGCCAATTCGGTAATCAGCACTCCGGTCGCCGAGGCCGAGGTATCCTTGAATTCCACAGCGCCAAGGTCGTCCGAGCTGACATGGTGGTCAATCACAACCTTCTTGGCTGCGGTCTGCTCAAGCACTTTGCGAACGTCGTTAATCTGCTGCCAGGCCGATGTATCGACGACAA
>JAGQPF010000447.1 GCA_020426845.1 Planctomycetales bacterium
GAAGAGCCGAAGCGACCGCCAGCAGGAGGAGGGAGCAGTGGCGGGACGCCGCCCGGCCCAAGTGTCCATCCGGCGCTCATTGGCCTCCTGCAGCTGCTCCCGCCACCGAAAACACCTTGGAGCGATGGGAAGGCCAATTGGATCAAGGCGTTTACGGCGGCCATCGACGCTATCTACCCCGATGAACAGAAGCCGCGAGAGGAAGGGGGAGGAATCACACCCGAGTAGTGATAGTCGGGCGGCCCGAGCTTCGAACACTGGCCGCCCGACCCGCAACCCTGACGCCGCTGTGGTGGAATTGGCATACACACTCCATTCCCAATGGAGCGCCTCGTCGGGCATGTGGGTTCGAATCCCACCAGCGGCACCAAGATTTTCGCCAGACGCCCCGGTGTTGAGACCACCGGGAACGTCAACAGACACATTGGAGTTAGCAACGTGTCCACACCTGATCATACGGCAATTCTGTTGGACGGCGCAGATTCGCGTGAAGGCCGCGGCAAGCTCATTGCCGCTACCCGCCAGTTGAAGCACGACAGTCGGGGATGGCTCGTGCCCTCGCAGAGCAAGAAGGACGGCGGCCACTATCGCGTGGTGCCGGAGACGGCGGAGTGCAACTGCCCCGACTACGAGACGCGAGCGGTCAAGTGCAAGCACCAGTGGGCCGTGGAGTACTACGAGCGCCGTGAAAGCGATGGCGAGACGGTGACCGTCACTCGCGGTATGCGCGTCACCTACGGCCAGGAGTGGACGGCCTACAACAACGCTCAGGTCGAGGAGGGCGCACGGTTCCCCGAACTGCTCGCCAAGCTCTGCGCCGACGTAGAGCAGCCCGAGCAATCGAATGGTCGCCCGCGCCTGCCGCTGTCCGACATGCTCTTCGCGTGTGTGTACAAGGTGTACACCGGCTTTAGTTCCCGCCGCTTCACCAGCGACCTTGCTGCGGCCCGTGAGCGCGGCTACATCGACCGCGTGCCGCACTTCAACAGCGTCAGCAACTACCTCGCGAACCCCGCTCTGACCCCGATCCTGCAAGAGCTTGTAGCGCGGAGCGCCCTGCCTCTTCGGGGCATCGAAACGTCGTTTGCGGCGGATGCTTCGGGTTTCTCCACCTCGCGTTTCGTGCGTTGGTACAACAAGAAGTGGGGCCGGATGATGGACAACCGTGAGTGGGTCAAGGCTCACATCATGGTTGGCACCACTACCGGCATCGTCACCAGCGTCGAGGTCATTGAATGGCAGGGGCACGACTCGCCCTATTTCATGCCGCTGCTCGAATCGACCGCCCGCGAATGGGATATGGCCGAGGTGAGCGCCGACAAGGCGTACCTCAGCTACGCGAACGTCGAAGCCATTGAGAAGGCCGGGGCCACGCCGTACATCCCCTTCAAGATGAACTCCGTGCGGATGCAAAAGAAGCGAACCCGCCATGCGGACAACTCGTCGTGGATGCGTATGTGGCACGCCTTCGAGTACCACCGCGAGGACTTCTTGGCCCACTACCACAAGCGGTCGAACGTCGAGTCCGCCTTCTCCGCCATCAAGAGGAAGTTCGGCGACTCCGTGCGCAGCAAGAGCGACACCGGGCAGGCCAACGAAGTCCTCTGTAAGGTGCTCTGCCACAACCTGAGCGTGCTGATTCACGCCTCGCACACGTTCGGCATCGAGATTTAGGGGTTCTTGTGCAGGATGGCCGGTTGCACATTTAGTCACGATGCGACCGGCCTTTCTGTGCAAAGCCGGGGTGAGGGTTGCCCGCCGGAAGCTCACTTCCGGGGTTCTCAACCGCTGCTCAAACGTCCAGCGCCTGTGCGGTCTCCAACCGCAAGATGTCCTCCAGCGTCTCTCGCCGCGACAACAGCGTGACCCTTCCGTCCTCGAATCCCAACTGCGGCGCCCGCCCCATGCTCACGTAGTTGCTCGCCATTGCGTAGCCGTAGGCCCCGGCGTCGTGCAGCACGAGCAGGTCGCCCGGCTCCGGGGCCGGCAACTCCCGCGGCTGCAGAAGTTCCTGGTCGTC
>JAGQPF010000448.1 GCA_020426845.1 Planctomycetales bacterium
AGTTTGCCACCCTCGGCGCGAGTGATGCGCTGCTGCCGCTGTTGCGAGCCGCCCGGGCGGAAGGCCATCTTTGTGTGGCGACGTTGGAAGCGGGCGGCCATGCGAGTGAGGTCGCAAGGCTGACGCCAGGAGCGGTCCGCGACCCTGCCTGGGAGTTGTTGCTGGCTCCGCAGCGTCTGCTGCCTCACGTTGATTCGGAACGCGGCGCAATCGAGGCGGCAATCGACGCGGTCGTCGTCGCTCTGGATCCGTTGGAGGCGCAAACCGTTGGATCCGATTCGCTCAGCCTGCGCCAGCGCCGTGAGGATCAGCTGCGCAAGTTGGCGTTGGCCGGAGTGCCGTTGGTGTTGCTGGTGCCCTGTTGCGAGGGCATCGTGGGCTACGAGCTGGACATGATTCGCCGTGACACCAACGTGCTGCTATTCCCCTACTCGTCGTTGCTCTTTCACGCAGGCACCCGCCGCGCCCAGGCGCTGCTGGCGGAAGCGGAGGCGGGCGAGGGCGAGATTGGCGAAGTACGGCAGATCGTGGTGGAGCGGCATTCGAACGCCCGGACCGATGAGGAGCGGCTGGCGGAACTGGCCGGCGATGTCCATCTGCTGGACCATTGGCTGGGCGGCCTCGAGCAGATTACGGCATCGAGCAGTCGCGTCGGGACGCTGGAGGATCTCGCCGTCCACGTCCAGGGGCGACGCCATGTGGCGCGCTGGTCGTGGCATCCCGCGCCGACTCGGTTTGCCAAGCTGTCCTTACTGGGGAGCAAGTCGCGCGTCGATTGGACGGTCGATGACGATCCACTCAGCGAGCAGTTCGGCGCGGGCAGTTGGAAGTCCGTCGAGGCCGAGCAGCCGTTGTCCGACGACAACGCCGTCGCTGCTTGGCGTTGCTTTGCGCAGCGGCTTGCGACAACAGGGGAAACGGCCGCAGAGCAGCCTGCCCCGTCCGAGAGCCATTGGCCAGAGTGGGAGCCCGCTTGCCGCGCTGCCGAGGTGGCCGATCACGCGCCTCGCAGTGTCCGCCGCAGCCGCGCGGTGCAGATGCAGCAGCAGACGCCCACGGAGGAGGACACATTCAAGGGCATGATGGCCGCCGGGAGCTGCGCGTTGCTGCTGCTTACGCTCGGCGTGTTCATCGTGTTTGGCTTGATCGAGAGCGTGCGGTTTCCCGCGGAACGCAATAAGTACATTCAACAGCGCGACGAGCAACCGTCCGCAGACGCGGTGGATGCGGTGGATGCGGTGTTGTCGGCGGAGCAGCGGCCGCTCTGGCAGCGAATCTGGCCGGTGTACCCGCTGCTGGGATTCTTGGCCCTCCAGCTGTTGCGTCTGGTGTTTCCCCAGCCGCCGCCTGCCGCGGGCAAGAAAAAAGCCGGGGACGCGTCAAGCTGAGCGTCCCCGGCCGTGTTCCCTGGCGTCAGGGTGGCGAACCACCCTGACGCTCAGTTGTCAGCTCCACCGTGAAGCGCCCGCTGAGGGGATCGACCCAGAAATCGCCTTGGCCAGCAAGGAAATGCTTCAACCCAGGAGGGAGGGTAGTCATGCATTCCCGCAAACGCATGACCAACGGTGGAGCCTACTTAGTGGATTGGATAGGTCGCCAGCGCCCTCGCTCCGGGGCGCAGAGCGCCGGAGGAAGTTCACCAGCATCAGACCTCCTTGTCCAATGTCTGGAGGGATCAAGTTGTTTTGAGTGGTGTGACGCGTTGCGCCCGGCATCCTTGCAGGCGATCGGCGATTGAGTCGAACGGCATGCCCGTTGCCTTGGCGATGCCCCAGCAAGCCAGCCCGAGAGGCAGTTGCGCCTCCCCGATCGGCAGCACGTCGCCGTCCAACTCAAATGATTCCGAGCCGATTTGGCGAGCCCCCCAAGTTCGGTTGTTGGAGAGTCGCACCTCTTTTCGGCGCGGGTTGACCAAAACCAAATTGTCGGCCGCGAGTGGGGACATGTCCCCTGGCTCGCAAGATCCGGTCGCTTGGTCCCGGCGTCCGGCTCGAGTTGTCCCGGAGGCTTCCTCGTCGTCAGACAACGCGTAAATACAAACTAGGTCCGGGCAGCACAAGTCCGAAATCTCATCAAAATTTCGAAAACCATCCACCGCTGCCGGAAGCACGGCCACCTGGCTGGGAAACTTCCGGACCAGGGACAGGGCGGCGTCCTCGATGATGCGTATTTCCGCGAGTTGATCTGCGGAATCCGCGGGGAGCTCGTCATTGAGCATGGCTTGAATGGCGCAGGCGGGCAATTGGCGATCACACAGCACGACCGCGCCTTCGTAGGAAGTGCGGCGCGACCGCGCCCATCGGCAAAGCGCCTCGGTGGCGTCATCTACTTCGATTAGAAATGCGCCGTCGAACGGTGTCGCGGGCCGCCCGGCCAGAACCGCGCCGGTGGCCCCGCGAATAAACGCCTCCTCGAGGCGGTGTGCGCCCTGCCCCGCCGACTCCAATGCCCAGAAGAGCGAACCGGCCCGGACTTCCTCGCAGGCGGTTGCCAACGCCCCGACCGGTTCCCAACGGCCGCCCAGGGGCGGCATGGAGCCCAGGCGGAGGCGTCCGGCGACGATGTCGGCCAGTTCGCCGCAGCCCAGCACGGTCATGGGCGACGGGGTCATTGCCGATAGTCCTCGATGCGATAGATGACGGGCCCCTCGTCGTCGACGCTCGGCGCTACGGCGTCATGCGACCGCAACAACCCCTCCACCAGCGAGTGCTCTTCACCATGCGACCCCGCTATTAGCACGGTATCCTCCGGCTTGGCTGCCCGCAACACCCAATCGATGGCGGAGTCGCGGCTGGGCAACAGCCTGGCATTGACGGGGTTCTGAAACCCGTCGAGCACGTCGTGAAGCGATTGCAAGGAGGCGCGTTTCCCCGGAGTGGGCCCGCAGATGACCGCGTGGTCGGCGCCTCGTTCGACTGCCCGGCCGCGGGCGGCGGCATGATGTTCGTCGTCACACGAATCGGCGCCAAGCACGCAGAACAGCCGGCCCGGTGTCACTTGTCTCAGCGCGGAGAGGTTGTGGGTGATTGCGTGCGGGTCGCGGGACGCATCCAGGAACACGCCGCAGGATTGGCCGGCGACAATCCGGCTGAGCCGTCCCGGCACATGCTCCAGGCCTTCCAGGCCCCGCACGATCGCCTCCAGAGGCAATTCCATGGCCAGTGCCGCGGCAGTCGCCGCCAAGCAATTTTGCACGTGGAAGTCGCCGAGCATTCGAGTGCGGACGGGCACCGATTCGCTGCCGACGGTGAGCAGGAACAATTGTTCCCCGCGATTGCGCTCGAGCACCATGGCGTTCACGTCGGCGTCCTCGCAGAAGCCGAACGTCAGCACGCCGCATTCCAGGCGGTTTGCCATGGCCATGCACGCTTCGTCGTCCGCGTTGAGAATTGCCACGCCGCCAGGAAGAAGCTGCTCGAACAGCCGCTGTTTTCGCCGGCAATACGAGGCGAAGGAGAGCGACTCTTCGTGTAGCCGCAGTTGAGGACGATGCAGGTTCGTCAGCACGGCCGTGCGCAACGGGACGGCGCCAGCTCGTCGATCGGCCAGCGCCAAGCTGTCCAGCTCGATGACAGCCTCCTGGCACTCGTTTTCGACCATTCTCCCTAGCCAAGTGGCAATTTGCGGTGCGCGAGGCGTCGTCTCCACGGCCGGGCACTGGTCCAGAGAGTCGCTGTAGCCGAGCGATCCGGTGAGCCCGACGCGGCGTCCGGCGGAGGCCATGATGTTGGCAAGCAGCAGCGAGGTGACCGTTTTGCCGGCCGTGCCCGCCACGCCCGTGACGTGCAACTGCTGCTGCGGGCGCCCCGCCAGCTCCAGGCAGAGCGTCGCGTGAGCGATGCGAGTGTCGGGAACAACGTACTGGGGAACCCCAAGCGGCAACGGCCGCTCGGTCAGCACCGCTGCGGCGCCTCGCTCCACCGCCTGGCGAATGTGGTTGTGCCCGTCGTCCCGGCGGCCGATCAACGCGACAAACAGATCGCCTTCCCGCACACGCCGCGAGTCGCTGCAAAGCGTGTGGAAACGAATGTCGCCGCCTTGCGCGGCCGCCCCGAACAATTGCCCCTCGGGCAACGACGATCGCAGGCTAATGCCCGCGTCGAGAGGTGCATGCATCCCAAGCCTCCTTGCCTCGGATTCTGCTTTTGCCGACCCGCAAACCTGAGCACGACCTCCTGTCGTGAGCTTGCAGCTCGTGTGTCTCAACCGCACATCATTTGTAAGCAAACGGGCCTCGAGGTCAATCTCAGTTTCCGACAGCACAATGACGCGAGAATTTCCGGCTTTTTCCGTTTCTATCGGCGCTCCGTTTTTTTGCGCCTTGTGGGTTTCCGTCGGCCGCGGCCCGGGCAAGGCACGCTGCCGGCTGTAAGGGTTGTGCCGTGACATTGCCGGACTGTGCGCTGGCCGCCGGCAAAATTGGTGCGACCGCATTTGCCAACAGAATTGCAAACGTTTCAGGGCAGCTGCATGAAGGCCATCCGGTTCGTCGAAACGGAGGTAGTACAGTTGGAGAGACGCAAGCGGTGATGCTGTTCGGCCATGTCGCACACGGCAAGCACTCGAGCGGGCCGCCAATTCTGTGGTTCAGGGTTGGCATGGCCACGATGACCGCGATGACCGCGATGGCGCGGTCAACCGCGAGTTTCAGGATGGACGGCGCACGAGGGACAGACGCACTTCCTCAACAATCAAATACGGGTGATGCAGTGAAACGTGTCGTGGTACTGGTTCTCTTCGTGGCGGCCGGCGCGGTCATTGTCGCTCCACAGCCCTTCCGAAACCTGATGGCTCGTTACACCGGTGGCCAGACTGCCACTGCGGATTCGGCCGAACCCTCCAGCCCGTCGGACTCGACAACCGCGGTTGCGGAGCCGGGCGAAGAATTGGCTGCCCCTGCGCTGAATCTCGGCGACGCCCCGGCCCCAAGCGACATGGCGCCTCCGGCTGGCGAGGACCTGGCGCCATCGCCGCCGACTGCGGACGCCGAGAGCGCCTCGCGTGAAAGTGACGCGATTCAATTGTTGCCTTCACTCGGCGAGACGCTTGACGGCCCCGGGCCAGTTCCCGGTCTCGATCCTTCGCTGATCGCGCCGTTCGCCCCGCCCTCCGCGTTGGCGGCCGCGGAGCCTGAAGAGACTGCAGAGCCCGCTGAGGGGTCTGACGGCGTTGTGACCGAAAAGAAACGCGGGCTGTTTCCCTTCCCGCTGCCGTCCTTTGGCTTCGGTGGAAACAAGCCCGAAAAAAATGCGGAGGAGCAGTCCGCCGCTGACCGGATTCAACGCACGCCACCGTTGGATGCGCTCGCCGACGGCCAGGAAGAATTCAAGGTTCCCGATGAGGACATCGAGCCGGCGCCGGCGAACAATCAGCTTGGCAGCGGCTCGCCCTCTCCGACCGACCGCTCGTTGCTCGCTCCTGCTCCGGCGCCCTCACCGGCGAATGCGGAGCCCGGCGAGCTTGAGCAACCGATTGAGGCGAGCCAAAGTGCCGCCAATCTCGTGCTTTTTGCGCGACGGATGGTCGAGATGCGAGTGGACGAGAATTGGTTCGTCACGGAGACGGCCGCGGGGCGCGACGTGCGATTGGTGCTTTCTGCCCAGACGTATGACGACAAGTTGGAAAACGGCCTGTGGGTCTCGTGCCATGTGATCCGCGGTCCCGAAGACCGAGCCGCTCAGGAAGAGTTGCTGATGGAACGCATCGCCGCCATTACCAGGCAGCGCGCCACCGAAGTCGTCACCTCCGGCTGGAAGGTCGACCGCTGGAGCGGTGTCCGTGGGGAGTTTCGACTGGAGATCCAACCCGTGGCTGTCCGCGGTGAGGCGCCGCAGCGCAGCTACCGAGGTCTGCACGCCTTGCTGACGACACCTTGGGCGCTGATCGAAATTCACGGCGTCACGCCCGCCGACGACGAAGCGAGTTGGAACACGTTGCTGCAAACGGTGGATTCGCTGCGTGTGCGCGAGCCTCAAGCGTGGCCGCGCGAGACGACACCGCGAACGGCGGACGCGGAAGCGGCGCTGGGTGTCTGGAAGTCGTCACGTGGCAGGCTGCGCCTGTACGACAATGGCCGCGTGGACATCGAAGCGGACAAGGTGATGTTGCTGAGCACGCCCGCGAGCCGCCAAGAGGCAGAGCAGCTAGCCAAGCAAGGCCCCCCTCGGTTGCGAGGCGCCTATCAGGCCACGGGAGATGTGTTGCGGATCACCTGGGAAGACGGCAGTCGGCTCAACCTGCGGTGGAAATTGAGCAAAGGCAAATTGCTGGTGACGGATCATCACGGCAAAATTGCCAAACTCAAACCACTGCTCGAGTAACTCTCACCAATCCGAACCGCTTCAAGAAGGAAACCCGAAGCGTGAGCGAGTGATCGGAGTCGCAAATCCGACATGCTTCAGAAGGAAACCCGAAGCGTGAGCGAGGGATCGGAATCACCAATCCGAGGAAACCCGAAGCGTGAGCGAGGGATCTGAGTCACAAGTTCGAGTGCCCGCGCCGGCAACCGGCTCGTCCAGCAGCCAAGCAGGTTCGTTTCGCCGATTGCCGGTGCGGATGTGCAATGAGCGGCTCGCCAACCTTTGAGGTGGTTGTGCAAACACTTGGTTTGTTGCATGCAGGCCGCTGAGTCGCTGACTCGTCTGTCTACTTGCCTTGCTCGCGTTTCACCTGAGTGTCGGGCTTGACGACCAGCACCGGGCAAGGCGCGTGTCGCGTGACGCGCTCGGCAACCGACCCGAGCAGCACTCGGCTGATGCCGGTGCGTCCATGCGATCCCAGCACGATCAGGCCGGCGTTGACGCTCTCGGCGTACTCGCACACCTGATGGCCTGGGTCGCCGATGCGAACCTCCATCTGCTCTTCGGGGATGTTCAGATGGGCCAGCGCCTTGACCATCTCCTCCCGCGCGTGGGAAACCCGGCTCGCGTCATCGATCGCGCCCCACACCACACCCGGCTCCGAGACGATCAGCGGCGGGATGACGTGGACCACGTGCAGGTCGCTGGGCTCCAGCGCGAGCTCAACGGCCAACGCGACGGACTCCTTCGACTGCTCGGAGAAATCGAATGGCGCCACAATTGTTCGTTCGTTGAACCACTTCATCGCTGAACCTCCTTCAAGTGTGAAACGGGCGGGCGATCATCGGCAAAGGCAAACGCGAGCGATGCGTTCCATGCCTGCCAAGTCCCTGGACGCCAGTAGTTCAAGAGGCAATCCGTGTGCCAAGCATTCTACTTGTTTGGCGCCTTGTGTGGGCGGGAGCACAGCTCAGCCGCTGGCCGCGCGCCCCGCATTTTCCCGTGTCGAATTTCGGTGGTCAGCGCGAAGCGCGCCGCTGCGCGTTCCCCGCTGCGCGCCGGCTCGCCGCGAGCGACTCGACTTGTGCGTTCCCGCACAGGAAGACCGAGACGACGACACATCCACTAAGGGCACCCATGCAGCTCAGGTGATCAGTGCCTCGTGCAGAAAGACAGAAACCTACTTCCCGCCATGTTTGGCGTAGTTGGCTTCAAATTGTGCGGCGAGGCTCTTGGCGGCCGCGTCGTACTTCGACGGATCCGCCCAGCTGTCGCGGGGCCAGAGGAACGATTCGCCCTGCACGCCGGGGCACGCCGTCACGGCGCTCAGCCGGAACGCCGGGTCTTCGCGAAGCGGGGCGTCGGCCAGAGCGCCACTGTGAATGGCGTCCATGATCGCTCGCGTGCGAGTCAGGTCGATCCGTGCGCCCTCGCCGTGCCCGCCGCCGCTCCAGCCGGTGTTGACCAGCCAGACGTGAGCTTGGTGCTTTCGCACTCGATCCGCCAGCAATTGAGCGTATTTCTGCGGCTCCCAGACGAGAAAGGGGCCGCCAAAGCAGGGTGAGAAAGTGGCTTGCGGCTCGGTCACCCCCATCTCCGTGCCGGCGACTTTCGCGGTGTAACCGGTCACAAAATGGAATTGAGCCTGCTCGGGTGTTAATCGCGAGACAGGCGGGAGCACGCCGAAGGCGTCGCAGGTCAGGAACACGACATTGTCGGGGTGGCCACCCATGCACGGAATTAAAGCGTTCGCCGTGTTCTCAATGGGATAAGCGCCGCGCGTATTCTCCGTGATGCTGGCGTCGTCGAAGTCGACATGGCGGTCCGCTTCGTCGTACACGACGTTTTCCAGGACGGCGCCGAATCGCAGCGCGTCGAAAATCTGCGGCTCTCGCTCCTGGGTCAGATAGATCGCCTTGGCGTAGCAGCCGCCTTCGATGTTGAAGATGCCGTCATCGGTCCAGCAGTGCTCGTCGTCCCCGATCAGCAGGCGTCGCGGATCGGCGGACAACGTCGTCTTGCCGGTTCCCGACAAGCCGAACAGCACGGATGTGCGCGAATCCTCCCGCGAGCTCGTTGCGGAGCAGTGCATCGAGAGCACGTCCCGCTTCGGCATCAGATAGTTCATGAAAGTGAAAACGGCCTTCTTCATTTCTCCGGCGTACTCCGTGCCGAGAATGACAACCTCGCCGTTTTCCAAGCTGATGTCGAC
This sequence comes from Planctomycetales bacterium, assembly GCA_020426845.1. GTDB lineage: Bacteria > Planctomycetota > Planctomycetia > Pirellulales > Pirellulaceae > JAGQPF01. The sequence goes on from JAGQPF010000448.1 coordinate 8,512, forward strand.
GCTGGTCTTTGAAGTCATGCCGGTGGTGAACCGGTTGGCCGGAAAGGCGCCGGCGTTGAAGATCGTCAAATCCGGCGTGCCGAAGTCCTTCAACTCATCGGCTGTCGGACGGATCAACATGTTCCGCATGAACAGCGCGTGATACGGGCGAGCGCAGATCACGCGCACTTTGACCCGATATTTGGGGTCCCAGCCGGCGAAGCCGTCGACGAAGTACAGGCGGTCGCAGGTATTGAGATAGTCGATCGCGCGCTCGCGGTTGGTGAGGAAGACCCGCTCGTCGATCGCGATGTTGACGTCGCCCCAGTCGATGTCCGCCTCCGAGCTGGGGTGCCGCACAAGCCGCTTGTCGCTCGGGGATCGGCCGGTCTTGTCGCCGGAATAAGCGATTAGCGCGCCGCGGTCCGAGATGGCGGCTCCCGGCTCGCGCCGGATTGCTTCCTCATACAGCCGTGGCGCCGGCGAATTGCGTTGAATGTCTTGAACCGTAATACACGTTTCCTGCGGCTGATTCATAAATGATTACTCTTCAATGGCAGCGACCATGGCCGCGACAAAATCCAACGACGAGAGCACGCCCTCCGGGCGCCCGTTCTCGTCGACGACGACAAGCCGGTGAATCCTCTCCTCACAGAGAACCCGAGCGGCGTTGATAATGGGGGATTCCGGATCCACCGTCTGCACAACGGGCGTCATGTGGTCCGCGACCAACTGATCGTGGCAAGGCTGAAGTTGATAAACGCCGCCGTTCTCGGCGCTCATCGTCGCCGTGCCGTTGCGAGTCGACTGCTGGCGCACGAAGTCGGCGCCGCTGACAATACCCACGCAGCGCCCCGCCTCGTCCACCACAGGGGCTCCCGAGACTCCCGCCTCGGACAAAGTGGCCGCCGCCTGCTCCATCGTGTCGGTCTTCCGGACGACGAGCACGTCGCGCCGCATCATGTCCTTGACTCGGAGTGTCAACAGTCGTTCAATTGCGCTGTTCATCGTCACTCTCCGGGCATGGCCCTGAAAACGCCCGTTTGATGGGGCAGTTAGGTGTGCCGACCATCGCATCTTGTCGCCAACGCGTCAACGGGGAGTTCACTCGTTTGAACGTGCCAAGACTCCTCACCGACACGCTCCCGACACCGAGGACTTGCTCTGCCGCAAAAGCCCTCGTCACTGCGCACTCGGCTACCGGTGATGGAAGCAACTGCTGTACCATGTGGAGGTTGTCGATACGCTTGCCGCCGGGCTTACGGCACAAGGTGCGCCGGCAATTGGGATCGGGAGTTTCGGATCACTTCCTCCGCAGGCTTCCCGGTGCCTGCCCCCGGCTCCTCAATGGCGCCTCCACGGCGCCTCCACCGCGCCTCAACGGTGCCTTGTCCCTGACCGAGTCGGGTTCCCTGCATTTTCGGCCCCCGCCAAGCAAACATGTGCGTATTCGCACATGTTTGAGCGACGCCGCACGGACTTGGGACAAGGCTTCCGAGCGTTCGGGCTGCAACGCCCTCCATCCCCACTTGGTACCCCAATTGCTGAGTGAGTTTTGATCCGTGATGTCGTTGCGTCGCCAGACCGAATTCAAAAATGGGGCTACTCCGGAAGAGTCAAAAGCCATGGATGACCTCGTTACCCGCTTCCGTCAGCTCCAGAGATTTGTGGGGTGGACTGCGGACGACGAAGATCGCCTGGAGACGGTCCACGCGTTGCTTGCGCCGCATCTCGGGGAAATGGTCGACGACTTCTACGCGGCCATCGTCGGCAACGAGGTGACTGCCAAGGTCATTGCGGGGGGGGAAGCCCAAATTGAGCGGCTCAAAAAGAGCTTGGCGAACTGGCTGGAGGATGTGTTGGGCAGTCGGCGGGACGACAAGTACGTGTTGCGTCGTTGGCAGATCGGCAAGATGCATGTCCGGATCGGGTTGGATCAGCTATTTGTCCACGCAGCCATGACCCGCCTTCGCGTCGGCTTTCTGCGTTTGCTCGACAACGCCTCGCTGGCGCCCGCACAGCGGCTTCTGCTGGTGGAGTCGGTTGCCAGGGCGCTCGACCTTGACTTGGCGATGATGGAGGATGCCTATCAGGCGGAGTTCCTGCTCCGCAGAATGCCGGCCAATCAGGCGCGGCTGCAGCAGCAGCGGGTTGTGGCGGACGTGGGGCGCCGGGCGCTGGAGACGGATGATTTGGACACGCTGCTCGAGTTCGTGGTCGCCGTCACCGCCGAGACACTGAAGTGCGACCAATGCGTGGTGTTGCGGTTGTTGCCCGACAACCAACTGAAGGTGCGGGCGAGCTTTGGCTTGGCCCCGGCGCAAGGCATGTTGTCACTGACACCCGGCGGACAGATCTCGCAGGCCTTGCTTTCCGGGCATCGCTGCGCCGTCTCCGATGCCCGCAATGCCAGCGCCCCCTCCTGCAGCGAACTGCAGCCGGCGACCGATGAGGCGAATGGCCGGCAAATGCAGTCAAGTGTGGTGACCTGCATCCATGGCGAACGTTGGCCGTGGGGCGTGCTGATTGCCCGCAGCGAGCTGGCGGACGACTTTCAGCAGAGCGACCTGGACTTCGTCGACTCCATCGCCAATACGCTTTCGATTGCCGTGCGCCACGACCAAGCTGCGAAGCGAGGCCGCCAGCAGGAGCGACTGGCGGGCATCGGCGAGATGATGACCGGCTTGGCGCACGAGAGCCGCAACGCGCTGCAGCGGATTCAGGCGTGCACGGAGATGTTGTCGTTTGAAGTCGCTCCCGACTCCGAGGCCGCTCGGCTCACTCACCGGATTGAAGCGGCTCAAGACGATCTGACGCGTCTGTTGGGAGAGGTGCGAAACTACGCGGCGCCCATTCAGCTGGACAAGAAGCACTTTCGGCTGACGAATGTCTGGCGCCAAACGTGGGATGAGCTCTCGCAGAGCCGGCCGCCCGACGCCCAATTGACGGAGCATCTCTCGACCAACGACAAGTTCTACGGCGACCCGTTTCAACTGCGGCAGGTGTTCCGCATTCTCTTCGAAAACTCCTTTGCGGCCGGGGCCACGCGAATTACGGTCAACATGGAGGCGGATGAGCGGTCGCTGTTGCCTACGGCCGGAGAGGGGCGGAGCATGACGTTGCGGGTGCGCGTGCAGGATGACGGTGCGGGCGTGCCGGAGAGCATGCGGCAACGCGTGTTCGAGCCGTTTTTCACGACTTCCGCCAAAGGCACGGGCCTCGGGCTGTCCATTTGCCGAAGAATTGTCGAGGCACACCATGGCGCTATCCGTCTGGAGTCGCCGTCGGACCACGACGATCAAGGCGTCGGCGCCACGTTTGTGATGGAGTTGCCGCTATGAATCGATCCATGGCGCTCCAACGATCCTCGGAGGATGCACAATGAGACTGCGAGTCGCCATCGCTGACGATGAAGCCGACATGCGTGATTACTTGGAGCGACTGTTGCCTCGGATGGGGCACCAAGTGGTCGCCGTTGCGGAGAACGGCCGCGAGCTGGTGGAGCTCTGCCAGCTGGAGCCGCCCGATCTCGTGATCACCGACTTGCGGATGCCCGAGTTGGACGGGCTGAGCGCTATCGCGCAAATTCGCGAGCTGGGCCCGATGCCGGTGATCGCCATCTCGGCGCACATCGGTGAGAGAGAGTTCATCGAGCGGTTTGCGGATGAACGCTCCCTGTTTCTACCCAAGCCGTGCAAGAGCGCCGATCTGGAACGCGCGATTTTGGAGCTGTGCTCCGACAAGTTCGCCTCCGCCGGAGAGCAGGCGACCATCGAGGCGCCTGCCGACGCGGCGGAGCGGAGCGAGCGTGACAACGTGGCGCCTACCGAGGCCGATGCGGCCGAGAGTGAAGTGCCGACGCGGATGTCGGGGCGGCCCCTGCAGTTGCTGGTGGTCGAGGACGACAGCGAGTTTCGCAAGGATGTTGCGGGTTTTCTCGGGAAGCTCGGCCATGAGGTGCATGAGGCGGGCGATGCGGAGACGGCCTTGGCCCATGTTGGCCGCAGCGCTTTTGATGTCGCAATCATCGATCTGCGGCTACCGGGCATGTCGGGCATGGACCTGCTCGAAAAGCTGCGACACTCCAACGAAGACTGCCAAGTGGTGATCCTGACGGGCGCCGGCTCGGTGGAGACCGCCGTCCAGGCGATGAAGCTCGGCGCTTTCGACTTCCTGACCAAGCCCGTCAAGCTGCGGCAGCTGTCGGAGACGGTGGACCGCGCGTGGCGACACGCCTCGGTGCTCCACGAAAATCGGCAGCTCCGCGCCGCGCTGCGGCGCCATGAGCGGCCCAGCGAGATGATCGGCGAGTCGCCGAAGATGGAGACCGTCTACCGACTGATTGAGCGCGCTGGCCCCACCGACAAGCCAGTGTTAATTCTTGGCGAGAGCGGCACGGGCAAGGAGTTGGTCGCCAACGCCCTGCATGCTGCCAGCAATTTGTCACAAAAGCCCCTGGTGGTGGTGAACTGCGCCGCGCTGCCGGAGACGCTGTTGGAAAGCGAGCTGTTTGGCCATGAGAAGGGCGCATTCACCGGCGCTGTCGCGGCCAAGCCGGGCTTGTTCGAGGTCGCCGATGGGGGCACGCTGTTCATCGACGAGATTGGCGAGCTAGCGGGCGGCCTGCAGGCCAAGCTGCTGCGGGTGCTCGAAGATGGATCGATGCGCCGCATCGGCTCCGTCAAGCAACGACGAGTGAATGTTCGCCTGATCGCGGCGACGAACCGCGACTTGGGCAAGGAGGTCGAGGCGGGCAAGTTCCGCGAGGACCTGTACTACCGCATCAACCTGCTGACGATCACGCTGCCGCCGCTGCGCGAGCGCACGGGCGACTTGCCGAAGCTGGTGCGGTTCTTCGCCGATGACTGGCAAGTGAGCGAGGTGTTGATGGCGACGCTGCAGAGCTACCCTTGGCCGGGAAATGTGCGGCAGCTGCGAAACGCTATCGAACGCATGAAGATCCTCGCGGACTCGGAAGTGCTGAACGCCGACGACTTGCCGCCCGAAGTGTTGGCCTTCTCCGCCGAGGTCGCCGGGCGGCCCCATACCGCCGAGGAGGATCTCGAGTCGCTCACGCGGCAGCATGTGCTGGATACCTACGAGCGGTGCGGCAAGAACAAGGCCCGCACCGCCAAGGCGCTCGGGATCGGCCGCCGCTCGCTGTACCGGCTGCTCGAAAAATATGGCCTTCACACAGCGGAGCACCTGGACGACCATTGACGGTCGCGCCGGGGCGCCGGCGCAACACCGCCTTCCGCTCAGAGAATGAACTTGCTGAGGTCCTCGTCGCGAGCGATGTCGCCCAGACGCTCCCGGACGTAGGCCGCGTTGACGGTCACCTTGCCCATGCCCATCTCCGGCGCCTCGAAGCTCAGCTCCTCCAACAGACGCTCCAGCATGGCATAGAGCCGCCGCGCGCCGATGTTTTGTGTCGTTTGATTGACTTCGAAGGCGAAGGTGGCCAGGGCCGCGATGCCGTCCTCGGAAAACTCCAGCGTGACGCCCTCGGTCGCCAATAGCGCCGTGTACTGTTTGGTCAGCGAGCCGCTGGGCTCGGTGAGAATCCGGATGAAGTCATCCTGAGTCAGATCGGCGAGCTCGACGCGAAGCGGAAACCGGCCCTGCAATTCGGGCATCAAGTCCGACGGGCTGACGCGGTGAAAGGCTCCGGCGGCGACGAAGAGAATGTGGTCCGTCTTCACCGAGCCGTAGCGTGTTTGCACGGTGGTGCCCTCGACAATCGGCAGCAGATCGCGCTGCACGCCCTGCCGAGACACGTCGGCGCCTTTGGATTCGCTGGCGACGACCTTGTCGATCTCATCCAGGAAGATGATGCCGAGATTCTCGGCCAACTCGATCGCTTTGCCGTTGATCTTTTCCGGGTCCAGCAACTGCTCGCATTGTTGATCGAATAGCACGTTGCGGGCCTCGGCGACAGTGAGCTGTCGGGCCGTCGAGCTCCGTGGCATGATCTTGTCGAACATGCCTTGCAAGTCGACATCCATATGCTCGAGTCCCATGGTGTGCAGCATGACGGGGCTGGATTTCTGCTCCAGCACCACCTCCACCTGGCGGTCCTCCATCTCGCCGCTGACGAGCATCAGCTTAATTCGCTCGCGCGTTCGCTGGTAATGCTGTTGTTCATCTTCCTGGGCGCCGAACCCGGGAGGCGGAGCCAGCAGATCGAGCAGTTGGTCTTCGGCGCGGCGCCTCGCCTCCTCCTCCACGGTGCCTCGCTCCACCTCGCGGACGAGCCCGATGGCGTTCTCCACGAGCTCGCGAACCATGCTTTCGACGTCCCGCCCGTAATACCCGACCTCCGTGTATTTCGTCGCCTCGACCTTGATGAACGGAGCGCCGGTCAGTTTGGCCAGACGCCGCGCAATCTCGGTCTTGCCAACGCCGGTGGGGCCGATCATCAGAATGTTCTTGGGCGCCACCTCCTGACGCAGCTCGGCCGCCAGTTGCTGCCGCCGCCAACGGTTGCGAATGGCCACGGCCACTGCCCGCTTCGCCTCGATTTGTCCGACGATGTGCTCGTCCAGCGCGGCCACGATTTGGCGCGGCGTCAGCGTGGTGGCCTGCTGGGCCGCGGCGGCGTTGGTCAACATTCGAGCTCCTCGACCACGATGTTTGAGTTGGTATAGATGTCGATGCCCGCCGCGATCTCCAGCGAAGCGCGGACGGTGTCGGCGGCGGAGAGCTGGGCATGCGCGAGCAATGCGCGAGCGGCGGCGACGGCATAGTTGCCGCCTGAGCCGATTCCGATCACGCCATCGGTGGGCTGAATCACGTCGCCTGTCCCGCTGACCAGCAATGAATGCTCCTTGTCCGCGACCGCCATCAGCGCTTCGAGTCGCCGCAACGCGCGGTCGGTCCGCCAATCCTTTGCCAATTCGGTGGCTGCCCTTGGCATGTTGGCCGGGTAGTCCTTGAGCTTGGCTTCAAACCGTTCCATCAACGCGAAGGCGTCGGCGCTGGCGCCGGCAAACCCGCACAGCACGCGACCATCCAACAGGCGGCGGATCTTAACCGCGTCGGCCTTCACCACCGACTGGCCAAGTGTCACCTGCCCGTCACCGCCCATTGCCAGGCGTCCGTCTCGCCGGACTGTCAAGATCGTCGTCGCGTGGAATTCAATGGCCATCGGCAAACGCAGGGGTGGAAGGGAGGCGAGGCGGAACTGCAAAACAGCTGCAAAACAGCCGCAAAACAGCCGCAAAACACTGGCGGAAGGGCCGCAAAACAACTGCAAAAGGATCGGGAAGTCGGCCCGCAATGACCTCTATTCTTCACAATTGCAGGGGTACGGGAAGTAGGCCCAGCTCGCTTCGCCAAGCGTTCGGCTGCCCGTCAATCGCCGGATCCGGGGGAAGGCAATTCAAGCCAATCGCGCAGATCGGCCAGCCAATACGGTTTCGTCAGCACGCTCGCGCCCAGGTTG
>JAGQPF010000449.1 GCA_020426845.1 Planctomycetales bacterium
AATACTTGAGCTTCCGCTGGCGGGGCTCCAACGGCGTGTAGTCGAGATCGCAATCGGGGTCGGGCGTCTCGAGATTCGCGGTGGGCGGAACCACTCCCTGGCGAATCGCCTCGGCCGTCACCACCAGCTCGATGCCGCCGCTCGCGCCGAGCGAGTGGCCGAGTTGGCTCTTGGTGCTGGAGATGGAGAGCTGCTTGGCGTGATCGCCGAACACCGATTTCACGGCGCGCGTTTCGGCTTTGTCGCCCAGCGGGGTGCTGGTGCCGTGCGCGTTGATGTAATCGATATCGGTGGGATCGAGCCCGGCGTCGCGCAGGGCATTCTGCATGGCTCGCGCCGCGCCGGTGCCGTGCTCGTCGGGCTGAGTGATGTGGCCGGCGTCTCCGCTGGCCCCGAATCCCAACACCTCCGCAATGATGTCGGCACCGCGCCGTTTGGCGTGTTCGAGCTCTTCGAACACAAGCAAGCCGGCGCCTTCGCTGAGCACAAAGCCGTCTCGGTCGAGGTCGAACGGGCGACTTGCTCGATGGGGCTCCGCGTTACGCTCCGACAGGGCTCGCATGTTTTGGAAACCGCTGAGCCCCATCTCGGTGATGGCGGACTCCGTGCCGCCGGTGATCATGATGTCGGCGTCGTCGTGTTGAATCGACTTAAACGCATCGCCCATGGCATTGGTCGCGCTGGCGCAGGCCGTCGCCACGGTGTAATTCGGGCCGCGAATGCCCAGCCGGATCGACAACTCACCGCCAGCTGCATTGAGCATGAGCTTGGGGATCGTGAACGGCGAGACTCGGTCGGGACCCTTGGTCACCAGCCGCGTCATCTGTGTCTCGATCTCCCAAAGTCCGCCAATGCCGGAGCCGAGGATGATCCCGCACCGAAAGGAATCCTCTTGCGAGAAATCCAGTCCGGAGGCCTCCACCGCGTCCAGTCCGGCGAGGACAGCGAATTGCGCAAAACGGTCGAGCCGCTTCACGTCGCGTTTGTCAATTCGGCGCGAAGGGTCGAAGTCGAGGATGTCGCCGCCGATCTTCACATGGAAGCGTGCGGTGTCAAAGATCTTCAACTCATGGATGCCACTTTCGCACGCCAGCAGGCCCTCCCACAACGGTTGGAGCTGCTCGGCGAGCGGTGTGACTACCCCGCGGCCAGTGACGACGACTCGTCGTTTCATGGTCACTCGGAGTTTTGCGCCTGCATGATGAAGTCGATGGCCTCGCCGACCGTCTGAATCTTGTCGGCGGAGTCATCGGGAATGTCGATGTCAAACTCCTCTTCGAGCTCCATGACGAGCTCGACCGTGTCGAGCGAGTCGGCACCGAGGTCGTTGACGAAGGAAGTCTCACGGGTGATTTTGTCTCTGTCGACACCGAGTTGTTCGGCGACGATGTCAATGACACGTTGTTCTTCTGATGCCACCTTCACCGTCCTCCTCAAAGCATGGATGGATATTGTCGGGGCGTGACGCGCTGCCTGCACACGCAAGCGGCAGAGAAATGATAAACCACAGTACCGTTTCGGCCAGTGTCGCGATTGATTGGACCAAAGCCAAGTGGCCTCATGGTCGCAAGCAACTCGACAACAAGCCGGGATGGTTGAACTGTCTTTGAATCGGGGGACGGGCAAGGTGCTCCGGACCCGTGCGGGGTCACCAGCAAAAAAGCGGTGATTCCCGGCACCAATTCACTTACAAGCATGATGAAGATAGAGGAATCGCACAAGCCGGGTCAAGACGGACCAAGCCGGAAATAAATCAGATTTTATGCCCGGTAGGGCGGAGTCGTGTGGGGGTAGTGCGAGTATCGATTCGACGGACTGGAAGTCCGTCGTACTCCCCCATTCCTCCGGGTGAAGGCGCCAATCCCGAGGCGGACCGCGCGATCCGTCGGCAGGGTGAAGGCAGGCTGTCGGCAGGGGCAGGGAATCCGACAGGTTAGCCCGTCATGCCTCCGTCCACGGTCAAGCAATGGCCAGTGACATACGAGGCTGCCTTGGAGGCCAAAAACAGCACGCAGGCAGCCACGTCGTCCGGGTGCCCGAGTCGCTTGGCGGGAATGTTCTTTTTCACTTGATCCAGGATCGAGTCGCCCAACGCCTTGGTCATCTCGCTTTCGATGAAGCCCGGGGCGACGGCGTTGATCGTCACTTTGCGTCCGGCCAGCTCTCGGCTCAGACTGCGAGTCATGCCGATCAGGCCGGCCTTGGAGGCCGAGTAGTTTGTCTGGCCCGGGTTGCCAATCAGTCCCGAGACGCTCGACATGTTGATGATGCGGCCATAGCGAGCTCGCATCATGTGGCGCGAGGCCGCTCGAGTGAACAGAAACGCGCCGCGAAGGTTGGTGTTGATCACGTCGTCCCACTCTTCGTCGCTCATCCGCGGCAGCAAGGTGTCCCGCGTGATGCCCGCATTGTTGACCAGAATATCCAGCCGCCCCCAATCTTCGACCAGGTCGTCGATGAGCTTGTCCACGGCTTTGCCGTCCGTGACGTTGAGAGCGAACGCGGCTCCCTGGCCGCCCGCTTCCTCAATGAGCTTCACGGTCTCGTTTAGCTTCTCTTGATTGCGAGCCACACAGGCCACTCGCGCACCGTTGGCGGCAAGCGCCACTGCCACCGCTCGGCCGAGGCCTTGAGAGGCGCCGGTCACGAGGGCAACTTGATCGGTTAGGTCCGCTGTCAGGCCGAGTCCGTCGGACATAGCTGGGGCTCACTTTCGTTGTTCTAGAGGCGGTTTCCGGCAGGCCACCGGGAGGCCGTGGAAAGCTGGTTGATCCGGGCGTCGGGCGGCCAGGCAATTAAGCTGCCAGATAGGCTGCAAGGCAATCAGGCAATTAGGCGAAGACATTCTCCACAGACGCCTTGCGATCAATTCTTCGCATCAATCCACGCAGCACCTTGCCGGCGCCGATTTCGTAAAAGCTGTCAAAGCCGTTGTCGAGCAGCTGCCGCATCGACGACTCCCACTGCACGGGAGACACCACTTGGCGAATCAGCAGCTCGCGAATTTCTTCGGGTGAGTCGTGTGACTTGGCGTCGACGTTCGAGATCACCGGGAGCTTCGGCGCGGACAATTCCGCGGCTTCCAAGGCTTCCTTGAGCCGCTCGACGGCGGGCTGCATGATCGGTGTATGGAACGCGCCGGCAACCGCCAGCGGCACCGCCTTCATCGCGCCGGCCTCCATCGCTTCCGCGGCCACCCGCTCGCACGAGTCGTTGTGACCCGAGACGACGATGTTGCCGGGGCAAAGGTGGTTGGCGACTTGAAGTACTTCCCCGGGCTGACGACAGCGGTCGCAGAGCGCCTCTACCGCCGCCAGCTCCATGCCGAGAATGCTGACCATTCCGCTGGGCGTCGCGTCCGCGGCGTCTTGCATCGCCTGCCCTCGCTCGCGAACGACTCCCAGCGCCGTTTCAAAATCCATCACACCCGCCAGCACCATGGAGGTGTACTCGCCCAAGCTGAGGCCGGCGGTGGCCGCGCACTGAGCGACGACCTCCGGGGCATCCGCCTTCAGTTTCTCCAACGCGGCCAAGCTGGAGACAAACAGGGCAGGCTGGCTGTAAACGGTGCTGTCGAGCACCCCGTCGGGATCCTCGAAGCAGATGGTTGTCAGGTCGTAGCCAAGCACGGCGTTGGCTTGGTCAAACAACGCGCGGGCGGCGGGCAGTTGATCATAGAGCGAGCGGCCCATCCCTACCGCCTGCGCACCTTGGCCGGGAAACAGGAACGCAATCTTGCTCACGAGCGGTCTCCACGATCAGCGTGGCGGTGAAAGGACGGCGGGAGTTGGTGGTCGACGGGGAATGTCGCCGCGAATTGCTGCGGAAGCGATCGATCGTCAAGGTCGATGCATTTAGTGGCCATCGCCGACGCGCGACTCAAGATGAGGGGCCCGTTGGTGACCTGCCGCGACCAAGGATCGGTCACCTTGTGTTTGTGGCGAGCCGAGCAGCCTGTTGCCAAAGACCCGGGCCGGGTGCTTTTTACGGCCTGCTAAACCAAACTTGCCCACCGAAACCACCGATGAAGGAGCGGATTCGACGGGCAGGCGGTAGGAACGTCGTCGTCTCGGCGTCGAAACCGCAGCGATCACGCCTGAGCAGCGACCGTGGCTGGCGGGTTCCGAGAGGGAGCGATCCGTCGCGGATGAGCGAATGTGCGCTGGGCGCTGTTACTCGTCCGCGACCTCAACCACGACGCGGCCCATGTAGTAGCCGCACTTCGGGCAAACCACGTGAGTGGGGACGGCGGTGCTGCACTTGTTGCAGTAGTTCAACTGCTTGGCCCGCTTGGCATCGTGGGAGCGGCGCTTCCCGGTGCGTGAGTTGGAGTGTTTTCGCTTGGGGACAGCCATGACGGAATTCCACGAGGGTTGATGGCGGCAAGGATGGGCTATTGGAGCACCGCGGAGGCATTGGCGTCGCGAGTTGGAGTAGCTCCCCAATTCGCGGACCTGCCCGATCGGTGTGGCCACGCCGCCCCGGCACGACCCGGAGCAACGCTTCGATCAATGTGAAGCCCTGTAATTTACGGGCTCGAATCGATGCCTGTCAACGCCGAGCAGCAATTTTCGGGAGAGGAGAGACGGCCGGGATCGACTTCACCCGATGGGCGTGCTCGGCCGCTATGTCCTGGCCAGGAGGCCGCTGCAACGCGCCGGATCCGGCGATCGGAACAGCTTTTCCCACAGGGTGAGGCTGTTTCGACTTCCGGATGGCATTTAACAGGGTGCCCCGTCAACGCGAACCGTCGGGTTGGTCGCCGCCGCAAGCTCGTGGCTTGCCACGACTTCGCGAGTTGTCCAACCTCAAAACGAAGGCTTGACGGTCCACTGTCCGCAGGTTTGCGAGTGAACGAACGCCACTCCTAGCACCACTCGTCCATTAGTCGCTCGAGAGCGATGTCGAGCTTGTCTTCCGTCTCATACGCGCCGGAAGCGATCTCGGCGCGGATCTGAGCAACTCGATCGGCGCGGATGTCGGGCAATTGATGGACGCGGCCAACCAGGTCGGTCTCTTGCGACAGATCCAGCTCGTCGGCCGTGGCAACGGCCGGCTGCGGCGTGGAAGCCGCGGTGGCTTGGTGTGGTTGGCTGATGGACTGGGCGCGGTCAATTCGCACGGGTCCGTTAATCTGCATGGGTTCTCCCCCACTCCTGGCCCCAACGAAGAAGTAATCGTCGGGCCACTCGGCGTTTCGGAACATCTAGGCGGTCGATTCGTCGCTGTCCGTGTCGTTCGAGTCGCATCCGTGGGTAAGCAAGAACCTTGCGACAAGGAACGGTATCGTCCAACGTTTCAGTGACGATTCGATGAATCCCTTCGTGAACTCCCTGTAAGGTTGAGTCCTCAAGCATGGCCTGCGCTCATCGGTCCGATCGCGGAAGCTATGCTAGTTGGCCATCCTTCCGTGAAGTGCAGTGGACTCCAATGCAAAACCGCACCACCTTCGGTTGCCTTGCTCAACAACCTTACGAAGTTGGTCCTGTGACGGTTCTGACAAGCAGTCGAAAAACTCCGGTTCCGGCAATCGGGCAAACCCTGCTCGCAGGAATTGAGTGATCGCCGGATTGCGTCCACCACGACGGACTATAGGGAAGCCATCCTGCCGGCTCAAGTTCAATTCTGCCAAGGCGGAAAACACGAAAAACAAGTGAAAATCGGGGCGCTGCCGCTCGGCCGTGCGCCTCCAGTGCGGGATCGAATCACCAGGGATCACCGGGAATCAGCAAATCTCGCCGTTCTTGTTCGTGAAGTACTCGATCCGAGCTGGCCCGGAAAGCAACTGCCGAGCCGTGGAGCGGATTGCGTCCAAGGTCCTCGAGCCGTCCAACAGCAACAGGTCGACATAGGTCGAGTCGGTCCCGATGGCGCCGCCCAAAACTCGGCCGCCCGTTCCGATCGCCGCTTCCAATTGCTGCTCGAAGTCCCTGCGGAAGTTGGCCTCTTCGCCGGGGGGGAGCAATCGGCTGGGGAACTTTACATAGGCAAACTCGGCGCCGCTGCCCTCCAGCGGGTCCTCGTCAAGCGGTCCTTGGGCGTCAAGGTAGTCCTCGATCAGCCGGAAATTGGCCGTCGTGCCGACAATCGTGTCGGAGCGAGGATAGTCGGCGGAAGGATCCAAGCGGTAGGACGTGTAGCTTTCGGTGGGCGGCAGTTTCTGCCAGCCGTGTTGAATCTCCAGGTCGTGGAGGTAGTCGCGCAACTGGCTGGCGGGAATCGCGTCCGACGGCTTGTGTTCGACGATGTCGACGGCTCCCAGCCACTGGTCCGTGCCAAATTCTCCCAGCACTTCGTCCAGGATCAGGAACAGCACCATGTTCCGAGTGTCCGGCTCCGCTTCGCAAAACGTGGGGTGCCAGACGTTGACGTGCACCACCTGTCGTTCCTCATCCAGCTCGGGCGCCAGCCACAGGCCGCCAATTTCGAACCGCTGCTCTCCCACGCCGATGCTCATGGACTCCGACAAGTCGCCCGGCTGTCGCGAGCCGTAGAAGGTCCAGCCCGCGACTTCGGGCGCCCTGTCGACCCAATAGGCGGCAAGGAACTGGGCATGGCGATATCCGCCACCCGAGAGCGTGAACGAGTGCCCGCCCCGATGCATCGGACCGGGACCGAAAACCCATTGGAACTCGTCCCACAAGTCCGCCGCCTGCTTGCCGATCTCGTGTTGAAGCCGCTCGCAATTGCCATCTTCGATGGTCTGATAGAACCGCTCGGCAACGGTCGGAAACCAGTTCCAGAAGCGGTCGACACGTTCCTTAAAGGTGAGAGATCGACGCTTCCAGAACATGCTCGTTTCTTTCGCAGAAGAAGGGCCGCGGCACAGGCCACGTGGCACAGGCTGCCAGCCTGTGATGGTGGCTACGTGGCACAGGCTGCCAGCCTGTGATGGTTTTGGCTGCAGGCTGGCAGCCTGCACTACGACATGGCAGACGTCGCGCTGGGCAACGAGGCGAACTTGCCGAGCAGCTGCAGGCCGTTTTGTTGGCTTTTTTCGGGGTGGAATTGGGTGGCGTAGAGGTTGTCCCGCCACACCATCGCGCAGAACGGGTCCGGGTAGTCCGCTTCCAATGCGACCACCTCGGGATCCCGGGGGACGACATAGTACGAGTGGACAAAGTAGAAGTGCGTGCCATCGGCAATGCCGTCCAGGATCGGCGGCGAACTTCGTCGGCGAACCTGGTTCCAGCCCATGTGGGGCACCTTGATCTCGTGGTGAGGCGGCCGAAATCGCACGACCTCGCCCGGCAGGACGCCCAGCCCCTCGTGTTCGCCATCCTCGTAGCTGACGTCGAATAGCAGCTGCAAACCGAGACAGATGCCGAGAAACGGCTTGCCGCTTTCGATCGAGTCCACGACGACTTGGTCGAGCCCGCGGTTTCGCAACTCCTTGATCGCATCGCGAAAAGCTCCGACTCCCGGCAGCACTAAATGCGTCGCGTTGGACAGCTCGACAGGATCGGAGCTGACGACCGCGCTATGGCCGACCCGCTCAAACGCCTTTTGAACGCTGCGCAGGTTTCCCATTTGATAGTCGACAATCGTAATCATCGGCAAACGACTTGTAGTGACGAAGGCGAGTGGAGGAAGGCAGAGTGGTTTATTGTAGCCAATCGACCTGCCCGTGTCCGGGCTGCCGCGCTGCGGCGAAGCGACTCAATGTCTTGCGACCGGTTCTGCGGTGTGTCATATTCCGAGTTTCTCTTCTCGATGGCGGAATAGTTTCATGATGCGGATTTGGCCGGCGATCGACCTGCGGGGCGGAAAATGCGTCCGCTTGGAGCAAGGGGATTACCAGCGTGAAACCGTCTTCGGTGAAGATCCGGCCGCCATGGCGCGGCACTGGGTCGAGCAGGGCGCCACATGCCTGCATCTGGTCGATCTCGATGGCGCCCGCGACGGACAGGGCGCGAACCGCGCGGCGGTGACCGCGATTCGGGCCGCCGTCGATGTGCCTTGCCAGTTGGGCGGCGGCATTCGCGACGAGCGGACGATCGAGCATTGGCTCCAACTGGGGCTCGACCGCTTGGTCATCGGCACCCGCGCCGTGCGAGACCCCGACTGGTTCGCCTCTGTTTGTGAGCAGCATCCCGGCAAGCTGGTCGCCGGCATCGACGCCAAAAATGGCTTGGTGGCCACCGACGGCTGGCTGGAGGTGAGCTCGGTCGCCGCCATCGACCTGGCCGTGCGGCTCAGCCAAGCCCCGTTGGCGGCGATCGTCTACACCGACATCGCCAAGGACGGGATGTTGCAGGGCCCGAATCTCGAGGCGATGGCGGAAATGAACGCCGCGACCGACGCCGACGTGGTCGCCTCAGGTGGAGTGACCACGGCCGACGATGTTCGCCGGCTAGCGGAGATCGGCATGGCTGGCTGCATCGTGGGACGCAGTCTTTATGAGGGCCGCATGAGCCTGCCCGAGGCGCTCGCGGCCAGCGGAGAAACAAGAGGCGAGTGACGAACTAACAGCAACTAGATGGAGAGGGATCGGTTATGGCCGCAGTGCAGCAGATTCGAAACGTAGCGTTGTGCGGACACGGTTCGGCGGGCAAGACCAGCTTGGTCGACGCGCTGCTGGTGAAGACCAAGGCGGTCAGCGGCCATCCCAGTGTCGACGACGGCTCGAGCATCTGCGACTTCGACGACGAGGAGAAGACCCACAAGTACTCCATCGAGGCGACCTGCGTCCACTTCGACCACAAGCAGATCTCCTACAACGTGGTCGACACTCCGGGCTACCCGGACTTCATCGGCCAGACCATCGGCGCCTTCGCCGGCGTCGACACGGCGGTGGTGGTGATCAACGCTCACTCGGGCATCGAGGTGAACACTCGCCGCGTGTTTGACGAGGCGGGCAAACAAGGGCTCGGCCGCGCCGTCGTGATCAACAAGATGGACGACGAGAACGTGAATTTCACGGAAATCGTCGAGTCGGTCCGGGACCTATGGGGGCCGCGCTGCGTGTTGCTGAACGTGCCGTTGGGGTCGGGACACGACTTCCGAGGCGTCGCCAGCACGCTGCATGTTCCCGGCGACACCGCGGGCGCCCTGATCGATCCCGCCGAAATCAGCGAGCCGCTCTTGGAGTCGATCATCGAAGTCGACGAGGCGGTAATGGAGCGGTACTTCGAGGGCGAGATGCCGAGTGACGAAGAGTTGTCACAGTTGATGGTCCGCGCCGTCGCCGAGGGGACGCTGGTGCCGATCTTCTGCTGCTCGGCCAAGACCGGCGTGGGGCTCGACGAGCTGCTGGATGGCTTGGCCGCCTGCGCTCTGCCGCCCGGCACCCTGCGACGCGTCGCGACCAAGGACGACGAGGAGCTTGAAGTCACCGCCGACCCCGACGGGCCGCTCGTTGCCCGCGTCTTCAAAACTCGCATCGACCCGTTCGTGCAGAAGCTCAGCTTCATCCGCGTCTTTTCCGGCAAGCTGACCAAGGACCAGAACGTCCACGCGTCCAGCGCACGCAAGGGCGTCAAAATGGGGCCGCTGTTAAAAGTGCAGGGCGAGCACACCGAGCCGATTGCCGAAGCCGGTCCCGGCGATATCGTCGCCGTAGCCAAGATGGACGACCTCCATACCGGGACCTCGATCGGCGATTACACGCTGCCTGCGATTCCATTCCCCACCCCGATGGTCGGCCTCGCCGTCACCCCCAAGAACCACAGCGACGACGCCAAGCTGTCCGGTGCGCTGCACAAGATTGTCGAGGAAGACTCCACGATCCACCTCGATCGCGACTCCCAGACCAAAGAGCTGGTCATGACGGGCATGAGCGAGCTGCATCTGAAGATCATTCAGGAGCGGCTGCACCGCCGCGACAAGCTCGAAGTGGAGACAAAGGAGCCGAAGATCCCGTTTCGCGAGACCATTCAGCAGCCAGCCGACGGCCACTATCGCCACAGGAAGCAGTCGGGCGGTCGCGGACAGTTCGGCGAGGTGCATATTCGCATGTTCCCGCTGCCGCAGGGCGTCAAGCCCGAGGAGTTTGTCACCAAAGACAAATTCCCCTCCTGCAAAGAGATCCACTACGATCCCAAGAACAACTTTCTCTGGATCGACTCCATCGTGGGGGGCTCGATCCCCGGCAATTTCCTGCCAGCCATCGAGAAGGGCTTTAAAGAGCGAATGACGCGGGGAGTGATCGCCGGACACCAAGTTCAGGACGTCTGTGTCGAAGTGCACTTCGGCAAGTACCACGATGTGGACAGCTCCGAGGCGGCGTTCAAGACGGCCGCCTCCATGGCGTTCCGCGACGTATTTCTCCAGGCCCGGCCAGCGCTGCTCGAGCCGGTGGTGAAGATGGATATCACCGTGCCGGAGGAGAAGGTCGGCGATGTCTACAGCGACATGTCCGGCCGCGGCGGCCGCGTTCAGGGCAGCGATGCGGCGGGAGGCGCCTTTCAAACGGTGCACTGCGAAGTGCCACTCCGCGAGGTCAGCACCTACTCCCGCACGCTCTCCAGCATGACCGGCGGGCAGGGCAGCTTCTCCATGGAGTTTAGCCATTACGAAGTGATGCCCCCCAACGTCCAGCAAGACATCATGGCCAAGGCCAAGATGGAAGAGGAAGAGGAAGACTAACAGACCGTCAAGCCTTGGAGCCATGAGTTTGGGGATAGGCCGTAAACGCCTGGCTCCAGAGGGGGCGACGGCCTGCGGCTAAGGAAGTTCAGCTCACAACAGCCTCGGATCGAGCAATCGGCGCGGCTGGATGTGACGTTTCGGCGCACCGGGCGACATACCTGTAATGTCCACCGTTTTGTCCTCCGCTGAAACCAATGCGCTGGTGAATCTCCTCGTGATTCAGGCACAATCCGGAGATTCCAGGGCCTTCTGCGCGCTCGTCGAGCGACATCAAGCCATGGTCCGCACCTTCCTCGGGCGGTATCTACGCGATCCCGGCTCCGTCGACGATCTCGCTCAAGAAACTTTTCTCACCGCCCATCGTCGGCTCAATACATTTCGCGCCGACAGCCAATTTTCTACCTGGCTGCTGGGAATTGCCCGCCACTTGGCACTCACCTTTCTCCGCGACGAGGCCCGACGGCAGCGTCGCGAGGGCCGAGTGATGGAGGCCTGCGTCGATCAATGGCAGGTTGCACGCTTGACGCACGACGAGCCCGATGATCACCAGCGCATGCTGGACGCGCTAAGCGACTGCTTGGAGACCCTGTCCGACCCGGCGCGTGAGCTGGTGGAGGCGTTCTATTTTCATCGCGAGCGCGCCGAGGCGATTGCCGAGCGAACGAATCGCAAGAGCGGCTCGATTCGCATGGCGCTATTGCGGATCCGCAATGCGCTGGGCGAGTGCGTGCGCAACAAGACCGAGTTGCCGGGAGACGACGAATGATGCCCCGGCTGACCGAATTGTGGACGCAGTTCCTCGACGAGGATCTGCCGATCGACGAGCAACAACGGTTGTTGGACGAGGTGTCGCGCGGCGCCATGCCGGTTCCCCGGCCGTTGGCAGACATCGAAATGCACGGCCTGCTGGCCGCCCTGGGCCGCTCGGACGACTGCTCCGTCCACGAGCGAAACCAAGGCTGCGAAGCGGACGAGCTTGATGATGCTTTGCCGGAGCTGTCGAACTGCTCGGACTTCACTCGCCGCGTGATGGCGCGTCTGGCGGGGGAGCATGCGGAGGCGGGGCCGGAACTCGAGCGGGAACTGGCCCCGGAGTCAAAGCTCCCGGCGACCACGCCCATGCCGGTGTTGTGTCGTGAGCCACGCGTGGCGTCTCGCGTCTCGCGCCCGGCTGCTCGCCGGATGCATCTAATGGGCGCTGTGATGGGCGCTGTGATGGGCGGCACGGCCGCCGTGCTCGTCATCATCCTGGCCGCTCGCCTGCAACCAGCTCCATCGCCTTCGCCCGGTGCAACGGCGAGTCAATCAGCAAGACCGTCGGCAACTCCGTCGGCAACCCAGTCAGCTAGCCGCTTGGGCGCTCCCCGGCAGGCCGACGTGGCAACGCAGCACTCGAACCATGAGGGCGCGCCGGCGTCTCACATTGCCTCGCCAAACGAGCCCGCGCCGCGCACGCAGGACGGCAAACGGGACGAAGGCTCGGCGCCGCCGCAGGTCGCTCGCCACGAGCCGTCGAACCAATCCGCTTCCGAATCTCCCCGCGAACCGGCGCCCGAGCCGCAGTCGTCCAACAACGAGCCCGTCGTGTGGGCCATGCTTGCCGATGACCAGCAGCAGCCAGCCCGTTGGGCCACGGTGTTGCCCAGCCATCTGCAGGACGAGACGCTGCAGTTGGTCTCGGGTGTCGCCAGACTGTCTCTGAAGGACGTTGGCGAAGTGACGATCGAGGCGCCTGCCGAGTTCCGGCCGGAAAGCACGTCGGAGTTGTTCGTGAATTATGGCACCGTGCGCGCTCGAGCTTTGGGCGCCAAGCGGCCGGTCAAGCTGCGCACCGCCGGTGGCGGCATCCACGTGATCGAAAAGGCGTTGGTGATTGCGGACTCCACCGGAGCGTCGATCGCTGCCGAAGGCCCCGTCGGCGTGCGCGCCCGCACTGGCGACGCAGTCGGGCCGATGATCGCAATTCCCGCGGGCGGGTATCGTTGGCTGTCCCAGCGAGGGCAGGTGCATGATTGGATGGTCAGCCTGATGGAGGATGAAGGCCACTTCACGCTAGTGGTCAATCACTCGCTGTTGCCAGTCGGGCCGTGGGATGTTCGCGTGGTCGTGCCACAAGTCCAACGCCTCGTGCTCCAGCAGCTTGCCGAGACAACGGCCGCCGTGCAGAACCCCAACGGGGCTCTGCTGATCGATGGCCGGCTCGACGAGTTCAACGGTTCGCGCGGCGCGATGTCCGCCATGCGGCGCCTTGTCGCCCATCTGGATCGACGCTTGCGTTGGGCTGTCGCCAACAACGTGCCGTTGACCATAAACGGCGTCACGCTGCCCACCGCTGCGAACAAGTCGCCGTTGATCATCACTTCCGGCGGCATTCTGCCCGGGGCAGCAGCAGAAGCCGAGAACAGCGCAGCCGCTCTATTACGAGCTCAAATGGAAGCCATGCGACAGACGCTCGAGGCCGGTCAAAAGCAGCTCACCGAGCAACTACGTGGCCAACAACCGTGATCGCAGCGCAGCCTGGAAGGCGGCGATCCTAGGAGCTTGTTGAAAACCAGCTTGTTTCCGATTGGTGGCCCCTTCGGCGAATCGTCCGCGAATCGTCCGCGAATCGTCCGCGTATCGTCCGCGAATCGTCGATTTGCCGTTTGGCTCGTGTGGAATCAGATAATCTCGCGGATCGGGTCCACATGCTCCACGCCCACCAGCTTCTGATCCAAACCACCATAGAAGTAGGACAGGCGGTTCGGGTCGAGCCCCAGTTGGTTGAGAATGGTGGCGTGCAGTCGCTTGACATGCATCGGCTGCTCGACAGCGCGTGAGCCGAGCTCGTCGGTCGTGCCGACACTGACGCCGCCCTTGATGCCGCCGCCGGCCATCCACATCGTGAAGCCGTACGAGTTGTGATCGCGCCCGGAGCCCTTGGCGTATTCGGCGGTTGGTTGGCGACCGAACTCGCCGCCCCAGATCACGAGCGTCTCGTCGAGCAGGCCCTGTCGCTTGAGGTCCTTCAGCAACGCCGCGATCGGCTGGTCCGTGCGTCCCGCGTGGTAGTTGTGATTCTTCTCCAGGTCGCCATGCGCATCCCAATTGGCGTCGTTGTGCGACCCTCCCGAGTAGACCTGCACGAAGCGCACCCCTCGTTGCACCAGTCGGCGAGCGAGCAGGCAGCGGCGGCCGAAGTCGCGGGTCTGAGGATTGTCGAGTCCATAGAGCTCCCGTGTGGATTGATCTTCCGCCTCCAAATCAGCCGCTTCCGGGGCCGACTGTTGCATCTTGTAGGCCAGCTCGTAGGATGCGATGCGGGCGGCCAAGTCCGAGTTGCCGCGGTTCTCGCGGTGGCGGCGATTGGCCTGCTGCACTGCGTCAATCACCTCGCGCTGCATCGCTTCACTCATGCCGGCGGGCGGCTTGAGGTCGATCATCGGAGCGCCCTCGGGCCGGAAAATCGTGCCTTGGTAATTGGCCGACATGAAGCCGCTCGACCAGTTTTTGGCGCCGCTGATCGGACCGCCGGTCGGGTCGAGCATCACGACAAAGCCGGGCAAATCCTGGTTGACCGTGCCCAATCCGTAGTTGATCCAGGAGCCCATCGCCGGGCTGCCGCTGAGGATGCGCCCGGAGTTCATCATCAACATGGCCGAGCCGTGGATCGGCGAGTCCGCCGTCATCGAGTGCAAGAACGCAATGTCGTCCACGCATGTCGCCAGATGCGGAAACAGGTCGCTGACCCACTTGCCGCATTCGCCGTACTGCTTGAATTTCCAACGCGGCTCGACGATGCGGCCCTGGCTGCGGTGACCACCCCGGCCAAACGTCTTGACGTCGACCGTCTTCCCATCCATGCCGACCATGTTTGGCTTGTAATCGAACGTGTCGATATGGCTGGGGCCGCCGTACATGAAGAGAAAGATCACGTTCTTCGCCTTCGGAGCGAAGTGTGGCTTGCGCGGCGCCAGTGGCGGCTCGTAGGGCGCCGTCCCGTCGGCGGCAACGGCTTGCCTCGCGAAAAACGAGTCTTCCAGCATGGCTGACAAGGCCGTGGCGCCAAAGCCGGCGCCTGCCTGCCAGATGAACTCTCGTCGCGTGCGGCCGCAGAACGTGCGCGGAGCGGATTGTTTCGTCATGAGTGCCTTCTCGTATTCCCGTAATGCGTCTGGGGAGTCCGTCGTTCGATCAGGATGCTGTTGTGCTGACAGCCTGATGTCCTCTAATCGAGGAACATGAATTCGTTGGTGTTCAGCAGGGCCAGGCAAATCAGCTTCAGCGCCGCCTCGGGCGACGCCTCGTGTTGTGATCTGAGTCGCTCGAACAACTCGCTGTAGCGGCGAATCTCATCCGCCTCGGCAGCTCGGCTGAAGACGTGGTCGATGGCCACACGAATCTGCCCCGCCAAATCCTCCGCCTCGGCTCGACAGCGCTCGGCGAGCTTCTCGGCACGCGCTTGAGCAAAGTCGCTGTTCAGCATCGTCAGCGCCTGAGCGGGCTGGATCGTGACGAATCTCGCCTCGCAGCTGCGGTCCGTCTCGGGGAAGTCGAACACCGACAGCTCGGGGGGAATCAGCGAGCGTTTGATGTGGATGTAGACGCTGCGGCGGCTCGCCTGCTCGGGCGAGGAGTTGCCCCAGCCTGCGCCCGGCCGGCTCTGTCCCGCTAGCACTTCCTGCGAGATCTTGGGATAGATGCTCGGCCCGTACATCTGGCGGTTCAACTCGCCAGTGACCTGCAGCATCGAGTCGCGCAGCTCCTCGGCGCTCAGACGGCGAATGTCGAATCTCCAGAGCAATTCGTTGCCGGGGTCGGCGGCCAACGCCTCGGCGTTGTCGCTTGAGGCCCGCCGGTAGGCGGCGCTCAGCATGATTCGCTTGTGGAGCTTCTTCAGCGACCAGCCGTCCTTCACGAAGTGGGTCGTGAGGTAGTCCAGCAGTTCCGGATGGGTGGGCGGGGTGCCGAGCATGCCGAAATTGTTGGATGAGGCGACGATGCCGCGGCCGAAGTGAAATTGCCAAACGCGATTCACCATCACACGGGCTGTCAGCCGGTTGTCGGGAGAGGTGATCCAGCGGGCCAGCGCCAGGCGCCTGCCCGAGGAACGTGCGTCGGCAGCGAGCTCGGGGAGGGATGGGGAGCCACCGCCGAGGATTTCGGGGAAGTGCGGGGAGACCTCGGCCGCCGGAGCATGCGGATTGCCACGAGGCAGCACGTGAGTGGCCGCCGGTCGCGGGTCGCACTTGGCCACGGCCAGCACAAACTCCTCGGCCGGCAGGCCGGCGAGCTGCTTGGACACCTCCCGCAACGCAGCTTGCTTGGCCTCGTACTGCTCCCACTGCTGATCGTCCAGGTGGTCCTTAAGTTTCTTCCGCAGCACTTTCGCTCGCTCGGGACCTTCCGTGGCCCGTTGATCGGGCGCAGGCATTTTGGCGATGCCGGCTTGCTCCAGCTCTCGCGACTCGCGTTCCAGCTGCTTCTTTTGCTGTTCGAGTTGCTGGCGCTGGCTCTTCACCGCGGGCCCGGCGGCGTCCCATTGATTGTTGGAAGTTTGATCGCCGCGGTGGCCATAGGGGGTCAGTCCCTGAAAGAATGCGATCAGCCCGTAGTAGTCGGATTGCGTGACCGGGTCGATCTTGTGATCGTGGCAGCGGGCGCAGTTCAAGGTGAGGCCCATCAGGCCTTGCCCGGTCACGGTCAGGATGTCGTCCAGTTCGTCATACCGCGCCAACAGCGGGTCAGCCGGCTCATCGTCCCAGATGCCCAGCCGATAGAAGCCGGTGGCGGTCATTGTTTCGAGATTGGCATCCGGCAGCTCGTCGCCCGCCAGCTGTTCGAGCAGGAAGCGATCGTACGGCTTGTCTTCATTCAAGCTGCGAATGACATAATCCCGGTACTTCCACGCGTTCGGCTTGGGCCCGTCGCGCTCGAAGCTGTTGGTTTCGGCATAGCGAACCAGATCGAGCCAGTGGCGCCCCCACCGCTCGCCGTATTGCGGCATTTCGAGCAACCGGTCGATCAGCCGCCCCCAGGCATCGGGCTGCGTGTCGTTGACAAACGCCTCGATCTCGGCCGTTGAAGGGGGCAATCCGATCAGATCGTAATAGGCGCGGCGAATCAGCACGCGGCGATCGGCATCGCGATTGGGTTTCAGCCCGCGCGCCTGAAGTTGGGCGGCGACGAAGCGGTCGATGTCGGTGGCGACATGGGGCGCCCATTGGGCCTCGTCCTGCAAACGCGGCGGGTCGGGATTTGCGACCGGCTCAAAGGCCCAGTGCCCTTTCCATTCGGCGCCCGCCGCAATCCACTGCCGCAGCGCAGCGACCTCGGATTCCGTAAGCGGCTTCCCTTCGGGAGGCATCCGCTCGGATTCGTCCTTCGACGCCACGCGGGCCAACAGCTCGCTTTGGTCAGGAGCGCCGGGCACGACCGCTCGCTTGCCGGACTCGAGTTCCGCTTGCGCCGACTTCGACTCGTGGAGCCGCAGACCGCCTTCCGCCTCATCCGGTCCGTGACAAGAGAAGCACCGCCGAGCCAGCAGCGGCTTGATGTCGCGGCCGAAGTCCGCCGTCTCACCGGTCGGCGCCGGTTCCGCGGCGAACAGGGTGAGCGGGACCAGCACTCCCGTGACGGCAAACCAAGCTCGAAGCATGGGGGCGGGTGAGCGTTTTCGCGGGAAGGTGTGCGGATTCAACGACATAGGATGGCGGCGGGGAGGAAGGGAAGGGAATCGAGCAGGGCCCGGCGGCCCTGCCGGGAGTTCGTCGCACACGTCGGAGCGGTTGGGTCGAGGGCCAGCCTCTACTTTGAACGGAAAGGGCCGAGAGCACAAGAATAGTGGCATGGGTAGGACGGACTTCCAGTCCGTCCTGAACTTCCTGGTAGCAAAGACGGACTGGAAGTCCGTCCTACGTAGTCCGGTTAGGCGACCGGTCTGGTTGGTCCGGTCGGCCTCCTCGCCGCGGTCCTGGCCTCCGGTGCTAGGGCCCTGGGCTTGCGCCCAGGGAACCTGCGTGCCCCCCTTGATCCGCGCGGCGCGCACACCAAGCCCCGACAGGGGCGACAGATGTTAGCCCTGGGCGCAATCCCAGGGAACTAGCGTGCACCCCCCGCG
>JAGQPF010000450.1 GCA_020426845.1 Planctomycetales bacterium
CGCGCTTTCCTCGACGACGCGGGCGGCCTGGGCGGTGGCGGCGAGAAGGTCGCGGACTTCTTCCTCTGGACGCCGGCGGTGCCAGCCGACGGATGGTCGGGCTTGGCCGAGTTGCGGAACGCGGTCGTGGGCGGGACTGCGGTCAAGTCTCGGCAGGCTTGGGCAAGTCGGGCGGGTTGGCGCAGAGGCGGCGGAAGGATTCGACGAGGTCGTCCGGTGGCAGCGGCGGGCGGGCGAGGTCGAGCCAGCCCCAGTCGGGGTTGGCGGCCTTCAGCTCGGCCAGATGCTGCATAGCGGCCCAGAAGCTCTGCTCGGGGAAAGGGCGGAGGAGGTCGGGACGGTTGAGGGCGTTGGTGATGGCTGCGACGAGGGTCTCTGTGAACTCTCCATCACCACCGAGCGGCAGCTTCAAGAGCTCGATGGCGACGAGCGCCGCTGCAGGACCCGGCAGTAGGGGTCCCAACGTAGCGATAGCCTCGGCCAGGACCCGTAGCGGAATGCAATTCTTCGTTCCGGCGGCGATGTGGATGGCGAGACCGACGGTGCTGGCGGCGGCCGCCCGGCTCGCTCCAGGTTCGATGTGGCTGGCGAGGGCAACAATAGTGCGTGCAAACGCTGAAATAGCTGCGTGCGGATTGATATAAACTACTTGTTGGCAGGCTGCGCGGTCGACCGATTGCGTAGTTTGGCCCACAATTCGCCGTGCCACGTTACGAGCGGTTGGAAGGTCAATTTGCATCGAGAGCGAAGCGACGGCTTCAGCGACATCCGCGACGATACTTGGACTATTGTTATGTTCAGCGAAAACGAGAAGACTTAACGCACTGATTGTGGCCGTGTGTTGAGGCAGACGATTTGCTAGCATAGTCACTGCGCGCACAGTGCTGGAAAGCGAAAGCGACTCATTCTGTTCTTTGCCAAGTTCGAGGAGCTTTGCTGCCGTTTGGGCACTTGTGTTTACGTCAAGATACTGTGCGAGGGCAGCAATCGCGGAGGCAGGGTCTCTGGGAGTGAGTAATGTACCAGGGCCAGCGGTGAGCACGCGAACAACAGTCCGGTTCGCCACATCGGCCGCCGTGTCGTCATCATGCCAGATCAAGAGCGAACCGATTGCCTTCGCCAACCTATCGAGCTCGTAGTGATTGGTTGTCCGCTCCGCGAGATCGAGTGCACGCTCGACCGTCCTTTTCGCTGCGACGCGTACGATCGTCGGGTCACCTTTGGCGGCCAGGATGGCGATGGCCTCCGCTGCGGCCAGCAGCGATTCTGAAGAGGTCGTCTCTTCGGCGAACCGGATGGCACGTTCGACGATCCGACCAGCAGTCTCGCGCAAGCTGGCTGGATCGAGCTTGTCGGCCAGCGCGGCGATGGTCTCTGCCAGCAACTGAAGCGCCTTGGAATCTGTCGCCTCGGCGGCGAGGTCGAGGGAGCGGGCGACGGTACGCCTGACCGTTGGCTCGTCGAGTTGCCCTGCTATTGCGAAAGTGATTTCTGGGAGCATCAACAGTTCGCCGGAGTTGGAAGTGTCCTTGATGACGTCAAGGGCGCGACCGATGATGTATCCTGCCACATCTTGGGCTGTTGGAACGTCGAGTTCGCTGACGATGGCGACGGCTTTTGCCAAGCGTGCAATATCCTCGAGATCGGTGCATTGGCCAGTGAGGCTAGCGGCGCGGTACATCGTACGCCGGGCCAAGCCAAGCTCCGTTGCGGCTTCGAACTGGCCGGCAAGCGCGGCGATTGCGTATGCCAAGTCCTGGAGGTCGAAAGGATCGGTAGTCTGCTCGGCCTGCTCGATAGCGTGGGCGACGCAATACGCGGCCTCATTTGGCAATAGCGGCGCAACATTGCGTGCGACGAAAATCGACGCGATAACCGTTTCAAACGAGATCCCCCGTACGTCGCTGGCGAGGGTCGGCACGGCCCGCTCGATAGCCATAGAGGGACTGAGCCCAAG
>JAGQPF010000451.1 GCA_020426845.1 Planctomycetales bacterium
CCGGAAGGGCCGCCCTACCAAGCCTTCGTTTTGGGGTTGGAGAACTCGCGAAGTCGTGGCGAGCCACGAGGTTGGGGCGGCGACCAACCCAACGTTTAGTGCTGACGGGGCAATAGGTAGTGCCCCGTGCCGCATGGTGCCATGCGTCAAGCGATCTCCATCGCACGCATCAGCATCTGGATGTCCGACCAAGTCTTCTTTTTCTCTTCGAGGTTTCTCAGCAAGTATGCGGGGTGGTAGGTCACCACCACTTGTGCCGAGAAGTTTTCCCCTCGGTAAGTATGGAGCTTGCCTCGTAGCCGTCCCACCGACAAGTCGCATTCGAGCAGCGTCTTGGCGGCGAATGCCCCCAGGCAGCAGATGAACTGGGGACGCAGAATTTCGAGCTGGCGTTGGAAGAAGGGCCGGCAGTTGGCGATCTCTTCGGGCTCGGGGTTTCGATTGCCGGGCGGCCGACACTTGAGCACATTGAGAATGTACACGTCGGCTCGGCGCAGTTTCATGCCTTTCTGGATAATGTCGGTCAGCAGCGAGCCCGCCGCACCGACGAACGGCTCACCCGCCTGGTCCTCGTCAAACCCGGGCGCTTCGCCGAAGAAACACAGCCGTGGCGTGGGGGTGCCCACGCCGAATACCGTTTGCCGCCGCGTGCACGCCAATTCTTCGCAGCGTTGGCAGGCCGCGACTTCCTCGCTCAGTTCACGCAGCAATGTGGTGGCCTGAGCCTCGGTCCACCCGGGCGAAGGCGCCGAAGTGGTGGCAGGGTCAGCAGTCGTGGCTGCCGCCGCAGCTGCCACTTGGACTTCCGCTTGCTGCGGGGGGACTTCCGCTTGCTGCGGGGGGACTTCCGCCGGAGCCACGGGGACTTCCGCCGGCGCCACGGGGTCGAGTTTCTCCGGTGGAACGCCCAACTGACCAACGCCCGCCGCCTGCAGGCTCTGCATTTGCTGAGCTACCGCGCGCCGCAGTCGTATTGACCAGTCGTCCATCCCACTCGCCCTCGCTGCCGAAAAGTGCAGAATCAAACCTTGTGAATCTGTGCCGAGAGGTGCTGACCCAACGTTGCCCCGAGCACAACCAACGCCGACCCAAGGCGGGCACCACCGTTGATTCGGGGGCCGGCGGCGGGGCGGCCCGGCGCCCTGGTGAAGCGACGGGGCCGGCAACTAAACTCAATTTTGAATCCGAATCGAACAAAACTCAGCCGCTCGGAACACCGAATCGGGAGTTTTGCAGCACCTTCCTGGAGCTATAATAGCGGAATGTCCGTGCCTCAAGTAGTCATCGTCGGTCGTCCCAATGTGGGCAAGTCCAGCATCTTTAACTGGTTGGCGCAGCGTCGTCTTGCCATCGTCGACGACGTCGCCGGGGTGACGCGCGATCGCCTGTCGTATTTGATGGACGAGGGCGGCCGGTATTTTGAAATCGTCGACACGGGCGGCATCGGCATCAACGATGTCGACAATCTGACGAACGAGATCGAAGAGCAGATCGAGCTGGGCATCCAAAGCGCCGATTTGATCCTGTTTGTGGTCGACGCCAGAACCGGCATCGCTCCGCTCGACGAGGAAGTGGCCAAGCGGCTGCGCTACGTCGACAAACCGATTCTCTGCGTCGCCAACAAGACGGACTCCTCGACGCTTGACCCGCAGGCTGACGAGTTCTACCGGCTGGGCCGCGGCAAGTTGGTGCGTGTCAGCGCGAAACAGAATCGCAATCGCGACCGGCTGCTGCAGATGATCGTCGACCGACTGCCCGAGCGCGGTCCCGACGAGCCGACCGCCGAGCAGATGGCCGAGCCGGAGATGAAGGTGGCCATCGTCGGGCGGCGAAATGTCGGCAAAAGCACCTTCGTCAATGCGCTGTGCCAAGCGGAGCGAGTGATCGTCAGCGAGATCCCCGGCACGACCCGCGACAGCGTGGACGTCCGCTATGACCTGGACGGAAAGGCGTTCATCGCGATCGACACGCCCGGGTTGCGCAAGGGCAAGGCGGTGAGAACCGACCTCGAGTTCTACAGCACTCACCGAGCTCACCGCAGCATTCGTCGCGCCGACGTCGTGCTAATGTTCTTCGACGCCACGCAGCGAATCAGCAAGGTGGACAAGCAGCTCTGCAAGTACATCTCCGACAACTACAAGCCGTGTGTGTTCGTCGTCAACAAATGGGACATGATGGCGGGCAAGATGCCCACCGAGCGCTGGGTGCGATACCTGCGCGACACGTTCCAGACGATGTGGCACGTGCCGATTGCCTTCATTACCGGCCAGACCGGCAAGAATGTGAAGGCGTTGCTGAACCACTCGCAGATGTTGTACAAGCAGAGCCGTGACCGGGTCACCACGGGCGAGCTGAACCGGTTGTTGCGGCGAGCAATGCAACACCATGCGCCGCCGGTGTGGCGGAATCGTCGCCCGAAACTGTTTTACGCCACGCAGGTCGCGGAGCAGCCGCCCACAATCGTTCTGATCTGCAGCGACCCCGCCGCTTTCTCGCCCGACTATCGCCGCTACCTGCTCGGCGTGTTGCGAGATCAGCTGCCGTTTGGCGAAGTGCCGATCAAGATGTACCTCCACAAGCGTCGTCAGGACGACGATCGCGACTTCGTGAACGCCGGCGCCACCGAAGCCCGCTAGGAAGCCGTTGATCGTTCGTCGTAGTGCAGGCTGCCAGCCTGCAACCTTCGTCCAAAACCACGGTGAACCGAGATCACCTGTTCATCACAGGCTGGCAGCCTGTGCCACGGAGTGACCCCTGCGGCTCATTTTGTTATCTTCATCAACTTTCCGACCCCGGACCGCACGGTCCATCGATCGTTTCCTACCGCCTCTCAAGGTTCACGCATGCATCGCCAAATCGCTGCTGCCCTCGCTTTTACTCTCGCCCTCACTCTTTCCGCGGAGCTGACTTTGTCCGAAGAAGTTGCCCTTCCCAAGTTGCCTGAAGGCGCCGGCAAGATCGACGCCGACGCTGCCAAGACGTTCACGAGCACGGCTTCCGGCCTGAAATACCGAATTCTTCGCAAGGGCGATGACGCCAAGCCTGCCGCGACCAACTCCGTGACGGTGCACTACCACGGTTGGCTCGACGGCGGCAAGGTGTTCGACAGCTCGTACCAACGCGGCAAGACGATTTCGTTCGGGCTCAATCAGGTGATTGCTGGCTGGACCGAGGGCATGCAGTTGGTGGGCAAGGGGGGCATGATCGAGCTCGAGATCCCCTCGAATCTGGGCTACGGCGCCAGGGGCGCCGGCGGCGTGATTCCGCCCAACGCCACGTTGCACTTCGTCGTCGAACTGCACGACATCAAGTAATCGAGCCTGCTAAGACGCGCTGATTACAACGATCGGCTCTTCGCTCTGCGCGGAGGGCCGATTTTTTGTGCGCTTGGCACAAGACAACCGAGTTCACAACCGAGTTGCTCCTCAATCCCGCCGTGGACATCGGCCTCCCAACGCCCAGCTCACACCGCCACTTTGGCGGGAATGTGGGGATGCGGGTCGTATCCTTCGAGCGTGAAGTCTTCGTAGCGGAATTCCGTCAGCGATTGCACGGCGGGGTTGATGTGCAACGTAGGGAGTGGTCTCGGTTCGCGTTGCAACTGCAGCGAGGCCTTCTCGAGGTGATCGGTGTAGAGGTGCGCATCGCCCAGCGTCAGCACAAACTCGCCCGGCTCGAGACCCGTGACGTGTGCGACCATCCGAGTGAGCAACGCGTAGCTGGCGATGTTGAACGGCACGCCGAGAAACACGTCGGCGCTGCGCTGGACCATCATGCAGCTAAGCCGGCCGTCGGCGACGTAGAATTGAAACAACAAGTGACACGGCGGCAACGCCATCTGGTCCAGCCAACCGACATTCCATGCGGAGACGATCAAGCGTCTCGAGTCCGGATCGGTGCGAATACGCTCGATGGTTTGCATCAATTGATCGATTGCTTGCCCATCGCGGCCGGGCCAGCTACGCCACTGGTAGCCGTAGACGGGCCCCAAATTCCCCTCGTCGTCGGCCCATTCATTCCAAATCGTGACACCGTGGTCGTTGAGATACTTGATGTTCGTGTCACCGCGAATAAACCACAGCAGCTCGTAGGCGATCGACTTGAAGTGCAGCTTCTTGGTGGTCAGCATCGGAAAGGACTTGGCGAGGTCGAATCGATACTGGCGACCGAAGACGGATCTCGTGCCGGTGCCCGTGCGGTCGTGCTTTTCCACGCCGTTGTCGAGAATGTCGCGCATCAAGTCGTGGTACTGCTGCATTTTGCTGCTCCTCGTGGACCGTCAAACCTTCGTTTGGGGGTTGGAGAACTCGCGAAGTCGTGGCAAGCCACGAGCTTGGGGCGCCGGCCAATCCAACTAGCTCTTCAATTCCGAGCGTCCGGCCACCCAGGTCCAATGTCGGTCGCTGGTTGCCTTCAGTTGGCGTTGAGGGTCGCCGCCGAGCGATTCGATCCGCTCGGCCAGCTCGTCCAGCGTGAATGCGCTGCGGAGTGATTCCGCAAACATTTGGCGTTGGTGATCGTTGCACTCGGCGGCATAGGTGTCAACGAGCCGCTGCAACTCCTCCTCCGTGTCGGGCCGAAGCAGATCTCGGAAGAACAGCCAGCCCTCCGGAGCCGTGACTCGGATCGACTCGCGCAGCACTTCAAGCGGCTCGGGGATGTGGTGGACGATGCTGTTGGAGAAGACCACGTGAAAGGCGCCGTCGGCGAACGGCATCTCCTTGGCGTCGCCATGAATCAGCGCGATTCGGTCGGTGAGCCCCGCGAGTTCGAGGTTGTAGACCGCGACGTCCAGCATGGCCGTCGACATATCAAGTGCGGCGACGCGAAACCCCTCGGCCGCCTCGCACAACGCCACCGGAATCTGTGCGGTTCCGGCGCCGACATCGAGGCAATCGCCCTGCACGGAAAATTGGGTCGCCAGCGCAGCAGAAGACCCTGGGGAGGCCTGGGCGCCGGCGGCCAGCAGATCCTCGACGAACCGCTGGTTCACGGCCGAGTGATCCATGGTGTCGTAGTCCGTAGCTTCCTGATGGCTGTCCATCACCTCGGGCTCGGGGACGCGTGGAATTGGCATACGTGGCTCCGCGTGACGCAATGCTGGCTGGCCCTTGACTACCGTCCGAAAACTGTCGGTGAACAGCGTCCCACGGAGGAACTCAGGGCTCGCCGCCGCTGTTTTCGGCATCGAGCTGATGCGCGGGGTCGGCTGGGTGAAACAGCTCGTAACCTATCAGCATCATGCCTGCGGCGACATAGCCCCAAAACACTCCAAGCATCAAGCTCGCGGTGCTGCCGGTGAAAGGGCCCGCCGGCATCAAGCTGCCGCTCTGCCATTGCAGTGGCCAATACATGGGCGAACCGGGAAGCGGCGAGTGGATCACGCCGAAGGCCGTGCATGCGGCGCAGACCAGAAAAAAGATCCCCGCACGTCGCATGCGGCCGTCGATCATGGCCGCCAGCATCGAAGCCCACAGCAATGCGGTGAGAATGAAGCCGTTGGCCAGCACGCGAAGAATCTGCACCTCGCCGGCCACCGACTCGGACAGCGCGGCCGGATTGGCGCCGGAGGCGAGCAGCCCCGGATCGTACATCACCTTTTCGACGAAGATCAGCACGAGCGTCGCCAGCGCCGGCAGGCACGCGATGCCCAGCGCCGGGTAGTGCCGTCGTGGCGTCGCGTGGTAGCTCTGCGCGGTGATTTCCAGTCCGATAAACACCAAGATGGGGAACACGGTGGCTTTGGGCACAAGCGAGTA
>JAGQPF010000452.1 GCA_020426845.1 Planctomycetales bacterium
AACCAGATGATGGCTACGACGAGGATGACGGTGAGGGCAATCAGCAGGGGCTCCCTGACGGCCTCGATCAGCCGCTCGTAAACCAGGTCGTGTTGCTGCTCCTCCTCCGGCACGGTCACCGGGGGCGGGACGGGCACGACGCGGTGGTTGAACTCCGGTTGCCACTTCTCCTCGGTGTCGCCTTGATCCGTCAGACGCCAGAGCAACATTCCCGGGCGATGCCACTTGAAGCGAACGAAGTATCCCTGGCTGGAGACGACGGCCGCCGCCAATTGTCTCAGCATGGCGACCGTGATGCGTTTAGCTGCCTGAAAGTCGTCGGTGTTGACATCGCCACTCAGAATGTTTCGCACGTCGTCGATGGTGATGTCGTCGCCCAATGGAATCGCCAAGCGTTCCAGGGATTCGCCGTTCATCATGTTCTTGACGCGCTGTCCCGCCGCCATCGGCCGCAAGCCAAAAGTCTGAGTGAGACTGGCCAGCGACTCTGCCTTGCGGTCGAGGGACTTTTTGTGGCTGCTGTTGTGGCTCCATTTGGCGTTCCGATTCCCGTTTTCCACGCGGGCAGGCTTCAGCTCATACCATTCGGCGAAGGAGGTGGCGAGGGTGATCATGTCGGGATAGGGGATTCGCTTCGGAGTACCGTTGCGCAAGGTCGCGGGGTCGAGGCCGTTGCGAACGGCCAGAAACTCCTTGAGAGAGTCGGCCGCTGCGAGAGAGCTTTCAAAGAGCGTTGCGTCTCTCCAGTCCTCGGCGTCGGGCGCCTCGGTGGAGTGCCAAGGTGTGCCGGGAGGGCGATGGTCCCGCATGTAGACGCCATTAAGCACGGGCTCGGCGACGGCGCCGAGCAGCGCTTGGATGCCCTGCTTGCCGCCGTGCTTGAACTCGTGGAGAAACTCCAGCAGTTCGGAAAAATCGATGTCCACAGCGTCACTCCCTCGGGAGGCATGGGCGCAAGACAATGGCGAATGGAACGGCCGCGCGCACCCCCCGAAACGATGTGGTGAGCGGCGGCGACCGCAATCAGAGGGCGGTCGCGAAAGAAATCGTGCGCGCGTTGAAAGAATGTCGCTTTGAACGTGCCTTCTGCCACAGCCCCTTTTGCAAGGCGGATCGTACCGCACGCCCTACGCAAAATCAAGCATCTAAGAACAATGCACATTGACGCGAGAACGCGTCGCACAAGCGTGACGCGTACTTGTCAGTCTAGTGGCAGGACTTGCGGAAATCTTGTCTGCGGATTGGGGAGGGAGCAATCTCCAAGCGTCTCAGGGCATGGCTGACACTTGGCCACGACTCCGGCTCGGGGCAGTAGCCGGTCGACTGATTGGAGACCCAAACGACTTCCGTGGCGGACGCGAAGTTGATCTCACCCGCCGATAGAACGTGCTCACCCGCCGCGCAGGCGATATGCTCGGAGCGACGGGGCGCGACGCGGAGCTCGCCGTTGAGGTCGATGACGAACGTGGCAGTGATCGTGCCGTCTGGCTCCCGGTCAGAATGGTTTTGTTGGATCCAAGAGGTAAGATCTAATGTAGATCGAATTCGGGTTCCTCCCCGTCCTGTTTTCGCACGATTGCGGATCTCCTCGGGTCCTACATAGTGGTAGTGTCGCAACAGCACGCTCCTTGGTGATTGCCCGGCGGGTGTTATGAATCTCCACCGAGTCCACATCGGCACAGCAGGTCGGTGACCGTGCCGAAACGAGGGCGACTCCGTTCGGATTCGACGAGCAGGAATTCTTGAGGACGCAAGTGCTGACGGCCCGACAGCCAGATGGCGGTGATCCGATGGTGTCCGTCCTGAACTTGAGTCGTCCCGTTCTCGTCGCGCGTGAGCACGATCGGCGGCAATGTTCCGCCGTCTTCGAGCTCACGAATCATGTCAACGAGTTGCTCGGGCGCGCGCAGCTTGCGTTGAGAAACATAGATCGATTGGATTTCCATGTGGCACCTCCGGTGAATACACCGGAGGGCCGTCTCGAATCCGTGTCAGGCAGCAACATTGCACGAAAGTGCTCCCTCGGAAATTGGTTGGGGCAGAAGCGCGGAATTGAGGCTTGATCACAGAGCTACGCCACGACGGCTTGGCACGCCGAACGCTGCCTTTGGACGCAGTCCTTCAACGTGACAATTCGCAGGATCCGAAGTTCGCGCGCACCGGGAGAATTGGAGCGACGAATTGCGCCAAGAACACGAAGAGAACGCAAGAGGCGAGATTGGGTGTTGCCTGGTTCTCGGTGATTTCAGGTGAAATTGTCCGAGTTGTCTTGCTTGTTCGTGACGAACTACGAAGACGAGAATAGATAGGTTTTCACCAACAAGGTGCCGATCCAGCCAATGACACCAACGGCCGTTACCCAAAGCATCGTTCTCGCCACGCGACCAATGACGGAAGATCTTTTGTGGCGTTGTGACTCCAAGGCCCTCATGCGGGATAGAGTGTCACCGATCGGTGATGTGTGCCCAGTGTGAATATCGCCACTCGATGGCGGCACTGAACCCGGCAAATCCCGCTGGCCGAGGGGTTCGACGCGGCGACTTTGAGCTTTGATGTCAACGTCAGACTCGGTGCGGGAATCAATGTCCGTCGTGATCGGTGCAATCTGCGACTCCGACGTCGCATTCGCGTCAGCCAAATTCTCGCTGGTTGCAGTGAGATGGTCGTCGATGTCAATCACGTCCGCCTCGTGCTCTTCGATGCCTCGTTGACCATGAGTGTCAACGGGCACGCTGGGCGGTGTCGGATTGGTTGTCGCCGGAAGCTGCTCGGGGGCCGGCAAGGATTCGTTCGATTCCGGGGAGCCATCGGACTCGCTGGAGGCAGGTTGCTGCGGTCCGTTCTGGGACTGAATGGCGAGCTTTTCCTGGAGAGACTCATTCTCCACCCAGAATTCGAAGACCTCCGCCTTGGACAACTCCAACTCGTGCGATCGCGCCGCCACTTCCGTTTCCAATTCGGCAATTCGATCTCGGAGTGCCAAGAGGTCGCTGGCGTGTTGGGAGTCAAGATGCTGAGAATTGTCCAGCGATGCGGAAAGCGTCTCGACGCTGGCTTGTGCTGTCGCCAAACTGAGTTCGACCTCTTGCGTTCTGCGTTGCGAATCGGTGAGGGCGGCTCGAGATTGTTGTAGCTCAGCCTCCAGTGTTGCCAACCGTTGTTGCTCGGCTTCTGTTCTGGCTTGCGAGCCGCACAATTCTGCCTCGGTCCGCGCGAGCTGATCGCGAAGCGCGGTTAGTTCCGCTTCGGCGGTCGCTTTGTCAATGCCAGAGAGCGCCTCGGCGCGAGACTCGGATAGCTGCTCCTGCAGCAAGGCTGTTTCGGACCAAGCTTCCGACAAGGCAGCTTCCGATTCCAGCAGCTGATCGCGCAACGATTGTATCTGCGTTTGCGACGCCTGGTCCTCGCCAATCTTCTCGGCTTGAGACATCGCGGCCGATGCCAGCTGGCCTTCTAACAAGCTGCTGGCAGCCAGGGCGGCCGTTAGTTCGGCCTTGGAGTGTTCGAGCTGCTCGCGAAGTGCTACGGAGTCTGCTTGGGAAGCGAGTCGTGCGCGCTCGAGTGTTTCGAGCTCCAATTGGGTGGCTGCCTGCTGTTGACGGAGCGAATCCAAAGCTACCCTTGCGCTGTCCAGCTCCGCCATCGTTTGTTCGAGCTGATGGCGCGAACTTGTAGCATCCTGCTCTGCGGCGGCTCGGGCAGCGCTTGATTGCGTCAGATCTTGTTGTCGCGACGCTAGCTCCGCTTGGGCGGCGGCAAGTTGCAATCGCAGTGCCTCCGTACTGGCTTTCGCGTCGCTGTGGCCTGTGTCGGATTGCTCCAGCTGAAGTCGCAGCGTGTCGATCGCTTGTTGCTTGGCATCGCCAGCCGACGTGGCCTGTACCAGGGCTTCGGCTCGAGTCGATAGTTCTGCTTGCGCGGCGGCGAGTTGGTCGCGCAGCGTAGCGGACTCCTGTTGCGCGGCATCACGGGCCGTCGTGACCTGCTCCAAGGCTTGCTGACGCGTCGCTGTCTCCGTTTGCGCGGCGGCGAGCTGATCACGCAGTGCGGCGGACTCCAGTTGCGCGGCGTCACGGGCTGTCGTGACCTGCTCCAAGGCTTGCTGACGCGTCGCTGTCTCCGTTTGCGCGGCAGCGAGCTGATCGCGCAGTGAGGCGGACTCCAGTTGCGCAGCGTCGCTGGCTGCAGTGGCCTGCTCTAGCGCTTGCTGATGCGTCGCTGTCTCAGCTTGCGCGGCAGCGAGCTGTTCGCGCAGGGCGTTGGCGTCCGCAAGCGCGTCGTTATGTCGCGTCTGTGATAGCTTGAGTTGAGCCTGCAGCGCGGCGTAGTCCTGCTGCGCCGCGTCGCCATCTGCCTTGGACTGCTCCAAGGATTGTTGGTGCGTTGCTAATGCGGCTTGGGCTTCAGCGAGCTGATTGCGTAGGGCGTTGGCGTCCGCTAGCGCGTCGTTATGTTGCGTCTGTGATAGTTCGAGTTGAGTTCGCAGCTCGGCGGAGTCCTGCAGTGCCGCGTCGCCGGCTGCCTTGGCCTGCGCCAAGGATTGTTGGTGTGTTGTTAATGCCGCTTGGGCCTCAGCGAGCTGATTGCGCAGGGCTGCAGCGTCAGCTACCGAGTCGCTACATCGCGTCTCGGATTGCTTGAGTTGTGCTCGCAGCGCGGCGTAATCTTGTTGCGCCGCGTCGCTAGCAGCTGTGGCGTGATCCAGGGATTGCCGGTGCGTTGCTAACGCCGCTTGGGCCTCAGCGAGCTGATTGCGCAGGGATTCAGCGTCGGCTACCGCATCGCTATGTCGCGTCTCGGATTGTTCGAGTTGAGCTCGCAACGCGGCGGAGTCCTGCTGCGCCGCGTCGCCATCTGCCTTGGCCTGCTCCAAGGATTGCTGTCGCGTCGCTATTTCCGCTTGTGCGGCGGCAAGTTGCTCGCGAAGCGAGTGGGCGCCGGTCTGTTCGGTGGTGAGCAATGCCTCGGATTGCTGGAGTTGACTCTGCAGGTCAGCGTACTTCTGCCGAGCGGCGGCCTCGGCGGTGGATGCTTCACTTAGCTCATGTGCTCGCGCGGCAAGCTCTGCCTCAATCGTCGGGAGGGCTGAGCGAGATTGGGCAAGTTGGTCTCGCAAGGACGCGATCTCATCTCGTGCGGCGGAGTTCGCCGTTTGGCTCTGCGCGAGTGCTTGGCCAACGGATGCGAGCTCCGATTGCGTCGACGACAATTCTAATTGCATCGCCGATTTTTGTTGATGGAGCGCCTGAGCCTCCAATCGAGCCGCTGCCAATTCATTCTCGACCCGGGCCAGATGCTCTTGCCGCGCAAGTGATGCTTGCAATGCCGCGGTCCGCTCCGGATCGGTTTGTGGCCATCCGTCGGGTGCGACGGGAGCGACTCGCGGCGATGCTGCGATGCTGACTGTCGCAGACGCTGGCAAAGGAGCTTGCGGTTCCGGATCGCCTGAAATTGGCTCGACGGCATCCATCCAATCCGCATGGTCGGCTTCGTCGGCGTCGGCACTGTCGTCCAGGTCGATGTCAATTTCGTCATCCAGATCGGGCAGTGCAAACGAGGACGCGCCGTGCTGCCAATTGGGCAATTCCCCCGATTCGGCAATTGCCGTTGTGTAACTCTGTTGAGCGGTGGTGGGGCGTGAGTCGGTTCGATCGAGCGCCTGTTGGTTGGCGGCAGGTTCGGCAATCCGTTCGGTGGGCTTGGAGTTGCCTTCATCGTCTGGAGGCAGGTCCTTGGCCAAGGGATTCGCGACGGGCGCCTCTCCGACCGTTCTGACGGGAAAGTCGTGGGGGAACCACTGCACGTAGAGGTCGAAGATATGGATGACTTGCTGGGGAGTCAGCGGGCTGACTGCCACGGAGCGTCCATTGACCCGCGTGGTATTGGTGCTTTTCAGATCGATCACCCAGGCCCGATCGCCTTGGGAATAGATCGCAAAATGGCATGCAGAAACACGCGGGTCGTGCATCCGAAACTTGCTGGGTTGACGCCGTCCGACGGTGGTCAACGCCGTGGGGACGGTGCGCGTCCCCAACTGCTCAGTGCCCTTCAAGAACCTCAGGAATCCAAAATGCTCGCTGGCGACGTTGCCCGCGTTCGGACATGGGCCGCGGCGGGCCACGGAGATCTGCTGGCCACCGATCGACAACCGCAGGGCGTCTTCGTGAGCCGAGGACTCCGTGGACTCGGCAACCGCCAAGGGATACGAGCCAAAGTCACCGTCGATCTGCTCCAAAGGAGCCACATGTGCAGCTTGGTCGTCCACCACGATCAATGCCGCTCTGCGAGGCTCCTGCCCCGGCAGGACCACGTCACAATCCGGATGTGAGCCGATGATGGCAAACGGCTTGTCCAGTTCAACGACGGTCGACTTCCCATAAGCGTACGACGTTACGGTCAAACCGAACGTTGCCCAAGATGGAGAATGGTCGAGTGTCATGAGCGGGAAACACCGTTGGCTGGCGGCAACGCCTCAAACGCGAGCTGGCAAAGTAAGAAGAAGAGCAAGTAGGAGTACACGCCCCATCATAAGGCACAAGTAGTTTATTGTTTCTACTTTACCTGGATTCTGGGCAGTTAGGGTGTCGTGAGCTGTGTTGGCCACGACAAAAGGCCGCTAGTTGCCCTCCAAGCCCGCCCAGACAACCAACTTTTTGCAATTTGATGGAGCGTGGGCCGGCTGGCGCCGAATAAAACGATTACTCCGTACTTACGTTTCTGCGGAATTCTTCGCGTACCAGAGTTGCCTCGGAACCGACGACTACCGGTGATGGAGAAGCTTGGGACCAGGTCAGGGATTACCCGATGCGACTGGAGATCATCAGCGTCGTCGTTGCATTGACCGTCGCCGGCTGGGTATTCGTCCAGTCTTCCGGGACTCCCGATCCATTGCCCACCCCGTACCATCCGCCATCCGGCGAGGCCTCCAGCGCTGTTCGAGAGGTGTTTGCAACAGGACGTGTGGAGGGCGCCAGCCGTGAAGTGGGGCTGACGTTTGAAGCGACGGGAAGATTGTCGTCCGTGGAGGTGCGGGCGGGCCAGCGTGTTCAGGCCGGACAAGTGTTGGCACGCCTGGACGACCAAGAGCAGGTCGCCGAATTGGACGAGGCGCGGGCGGCCGTTCAAGTGGCGCTGCAACAGCTTCGAAGGCTGCACAATGGAGCGACTCCCGAGGCGTTGGCAGTGCAGGCCGCCCAAGTCGCTGCGCTCGAGGTTCAGCTCAAGCACAGTGAAGTGACACTAGCACGCACGGAGCGGATCATTCGTGAGAACGCTGGCTCGCGGCAGAAGCTGGATGAAGACCAATACCTCCATGCGCTTGCCCGTGCAAACCTCGAGGCCGGCAGGGCTCGGCTGCGCGAACTTCAAGCCAAGGCCCGTGACGAAGATCTCCAGCAGGCGCAATCACAGCTCGATGTGGCACGTGCGCGGGCAACCGCTGTCGCCAGTCGCGTGGATAAACGCATATTGCGGGCGCCCGTGGCGGGGATCGTGCTGGAGGTGCACCTTGAGCCGGGGGCGTTGTTGACGACAATGCAGCCGGCGCCCGCAGTGACCATGGTTGGCGATCATCACTTGCGAATTCGTGGCTACGTCGATGAATTCGACGCCATTTCCGTGCAGCCTGGCCAGGCTGTCCAGGTGACCGCCGTCGGCGCGCAAGGCGGCACTTTCCCGGGGCATGTCATCGCCTGCTCGCCGTATTTGGTCGTCAAACCGCAATTGCGAAACCGACCCGAGGAACTGACGGACGTCAAAGTTCGCGAGATACTTGTCGAACTTCCCGCGGAGGCTCACGGCAAGCTATTGATTGGGCTGCCTGTTGATTTGCGAA
Organism: Planctomycetales bacterium; assembly: GCA_020426845.1. GTDB lineage: Bacteria > Planctomycetota > Planctomycetia > Pirellulales > Pirellulaceae > JAGQPF01. Next base: position 7,835 of record JAGQPF010000452.1, read on the forward strand.
TTGAAGCGAGCGTCACTGCTGCGCCTGTCATGCCGTCACCGCCATCCGGCGGAGCGTAGGCATGATTCGATTTGCGTTGAAAACGCTGCTGTTCGACCGCGGCAAGCTGCTGATCGCGGTTCTGGGCGTCGTTTTCTCCGTGGTGCTGGTAAGCATCCAGGGCGGACTCTTCCTGGGCCTGATGAGCAAAGCCAGCATGCTCGTTGACTACAGTCAGGCGGACATCTGGATCTCGCGACGCGGCGTGGAGAATGTTGACTTCTCCCATGTACTGCCGGAGCGATGGTTGTCGCGGTTACGTGCCGTTCCCGAAGTGCAGGAAGCACAGCCGCTCATCGTCGGCAAAGCCATGGCGACCACGCCGGATGGTGGCTACGAAGACGTCTGGGTGATCGGGGAAGCGCCGGAGTCGAGCATCGGGTTCAATTGGCGCTATGATGCCGGACAACGCCGGCAGGCGATGGGCGCCGATGCCGTGACGATTGACGTTCACGACCGTTGGAAGTTGGGCGACCTGGGGATTGGCGACACGTTTGAGTTGAATGGCCGCAGGGCTCGGATTGCGGCAACAACCAACGGAGTGCTGGGCTTTCTCGTTACTCCGTATCTGACCACGAACATCAACTCCGCGCGAGCGTTCTGTTCTATCCCCGACCATCAGTGTTCGTATTTTTTGGTCAAAGCATTGCCGGGCCAGCCGATCGATGAGCTCTGTCGGAAGCTGCGAGACCGACTTCCGGAGGCGGAAGTGATGCCGGCCGGGACATTCGGCAGCCGCTCGCGGCAGTATTGGATGTCGCGCACGGGAATTGGCCTCAGCTTCGGCGCCTCCACCGCGTTGGGGCTCGTCGTAGGGTTGGTGATGGTGGCCCAAAGTCTTTATGCGATCACGCTCGACCGGCTGTCCGACTATGCGACTTTAAAGGCAATGGGCGCACACGACCGGGAGATCTGGCTGGTGCTGGTGACGCAGGCACTGGCGATTGCCCTGGCGGGGTCAATAGTCGGAGTCGCAGTCACCTATGCCGCGGTGGTGCTGGTCGCGACGCCGGTGACACCGATCATCACCCCGTTGTGGTTGGTGATTGTTGGGGTGTTGGTCAATATCGGGATCTGCCTCGCGTCCGCCTCGCTGCCGGCTCGCCGCATTCATCGCGTCGATGCCCAAACAGTGTTGCAGGGGTAGTGGCCAAACACGGCATCCACCGTAATGTTGCCGTTCAAAGGTCGAGTTGCGAACACATTCGTATCGAAATATTCACCGAGGCGGGAGCCGATTCAATGGGCGATCTAGCTGTCCGAGCTCGAGGGATTCGCAAGTCATACGGCGAGGGCCAATCTCGAACGACTGTCCTGCATGGCGTGGACTTGGACGTCGAATTGGGGCAGTGCATGTATTTGGCCGGGCCCTCCGGCAGCGGCAAGAGCACGTTTCTGTCGATCCTCGGCTGCATCTTGTCCCCGGACTCGGGGCGTCTGGCACTGTTGGGGCAAGACACTTCGTCTTGGAATGAGCGTCAGAAAGCCAACTTTCGCCGCCGCAACGTGGGCTTTATCTTTCAGCGTTTTCAGTTGTTCCGCGGATTGCGAGCTTGGGAAAACGTGAAGATCAAGCTGGACTTGCTGGGCATGCCGCCGGAGGAGGGCCGATCACGTGCGATTGGCATCCTGGAGGCACTGGGTTTGGGACCACAGGTCGAGCGGCATGTAACAGAGCTCAGCATTGGGCAACTGCAACGAGTGGCGGTTGCCCGGGCGTTGGCAGGCGACCCAGACCTGATCTTGGCGGACGAGCCCACCGCTTCCCTTGACGCGGAAAGCGGCTCAAAAGCGATTCGGCTGCTGCACCAGTTGGCCGAGGCAGGCAAGGCTGTGCTGATCGTGACTCACGACGAGCGGATTCTGCGGCAAGCCGGCTGCATCGTGCGGCTCGAGGACGGTCACATCAAGTCGACCGAATCGAAGTCCATGTCAACTGAACTGACGCCGACCTAGCTGTCGAAGTCCGCCGAACGACAACTCGGCGCCTTACATGTGTTGGCTGGAGTCGCTGTTGGTGCCACCTTGGTTGACCGGGCCCGTAAACCCTTGCGTGCCCAAAAAGACTTCGAGCCTTCCATTCCCACGAACGACCCGTCGGGACACTTCAACCGAGCGTGTGACCGGCGGGCTCACCACGCGAACTTCGGCGGCAATGACATCGAAGTGGGTGACAGTTGGATTTGGCCCCGAGGCTGAAGTGCGGCGGGGTCAGGCTGCGGCTGAGGTTGCGGCTGAGGCACGTCGCGCGCGGGTACGACTGGTCGACGATTGATGGGACCGCGCGGTGGTTCCGGCTCGCCCATTGGCCTGCCCATGGGGCCTGGCAAATCGGTGGCCGGAGGTCCCATTGGTTGTTGTCCTGCATTCGGATTCGGGTGCGAGAGTGGAGTCTCCTCTTGATCAATTGCCGGCAGCTTGCCCAGCCCATCGGCAGGCGTTTGTCCCGCGAAGCCGGGAGGCACCGACTCGATAGGCATGGGCCCCGGATCGTGACCAGGCGGCGGGCACGCTTCACAGAACTCGGGCCACGATTGCCAGCACGTCGAGCGGTAACCGTAGCAGGGCATTTTGGTGAAGCACGTTCTGCGCGTTTTCACCATCCACTCGGGGCGCCAATGGTTGACTCCAGCGCACCCGGTGGATGCGGCGACGCCCAAGGCAAGCAGCCAGACGCAGGTACTGCGAAAGAATCGCGTGGAGGTCGTGTTCATGAATCCCTCAGTCGCCGCGTCGGGCAGGAGTCGATGAGTGGGTCTGCGCCGGCGTGCCGGCGCCAAGATGCGGGATGTTCAGCAAAGTTCGTCGTGGACCGTTGGGCCGTTCGAGCGGGTTGGCTCGGCCGCCAAGTCGCGGATCGAGGCAACTTGCGGCGTCGTCCAACCCAAGGCTCGAGTTGGCTTGACCACTACGGGCCGTTGTTATTGTTGCTGCTGTTCTGTAGGATTTTTCCGGAGAGCCTTGACGTCGTGTTGACGCCAAGCAGCGTGAAGCCGAACATCCGCTCGAACGGCGACGTGAATTTGCCGATGAACGTGTCCCAAGCGACCATGCGGTTCTCCGCGATGAATACTCGATCGCCCGGCAGCACCTGATAATTCGTAGCCGCCTCGCCGGTGGCGGTGATCGCTCGCCAGTGGACGGGGAGAATCTGAAACTCGCAGGTGCTGGGCGTCGGCCGCGCGATCCAGATCTTCTTTGACGATAGTTGCGTCAGCCCTTGAATATTGGCAATCGCGTCCAGCACCGTCTCGTTGCCCGTGATTGGGAACTTGGTCACCGTGTCGCCGAGCCCAGCGCCCTCGGTGATCACGTAGTAGACCTTGCTGTTGTATGCAAACACGTCCACGGAGACCTCGGGACGTTCGAGAAACTGCGACAGGTGAGATTCAATGGCCCACTTCGCTTGCACCAGAGTCATTCCCACCACGCGCACGCTTCCGTAACTGCCGAGGTTAATCATGCCGTCGGGGCCGACGAGATGCTCGCCACCGATTTGCTGCAAAGCGCGCGTCTGGAGCAACGTCACCCACGACTTGGGCTGTCGAAATTGCTGGCGCAGATGGTTGTCGATGGCCGCTCTTGCTTGATCGACGGTCATCCCCAGCACGCGAACTCGACCGTAGCGACCTAGATTGATGGTGCCGTTGGGCTCGACCGGAAATGCTCCTTGAAGCGGCGGGTCGTCCAGCACTCCCTCGGCTTCAACGGAGATGACATCATTGGCTCTCAGCAAGTACGGCTCTTTGGGCACCAGATGGACGCCCTCAATCCGCAGAATGTCGGGCGGCTCGACCACATAGGTGGGGAGCACTACCTTCGACAGTTCGCGAGGCATGTTCGGATGCGGGGCAGGTGGAAACGAAGTGCGCGCATCCATATATGCCTGCGACGGCGGGTGCTGGACTGCCACACACCCGGACGCGGCCAGCAGCGATGGTCCCAAGAGCAGTAATGCGAGAGTCTGCCACTTCGTCGCGATCATATCCACACCCGATGGTTGGCCGGCTTGTCTTACCGTGCATATCGGCAATTCGGGGAGTTCGCATTACAACAGTTGGGGCAGGGCTCGCGATTGGGCCGATTTTGACGACAAGGAGTTTCCGAGCCGCCGTGCTCTTGGTGGCTGGGGGAGGTTGGGCTGAGTGCGTGGCATGGGAGGTCAGCTAGTAGGCCACTACTGCACGCTGGCCGAGAGAATTCACGCGACGGCGCCCAGGATGGCCCGAATGGCGGTAGAAGGCGTTGGGGCGCATGACGCCGATCAGCTCAAGGCCGATTCGCGAATGCTGGACCCATTGCACGTTGGGTCTAATCAACAGCCTGGTCCGGCTGGAACCGCAATCATCAGGCGCCTGCCACTCTTGGCGCCGCCCGGATGTTTCGGGTTTCCCCTTGGAGTCTCAGCGTTTTCCCGAGGTCTATCCCTCGCTTACGCTTCGGGTTTCCTTTTTGCTGCCCGAGACGACGTCATTCAATGCTATCCAGCAAATCGCGAATGACGTGAATGTCAACTCCCATTGCCATGGCGCGCTCGATGTTTTCGCAGCGTTCGGCAAAAGTCTTGGAGTCGTAGATTGCACGCAGGGCTTGCTCGACGCGGTCCATTCCCGAAACGTCAGCCGACTTGAGACGCTGCACCGATTGACGGTGTGAGGTTTCGGTCCGAACGTCCTGGTCTTTGCGAATTGCCATGTTCGTGCCTCAGTCTGCTCGACTCGCCGCTATCTGCGACCTGCTCTGCCCGAGCTGTAATAGTGCGAATAGTTTTGGAAGGTCGCGTGACTGCCGGTTGGTCCCGGGGTCAACTGATTGGTGATGCCCTGAAGTTGCTGCTGTTGACCTTGCAATTGCAACTGCTGGCGCTGACTTGAGACCTGCAGGCCTCGCAGTGTCGCCGCCAACTCGCGCTGAGGCCGCACGAAGGTCTGGTAGTTGTTGAGGACACCCACATCCCGCCGGAAATAGTTCAACTCCGCGGGCAACGTCGGCCCGTAGGGAGATCGATACGATCCGTATCGCGAGTAGGGCTGCGGGTACTGCGCGAAGAGATGATTGGAAAAACCGGCCAGCACGACAACGGCGAAGAGGCTGCAGAGCGCTTCACGTCGGAATTTGCTGGAGTGCCCCATCGTATTTCTCCACATCATGCGTAAACGCGAGAGTTGTGTTACTCGACTATCGAGACCAACTCTGTGGGAATCGACCAGCCATGCCGGTCGACTCCAATCAGTTTGCGGATTCTAGCGAATTTGCCGATTCCAACTTCGTGAACCGTCGGCGCTGATTGGCCGCCCCGCCAACCAGAGTGGCATGAGGAAAAGTAAATGAAAGAAGAGAGAGGGAGAGGTGGGCGTTCTCACCGCGGGAATTATACGGGGCGAGGCGACTACGTCCAACACTATTCTCCCCAACTTAACCAAGGTCTGTCACTTCCCGACCCGCCCGCTCACTTTTAAGCGATGGCCCGGTTGGGGTGGATTGAGTTATTGGGCAGGAATCGGGAGTCCCACCAACGACTGGGTCGATGAAGTTTCCAAGGCCGGTTGTTTCGGTAGATTCCGCCTTTTCCCGAGGTCGATCCCTCGCCTATGCGTCGCGTTTCCTGTTTGGGGATTTTGCCAGACGCGGAGCCGAGGTCGAGCTGTAACGCATTGACAGTATGTTAGTTGCGGCGATTGCCTTGGCCGATTAAACTCACCGGTGGAACTCGAAACAACGGTGCTATCGGATGCAGACGGTTTTTGATTTCCCGGTTTTTGATTTATCCGTTGCCGTTGTCCCTTAGGCCTCAACCCATCACCACGGAAAGATTGACGATGCTTGACCGCAGAAGAATGCTGCAGGGAGTGACAGCTGGCGCCGCTCTGGGGGCTTCGATGGTTCCCGACCGTTTGCTGGCGGCGCCGGGGTCAAGCGATACGACGCCGAAGCGGATCATCTTCTTTCTGCAGAATCAGGGCTTCGATCCGGAGACCTGCATTCCCGCGGGCATGAACGCCAGTGGCTCGCTCGCCAAGGCCAAACTACCCGAGCCGATCAATGCGCTCGAGCCTTACAAGGAGCGGTTGCACATCATCAACGGGTTGCACGGCTTGCACACCAGCCCGTCACATAGCGCGTTCTTCGGCGCCTTGGGCGGGTACCGAGGCGGGGACGGGGTTCCACCGAGCGCGCCGACGATCGACTACGAACTGAGCAAGGTGCTTCCCCAAACGCTGCTGCCGCACCTGTGCATCGGCATGGACTCGATTGAGAACATGTCGACCAAGCCCACGATCGCGACCTTGTCCGCCAGCGGCGCCGGTCAGCCGATCTTCATGTACTCGAATCCCAATCAGCTGTATCAGATGCTCTACGGCGGCATCTCGACAGGAGACATTCGTCGGCGCCACGAGGCGCGGTCCAATGTGCTCAGCCGGATTGAAGGTCTAGCTGCCACCAAGGGGCAGTCGCTGCCCGACGCGGATCGACAGCGTTATGGCCAGTTCGTGCAAGGGTTCAAGGACGTCAATGGTCTTCGCGATCGGCTCGACACCGTCGCTGACCACCTGCGGCAATTCGCGCCGACCGTGGACGAGCGGTATGCCAGCCCGCAGTTCGAAACCGATTGGCACGATGTGCTGCTGGAGCTTGGCATCTCGGCGCTCACCTCGGGAATCACCAATACGCTGACGATCGGATCCGGACGCGGCGAGATCTTTGGCGCCTGGAAAGGCTTGGGCATTGACCAGCAAGGCCACAACCTCGGCCATATGAAGCAGCCCGACAACCCGATCTGGATCAAGATCCGTCAGTACAACAGCCGCATGCTGGTCCGCATTATGGAGGCGCTGGAAAGCGTTCCCGAGGGCAGCGGCACCATGATGGATCACACGCTGATCGTTTACACCAGCAACAATGCGGACAAGCAGCACACCAGCGGCGCCAACTGGCCGGTGATGTTGCTGGGCAATCTCGACGGCGCCTTCCGGACCGGCTGCTTGACGCAACTGGATGGCAAGCGGCCGATCAATGCGCTGTATGCCACGCTGTTGCGAGTGGCGGGCGTTGCCTGTGACCACTTTAACATGGACGACAAGCTGGCCAGAAAGTTCGACGCGGGCGTTGGGCCACTTAAGGAACTGCTGGCATGATGAGAGCGGGCATTGCGGTTTGGGCGGCGGCGATTGTGTGCACCCTGCCCACCTGGGCCACGGCTGGCGAGACGTACACGCCGGGCCGGAATGTCGGCAAGGACTTTGAAAGTTTTGCCCGGCCGTTTCTGACCAGCCATTGCGCGGATTGCCATGGCGAATCCGACCCCGAGGGCAATCTTTCGCTACACGATCTCGGGCCGGTGGACGAAATCAACGCCGGTGTGTGGAAGACCGTCTGGGCGCAGGTGGCGTTGCACGAAATGCCGCCCGCGGACGCCGAGCAGCCCGAGGTGGTGGCGCGGCTGCAGTTCACGGACTGGATCGTGAGCGAGCTCAAGCGAGTCCTGCGAGACAAGGGAGGCTTTCGCGCACATCTGGACCCCGACAAGGGGAACTTCGTTCATCACTCACTGCTGTTCGGGCCGCTGCCCGCCGGCGTGCAGCTGGAGCCAACGTCGTCACCAGCGCGGATCTGGCGGGTGACGCCGCAGGAGCACATGACGCGGCTCAATGAATTGATCAACCGCGAGCCGGCCTTCGATCCGCAAAAGCCGGGGCTGCGGACTCGCGGCGACGCGGTGCCCACCAACCATGGCGGGGAACTGAAGCTCTACTTCGGCACCGACCGAATCATCCAATGGCAGGGCGGGACAGTCGCCTACGCCACTGCCGTCAAGAGCGTGCCGGCCGTGCTTTCGTCGGCACGGGCCCACGGGTTGGAGAACTACCCCGACTACTACACCGTCAACAGCGCCGAGGCGACTCAGATCATGGACGTCGCCGCGGACATTATTCGCTACATGGCCGACGGTCCGCTTAGCATCGCCCAACCCTACCAGATTACGGACGATCCGGCCTCCATCAAAGACAAGATGCAGGGCGACCTGCGCGGCCTGCCAACCAGCATCGTCTACAGCACGAAGGTGATGCGGCCGTTGACTCCCGTCTACGAGCTGATGAAGGACGATGGCGTCACGGATGAGCGACTGCGAGCCGCGGTCGACTTCCTGTTTGAAGCATTGACGTTCCGTCCGCCGACCAATCGCGAGTCGGACGACTATGTGGCGGTCGTTCGCCAATCGATCGACAAGCTCGGTAAAAAGGACGGCGCCGTGCTGGGGCTATCGGCGATCTTCCTCGATCGCGACGCGCTGTTTCGCCCCGAGCTCGCCGCCAGCGGGGAGCCCGATCAATACGGCCGCGTGATGTTGCAGGATTGGGAGCTGGGATTGGCTGTCAATCATGCCCTGCAGTACGTCCAGCCCGATGAGACACTGCGGCAGGCGATCGTCGAGGGGCGGATGCGCACCCGCGATGATGTGAAGCGCGAGGTCGAGCGGATGCTGGCCGACGAAAGCATTCGCAAGCCGCGAATATTGCAGTTCTTCCGCGACTATTTTGACTACGACCAGGGCGGCTACATCTGCAAAGACGCCAAGGCGCTGGCCGATACGGGCGTGAACAATCGCGGTCAATCTCACTACCGCGCCATGTTTGATGGGGCGGCGAGCACCGAGCGGCTGATTGAGCTGATTCTGCAGGAGGACAAAGATGTGCTCCGCCAGCTGTTGACCACGGACAAGGTCGTCGCCACCAAGGAAGACCGAATCTACTACGGCACGAAACGCTCCAAACAGCAGCGCGCGGCGGCCGTTGCCGCGTCAAAGCGCGTCGAGGCCGAGGCGGCGAAGCAGGCAGCCGCGGAGCTCGAGGCGTGGCAGAAAGCTAATCCCGGGAAGAAGCCGCCCAAGGCTCCAAAACAGAAGAAAGCCAAACCGGCAAACGTCAATTTCAATGTTGCCGAAGCCAACCTCAGCGGCCCCGCAATCTTTGCACGCGTGAGCCGGCGGAGTTTCGGCAACGGCTCGATGCGGCCCGAACGCATTTTGGCCACGGCGCCCGCTGGCGAGCGGCTCGGCATCCTCACTCAGCCCAGCTGGCTCGTCTCTCACTCGGACGCGATGGACAACCACGCAATTCGGCGCGGACGCTGGATTCGTGAGCGGCTGCTGGGAGGCGGCATTCCGGACGTGCCGATCACGGTGGACGCGATGCTGCCCGATGAGCCTCAGAACACGCTGCGTGAGCGAATGCGAGTGACTCGCGAGACCTACTGCTGGACCTGCCACAAGAAGATGGATCCACTTGGACTGCCGTTCGAGATGTTCAACCACGCGGGAGTGCATCGCACCACGGAGCTCGACAAGCCCGTCGACACCTCGGGCGAGATCCTCAACTCCGGTGATCCCGCCATCGACGGCAAAGTCGCCAACGCGATTGAGATGATCCAGAAACTCGCCAATAGCGAGCGAGTCGAGCAGGTGTTTGTCCGCCACGCGTTTCGTTTTTGGATGGGACGCAATGAGACACTGAACGACGCTCCCGTCTTGCAGGCCGCGCATCGCGCGTATCGCGACAGCGGGGGCAGCATGAAGGCGCTGTTGGTGTCGCTGCTGACGTCCGACGCGTTTCTCTACCGCCGCCGCGATGATTCCTGAGCCCGAGAGTTCGAGAGAATCACTTTTGGGGCCGGCGGACGAAGTCGCTAGGTGGCTGATGTCAGCACGTCAACGATCCGTTCCGCCGCCTTGCCATCCCACTTGTCGGGAACCTGGCCGATGCGAGGCGGCTGCGACATTACCTTTGCGTAGGCGGAGAGAATGTCCGCGTGGCGCCAGCCAACGAGCTGGTTGCTGCCGACATGGATGGTGCTCGGCCGTTCGGTGTTTTCACGCAAGGTGAGGCATGGCACTCGCAGCGCCGTGGTTTCTTCCTGCACGCCGCCGGAGTCGGTGAGCACGATCCGAGCAGCGTCCATCAGACCGAGCATGCCGTAATACCCGAGCGGCTCGACGACCTTCAAGTTCATGGTGGAGAGGTCGATGTTGAACGCCTCGATCTGCTTGCGCGTCCGAGGGTGCACGGGGAAGACGAGCGGCAGATCGCGGCTTACCTCGGCCACGGCGTGCATGATCGACGCCAAGTGCTCCCTGACGTCGACGTTGGAGGGTCGATGTAGCGTCAGCAATCCGTACTCGCCGGCGGCCAAGCCCAGTTGCTCGTGCGTCTTGCGATCCCGAGCGGCTTCGAGGTGGCTCACGAGCGTGTCGATCATTACGTTGCCGACCAGATGAACCTTGTCGGCGCTGACCCCTTCGTTGAGCAGATTGTCGACACCCTCTTGCTCCGACGCCAGCAGGCAGTCCGAGCAACTGTCGACGATGATTCGGTTCACCTCCTCGGGCATCTCGAGATCGCGGCTGCGCAGACCTGCCTCGACATGTGCGAGGCGGATCCCGGTCTTGGCCGCCACCAAGGCCGCCGCCAGCGTCGAATTGACGTCGCCAACGACCACCAACCAGTCCGGCCGATGGGTGGTGAGATCCTCATCCAGCCGCCGCATGATCTCGGTGATCTGCCAGATGACCGAACCTGCGCCGACCTCCAGGTTGAGGTCCGGGTGTGGAATCCCCAGCTCATCGAAAAACGTCTGGCTCATTTTTTCGTCATAGTGCTGGCCCGTGTGCACAATGCGAAATGGAGTGCCGCGCCGGCGGAGGGCGTGGGCCAACGGCGCCAATTTCATGAAGTTGGGCCTGGCGCCGGCGATGAGGCAGATTTGCATGGATAGCTCAGTGGTGAGGCGGGATGGAATGGGACGGACGTCCAGCGACAAACGTCCGTAGCACAGACTGCCAGCCTGTGAATAGCTGATTTTGGCCGCAAGTGGCAGGCCGGCAGCCTGCACTACGACAAGTTTTTCAACGAGGAGTTTTACAGCTCGCTACGCTTTCCAAATCTTGGGGCTCGAGATCCCCTTGAGGGCGTTGCGAGTGTCGACGATCAGCGGAGCATGCTCGGCGATGAATCCCCAGTCGTAGGCCGAGTGGTCGGTGGAGACCAAGAGGCAGTCGAGCGAACGGAGGTAGGATTCAGTCAGGTCCGAACTCTTCATGGACGGCAGCTCATAGTGTCGCATCGCCGGCAGCTCGGGGATGTGCGGATCGTTGTAGCTCAACTTGGCACCGCGAGCCTCCAGCAATTCCATCAGTTTGAATGACGGGCTTTCGCGAGGGTCGTCGACGTCCTTCTTGTACGCGACGCCGAGAATGCCGATCTTGCTGCCGCGCACGGGCTTGGTTTGAAAGTTGAGCGCCTCGGCCACGCGCTCGATCACATACTGGGGCATGCTGGTGTTGATCTCGCCCGCCAATTCAATGAAGCGAGTCGCCATTTCGTGACTGCGTGCGACCCAGCTCAAGTAGAACGGATCGATTGGAATGCAGTGCCCGCCCAGTCCAGGGCCCGGATAGAAGGCCTGGAAGCCGAACGGCTTGGTCTTTGCCGCGTCGATCACTTCCCAGACGTCAATGCCGATGCGCGAGAACAGCAGCTTGAGTTCATTGACGAGGGCGATGTTGACCGATCGATAGGTGTTCTCGAGGATCTTGCACGCCTCGGCGACTTCGCAACTGGACACCGGCACCGTGCTGACGACGGCCTGAGCATAGAGGGTCTCGGCCACCATCAGGCTGGCAGCGTCCAGGCCGCCGACGACCTTGGGAATCCCGCTGGCCGAAAAGTCGATATTGCCCGGGTCTTCTCGCTCGGGGCTGTAGGCGACGAAGAAGTCGCTGCCGGCCTTGAGTCCCGATTGCTCCAGAATCGGCAGGATGACGTCCTTGGTGGTACCGGGGTAGGTGGTGCTTTCCAGCACGACGAGCTGGCCCGGGCGCAGGATTTCCGCAACGCTGCGCGCACTGCTTTCGACGTAACTCAGGTCGGGGTCGCGGCTCACCGAAAGCGGCGTGGGGACACAGATCAAAATCGCGTCGGCCTCCGCCAAACGCTTCGTGTCGGCTGTGGCGTCGAATTTCTCTTTCGCCAGCCACTGCTGAATCCAGGCGTCGTCGATGTGCTTGATGTAGCTCCGCCCGGCCAGCAGTTTGTCGATCTTCGATTGGTCGACATCGTAGCCGAGCGTTTGAAATCCGGCCTCAATGAAAGCGTGCAGCAGCGGCAACCCGACATAACCCAGGCCGATGACGCCGACGACGGCCTTGCGGTCAAGAATGGCTGACTTGAGCTGCTCGGCATGCGGATTTTCTGACACGTCGATTGGTTCTCGTAGGAGGTTTGATGGTTGGTTAGCTGGCGCAGAGCTCGCGATAATAGGCGAACGAACGCTCGAGGCCTTCCTGAAAATCGACCTGTGGTTCGTAGCCAAGCAACTCGCGTGCGCTCGAGATATCGGCCAGGCTGTCCCGGACGTCGCCAACTCTCGCGTCTTCAAAGATAGGCTTGATGTCGGCGCCGAGCAGCCGGTTAATTGAATTGAGCAGCGTCAGCAGGCTGAACGAACGGCCGGTGGCGACATTGAATGTGCGGCCCGGCGCGTGGGGTGACTCGGCAGCCAGCAGATTGCCGTGAACGACATTCTCAACGAACGTGAAGTCGCGCGACTGCTCGCCGTCGCCGAAAACGACAGGCGACTCGCCTCGCAGGACGGCGGTCATGAACAGCGGAATCACGGCCGAATAGGGGCTGGCGGGATCCTGGCGGGGGCCAAACACATTGAAGTAGCGAAGGCAAACCGTCTCGAGGTTATAGGTGTGGCCAAACGCTTTGCAGTACATTTCCCCCGCCAGTTTGGCGGCGGCGTAGGGCGACAAGGGCGAGATCTGGTCCGTCTCGCGTTTTGAGGAGAACGGTTGGTCACCGTAGCATGAGCTCGAGCCGGCGTAGACCACGCGCCGGACACCGGCCCGTCGCGCCTGGTCCAGCAGATTCACCGTGCCGGTGACGCAGGCCTGGTTCGTGTCCAGCGGATGCTCGACGCTGCGGGGCACGGATGCCAACGCTGCCTCGTGGAAAATGCACTCGACGCCGGCGACCGCTTGTGCCACCGCTTCAGTGTCGCACAAGTCCGCTTCAAACACCTCGACGTCAGCTGCCACTGCTGCGAGATTGTCGAGATTCCCGGTGCTCAGGTTGTCCAGGACGCGGACGGTATCGCCTCGCTGGACCAGGGCATGCACAATGTGGGAGCCGATAAAACCGGCGCCACCCGTGACCAAATAGGTGCTCATGCTGTCGATAGGGTTGGTTGTCGGAACGAGTTTGTGAATGCCGGAGGGCGAGTGAGCTCTGTATTTTAGTTGAATGCGAGAGACTGTCCATGACGCACGGCGCATGGCCTCGCCCCAGGCGAAGAAGGCCCGGGTCCGCAGAAAACGGCGCCACGTTCGGAATCCGATCGCGGTGTGATTTGCGCGCCCTGCCTGTTGAATAACACTCGACGGCCTGAGCGAGTGTTTTGACGGATTCCGGGGAGAATTATTGGAATCAGCTCGGCCTGTCCATGGAAATGCGCCATCTCGTTCGGGGGGCGGGCGCTGATCCGTGCGCGCAGTCAGTCTGAAGTCCTCGCACAGTGCTCCCGAGGGAGGCACGTGTATGCCGCCCCAATTCACTGGTGGACCGTCAAGTTTTGGGGTTGGAAAACTCGCGAAGTCGTGGCGAGCCCGAGCTTGGTGCGGCGGCCGCCCCAGCGTTTCAGTGTTGACGGCGCTAGCGGCCCGAGCGGCGCGCAGACATCTCCATCCACTCTTCGCGTGTCACGACTCCGTCACCATCAGCGTCTAGGCGATCAAACGGCGCTCGCGGTGGAGCTTCGTCGCGCTGGATCTTGCCATCGCCATTGCGGTCGAGTCGTCGGAACATGGCGATCGCACGCGCCATTGGCGCCCCTGGCCGGAGGTCGGGGTCGGGCGGAGCCGGCGGCGTTGGGCTGCCAGGCTGGCTGCCATTCGCCTGGCCTCCGGCCAGGCGACCTCGCGTGCCGAAACTGCGGCGGTTGCCGCCATCGGCGTCTCGCGCCAGTTCGATTTCATACGTCTGTGTCACCGGCTTGCAGAACGTCTCGGCGTCGTCGCAGGCGAAGTACTTGACCGTCAGCGTCAAAGGGCCGCCGGCGCCGGAGATGTCAATCAGGAACTCGCGCGGGTCGGCATCGGCCGGTGCTTCGACTTGGGGGCCCTTGCCCGAGGCGGGAGACAGTTGGACGCCTTCACCACTCAGCTCGAACTGCAGGACCGGGGCTTGGTTATTCCAGTGGACCTTGTAAAGCGGGTCGAGGAAAAAGCCTAGATACAGCTTGCCCGCTCCGCTGCGCAGGAAGCTGTCGTCCGCCTCGGCACGTAGCTTCGCGTAGTAGGGAGTGCCGATTGCAGGGGCTGGTGTCACTTTCAGCGGCGACATTCTGCCGGGCAGGGAGACGCGCGGTACGATGCCCTGCGGCGCGGTCTTGGGCGGCTCAAGCGGCTTCATCCCAAGGTCGGCGATGGACGTCTCCGGCTTGACCTCGCCCACCAACGCTGCCAAGTCGGCGCGCAGCGCGCGGGGGTCGCTCCAGGGACGCGATTTGACGATCTTGCCTTGGGGGTCGACGATGAACTCCGAGTTGGGCGCATCGCCCAACGCGTGCTTCAGATCGTTCTCCATGGTGTCGCACAACCAGGGGATCTTGGTGCCCAGCTGCCGCTTGGCTTCGGCGACGTGCAGCATGCGCTCTTGCTGAGTGAACGGCGTCACATAGCCGTTCTGCTCCGGATGCGCGAGAGCCTTGTAGATATAAAAGAACTTGACGCCCTTGGGGGCGTAATCGTGATGGACCGTCTCCAAACTGGGGACGTTGCGGAGGAAGGGCGGTCACGTGAGGCAGCCAAACACCAGCACCGTATAGTGGTCTTTCAACGTGCTGGTCGAGAAGTCGCGTCCCTGTTCGTCCAGCAGCTTGACGTCGGGCAGCTTGTTGCCGGCTTGCGGCACTCGAAAACCGCCGCGTACCTGACCCCGGGCCGGCATGGCTGCACCGAGTAGCAATGCGACGATCAACGTCGAACGCAACCAAAGTGATGGAAACGCCGGGCTTCTCGTGCTCATGATGGCCTCGCTGACGCTGGAAGGGTAAGTGCGGTGACGCTCTTCTGAGCCCGATCCCTCGCTGACGCTTCGGGTTACGTATGCAATAAACACCGAAAACCCGTCGGCGGACCAGAGAGATTTTCAAAAAATTCAAATTTCCGGGAGAAGTCGGGCCGTTGAGCCGCAGAGTCACGCGTTCGAGGGACCTGGCGGGTTTTCTGGCCATGCATGCTTGGGATAGCGTCGCCGTAGTTCCTTGCGGATCACCGGGTAGGTGTTTTGCCAAAAGCTGGGCAGGTCGTTGGTAAGCTGCTGGGGACGAAAGTTGGGCCCGAGCAGTTCGAGCAGAATCGGCACTCGGCCGCCGGCCACACGCGGCGTTTCCTGCAATCCAAAAATCTCTTGAATCTTAATCCGGAGCAGCGGGGCGCGGCCGACCGCATAACTCAATTGGACTCGGCGGTCGTTGGGCAACGCGATCGATTCGGGCGCCAGACGGTCGATCTCCGGTAGTCGCTGAAAACCGACGATCTGTTGGCAGTACGTGAGCCAGTCGGCGTCTCGGAGTTCGTCAAACGAACGCAGGCCTCGGCAAAGTGACGGCAAATCGTCACATAGCTCGCCGTCATCCAGGGATGGAAGTTCGCTGCCGGGAAACTCGCCATGCAGCCACCGCACCCGCGCTAGAAAGCGGCCCGCCAGCGAGTCGGGGTCGGGCAAGACTTGCAGGATGTCATCGGCGGCGTGCGTTGCCAGCAAGTGGGCTGCGGCCTCAACGTCGAGAATCGGCGCCGGAGACTCCTCCAGCGGGAGGTCGCCCCACTGGCAACGCCGGCGGGCCTCCACCTGTTGCTTACTGTCGTTAAAGGACAGCTGGTCCGCCGTTTTCAGGTGATGGCTCGGCAACCATTCTCGCTGGACCGCCGAGGCGATGGTCACGATGGCATCGGCGGAGCCATCGCGAACATCCACGACAAGAAATAGTGGTCGGCCCGCGACGCACGACTCGGCGGCCAGCCGGACTCCTCGGCCGCCCACCATCAGTGCACGGTCACGTGAGTCCAAGCGGAGTCGCGCCAAGCGATCGGGAAAGGCGTCGAGCAGAGCACGCATCAGCGCCTCGTCTCGATCCGCGGCGCGCGGCGCCATTGGGACAGCAACAGAGTGACGCAGCCGATCGGCCACGCGAATCACATGGTTCGCTGCGGCTCGATCGCAGGTCAGCTCGCCGTCGGTGACGCCACCTTTCTCGCGGAACTGCTGCAGCAGTCGCACTCGCTCCACCACGTCCGACGCATGGCTGTGACGACTTTCGCGAGACCGTGGTGGAGCTGCTTCGCGCTGGCGAAACGGGTCGCGTTCACTGAGCAAGGCGGCGACCAGTGCTGCTTCCGTGAGAACGCCGTGCTCGGTGCCTGCGAGCAGCAAACGCCCTAGGCGAGGGTGAACAGGCAGGCGGGCCAGCTGCTTGCCCAATGGCGTAACGGCGCCCAGTTGAAACGCCCTACCGCCCTGCCCCACTTCGGAATCGGAATTGCCAATAGAATCTTCGTTGCCCTCCGTAGGCTCCAACGCCCCTAGCCATACCAGCGTCCGCGACGCGGCGATGAACGCGGCGCGTGGTGGAGACGTGAGCCAGGGGAACTCATTCAGGTCGCGTTCGCCCAATGCCGCCAGCTGCAACAGCGGACCGCACAAGTCGGTGCGAAGAATCTCGGGAGATTCCTCCGCCGGTCGGCTGTTGTGCGAAACCGGGTCCCAAAGTCGCCAGCAGACACCGGGAGCGGTGCGTCCAGCTCGGCCTGCTCGCTGGTCCGCGGCCGCTCGGGAGATCGCGATTCTTTCCAGACGCGGGACGCCAGTGCCCGGGTGCACTCGCAGCTGCCGTGCCTGGCCGCTGTCGATCACTCCTGTCACACCCTGGATGGTGAGCGACGTTTCGGCAATGTTGGTCGCAAGAATGACTTTGCGCATGTTTGAGGGAGCGAGGACGCGGTCTTGTTGATCGGCAGCTTGCTCTCCATAAAGCGTCAGCAGCTCACAGCCGACGGGCAAGCTGGCGTCGCGGAGCGTTTGCTGACAACGCTTGATCTCGCCGACGCCGGGCAGAAACACGAGCAGGTTGCCAGCCGTGGCGCGCAATGCTTCGGGAACCTCCCGCGCTACGCAATGCTCCAGCGGCTCGCGCTGAAACTGTGCCGAGCGGAGATAGCGTATCTCGACGGGGTAGCAAGTCCCGGGGATGTCCTCGTGCGAGGCGTCCGGCAACAGACGGCAGAGAGGCCCGGCGTCCAACGTGGCGCTCATGATGACGATTCGCAGGTCGGGCCGAATGGTGTCGCGGATCCGAGTGAGCATGCCGAGCGCTAGATCGAGCTCGACCGATCGCTCGTGGAACTCGTCCAACACGACAGCGCCGATGCCTTCGAGCGCAACGTCATCAAAGAGGCGACGGAGTAGAATGCCCGTGGTCATCACGGTCAAACGCGTCGCGGGCGACGTCTCGTTCTCGAACCGCACCTGATAACCCACCTCCGCGCCCAGCGGCGTATGACGCATGTGCGCGATTCGCCGAGCAACAGCCCTCGCAGCGATCCGACGAGGCTGGACGAGCCAGACGCCTGCCGCCACGGACACCTTCGTCCTGGAACTGTGTGATCCGAAGTCGTCGAGGAGGGCTGGCGGGACGAGCGTTGTTTTCCCCGATCCCGGCGGGGCGGTGACAATCAACGGACCGCGCCGAGTAGTTTCCACGAGTCCTGCCAGGTGTGCAGAAACGGGCAAATCGGCAACGTCAGTTTCAGGGACGCGGTTAAGTGACATCGAGCGATGGAGGTTGTGGACTGTTGAATGGGGCGCGTTCGCTGGAAACGGGCGAGTCTCCCAATGCGACGCCGACAACATAGCCGCTGGCCCACGCCCATTGAAAGTTAAAACCGCCGATCCGCCCATCCACATCGCAGATCTCGCCACAGAAGTGGAGCCCGGGACAGACTCGCGACTCCATTCGCTGCAGCTGAATTTCCTGCAACGGAACACCACCCGCGGTGGCCTCGGCAAAGTCGAAGCCGCGAGTGCCCGTGATCGGCAATGGCATGCGAGTCACGATGCGTGCCAAGCTGCGAATGGCTTTCTTCGAAAGTTGACAGGCGACGGTTTCCGGGGCATGAGGGGGCACATCCGGATCTGCCTGCCAGCAGTCAAGCAGCGCCTTGGCAAGTCGGTCGGGAACCTGTTCGCGCAGGATGGCGTAAGGGCGACGCTGGGACTCGGACCGCAGCTGTTCGCCGAGTGAATTCTCGTTCCAGGCAGGCGCCCAATTGATCGTTAGCGAAACATTGGGGTCGTCCTTGACCGCCGCCAAGTAGTATCGGCTGACATCCAGCGCCGCTGGCCCCGAGAGCCCGAAGTGAGTGCACAACGTCGAGTTCTCGAATCGCTCAAGCCGCTTGCCGGTCGGGCCCCACAGCTCGAGCGCCGTGACAAGCGTCATGCCGCTCAAGTCGCGGATGAAATGGTCCTTGGTCAGCGTGAGCGGCACGAGGGCGGGAAACAACTGAGGCGTTAGCGAATGCCCAAGCGACTTTGCTAGCTCAAACCCGTGGCCATCGGAGCCCGTTTTGGGAATGCTCTTGCCGCCTGTTGCCAGCACGACCGAGCGCGCTCGCAGAGAGCCCCAGTCGCCGAGGAGTTCAAAGCCGCCGGTGGATTGGCAGCGGACGATGGACTCCACGCGGCAGGGATGATAGATATCGGCGTACGTCTGCGCCTCTCGCACCAGCGCGTTGAGCACCGTCTGAGCTCGATCGGTGGTTGGGAACAGCTTGCCGGTCTCTTCCGTCTTAAAGTGGACTCCCAATTCGTTGAAGAACTTGACCGTGGCGGGCACGTCGAAACGCTTCAGGACTTTCTTGATGGCGTTTCTCGAACTGCCCGCATAATCGGCCGGCGTCACGACTTGATGGGTAAGATTGCAGCGGCCTCCACCCGAGATGAGGATTTTCCGACCCAGTTTGGACGACCCCTCCAACAGTACGATCTGCGGGCGCCGGCCTTGGTTGGCGGCCGTTCTGCCCGCCCAAATTCCGGCCATCAGCCCTGCGGCGCCGGCGCCGACAATCGCAATATCCGCTGCTGCAGGGATGTTGGAGCGCAAGGAGGGAGCGTCGGCGGGGGCAAGGAGCGAATTAAACAGTTGCCCCTTCAGTTTATCAGCCCGTTGAAAAAGACCCAACTGGCAATCGGAACAGTCTTCGCGATGTAAACGCGGTGTTTCGATTGCCGGAACAGGTGTTTTTCAACGGTTGCTGGCCCTCCCGTTGAAAAAGACCCAACTGGCAATCGGAACCGTCTTGGCGATGTAAACGCAGTGTTTCGATTGCCGGAACAGGTGTTTTTCAACGGTTGCTGGCCCTCATGTGGGCCGGCGTCATGGGCACAGGGCAATCCGCATCGCGCCGCGTTTCTCGAACCAGAATTCGGTCGAATTGGCGGTGACGTCGACGCTCGTTTTCCACAACTCGCCCCGACTCGATGTGATCGTCACGTCATAACGGCCGACCGGCAGACCGGACATGGAAAACGATCCCTGGCTGATGCATGCTCGACGGATTTGTTGTTGGTTGTCGATGAAGGTGATCGTGGCGCCTTCCGACTCAGACGCGAGTTCACACCCGACTTCACCTGTCACATAAACTCCCGTGTTTTTCAGCCACCGCTGTTCCACCACCTCTGTTGTCAGCAACAAAGAAACGGCAATGACGCTCAAACGGATCATCGTGACTCCTCTCGTGGTGGCTTGCCCCTGCAAAGATCGACGTAGTGGGGATCGCGAGCGAGCACCCGTGGAGACGCGTCGTGAATACGGCAAACGGCCGCCCTCAAAGACTCACTGCTACCAGTGATACGGGAAGGAGGGGGATGCGCAATGCCTCCAAAAAACTTTTTTGGAAGGATTGAAATGGGGGCAGGCGATCAAAAAGGCCCGAGCGGCCCGGTGGGAGGGGCGGCTGGCGGCGGGCGCGTACGTAGCGACACGAGTTGCTACATGTGGGTTCGCCAGCGGACCCGCTCATTCGCCGCGAGGCGTTGTGCCGATCGGTGGCGTGCCTTGAATGAGCCTGCTACATTCGGCGATCGTACGCTCGGCGCGACGCGAAAAGCATCGACGAGTCCACGTTCGTGGCCAACTCCACAGGTATTCGGGCCCGGAAACCAAGTCCGCAAAGGCGATCGCCTGCTGTCGCACCCGCTCGGGGGTGTGCCACCCCTCGCGCAACCCGATTCGCCAACTCGCATTCTCCGCGTCCAGCTCTAGCCGCATTCGCCCCCATGCAAAAAAGATTGGCAGGGGCAGTAGCAAATAGACCAAGCCCATCGGCAACAGGCCCGACCAGGCTCGTGGCGCCCTGCCTAGCCAGCCGACGAGCGGAACCAGCCAGCCGAGCCGTTCGCATTGCACCGTGTGCCGCGATTCGTGGATGATCAGCGCCCGCGAGATGCGAGGCCAGTGGGCGGGATAGGCTTGCAGCGGACCCAACGTCGTGGCGAAGTCGCGGAGGAATCGCTGCCGACTCAGGCGGCCCGCGGAACAGAGCCACAATCCCCAGGCGATCCAACGCCACACCCAATGGTCCTTGGAGACCAAATCGACGACAGGCGAACAAAGCCGGGCGGTCGCCCGATACGACTCCAGGTCATCGGTCCAGGTCCGCGGCTGCGACTCATGTTGGTCGGATGGATCGGGCATGCGGGCGCGAGTTGGACGCTGGGGGCATATTACGCGTTGATTGTAGAAATAAGGAATTTTGGCGATTCGATCCCTCGCTTACGCTTCGGGTTTCCTTTTTAGTTGTCGACGGTGTTTGGCGATTCGATCCCTCGCTTA
>JAGQPF010000453.1 GCA_020426845.1 Planctomycetales bacterium
CTCCGCGAGTTTGAAGAGCTGGCGCCGCAGCATGGTCACACGTGCGAGCTGCTCTCACCGGCCGAGGTTTCGCAGCGCACGCCGGCGGCGAATGCCGAGGGATTGCGAGGCGGCCTCTGGAGCGCGTTCGAGCTGGGCGTCAATCCTCGACAGGCCTCTGCAGCCTTGGCGGGCTGGCTGAGCACGCAGGGAGTGGAGTTGGCGTTCGGACGCGCGGTGACGGTGGTCGAGCCCCGGGGCGACTGCCAAGTGCGCTTGCGACTGGCGGGAGAGCGTGCGGACCGCGTGTTTGATCGCGTTGTGGTTTGCTCCGGCGCCGACTTTGAGACCTTGATTCCCGATCACTTTGCCGAGTCCGGCATGCGGCGATGCAAACTGCAGATGCTGCGGACGCGTCCCCAGTCCGGCGGCTGGCGGCTCGGCACGCATCTGGCCAGCGGCCTGACGCTGAGGCACTATGCGAATTTCACCTGCTGCCCGACGTTGGGCGAAGTCCGGCGGCGGATTGCTGCCGAGGCGCCCGAGCTGGATGAGCACGGCATCCACGTGATGGCCTCGCAAGACGACGAAGGCCACGTGATTCTCGGCGACTCGCATGAGTATGGCGACCGGGTGACCCCGTTCGACAGCGAGGAGATCAATGCGCTGATGCTCCGCGAGCTGCGGAAGGTGTTTGTGCTGCCGGACTGGTCCATCGACCAGGCTTGGCACGGCGTGTATGCCAAACGCGACGCGGGGCCCGACGAGGAGCCGGTGCACGAATCGTCGCCATTTCCCGGCGCTTACATTTGCACAGGCGTCGGCGGCGCCGGCATGACGTTGTCGTTTGGGCTCGCCGAGCGAGCGTGGCGAGCCTGGACTTCCCGTTGATTTACCCTGCGCGAGAGAAAGTGACATGAACCGGACACCACTCCAGGCCGTCGTGCTCGATTGGGCGGGCACGACCGTCGACTTTGGCAGCCGAGCGCCCGCGCAGGTGTTCGTCGAGATCTTTCGAGCTCGCGGCGTTGAGATCACCAATGAAGAGTCGCGCGAGCCGATGGGAATGTCGAAGATCGCTCACATTCAGGCGGTCACGGAGATGCCCCGAGTGGCTGCGCTCTGGGAGCAAACGCATGGGCGTCGCCCAACCGCCGCGGATGTGCAGTCGATGTACGATGACTTTCTGCCCATGCAGCGCGAGGCGCTGCGCACGGGCTCCGATGTGATCCCCGGCGTTCCCGATGCGATCGAATGGTGCCGCCAGCGGGGCCTCAAGATCGGCTCGTCGACCGGCTATACCCAAGCGCTGATGGAGGTGGTTTCTCCGCTAGCCTCGCAACAAGGCTACGCGCCCGATGCGCTCGTCTGCTCGGACGACGTTCGGCAGGGCCGCCCGGCGCCGTTTATGAACTTCCGCGCCGCCGAGCTGCTCGGCGTCTTCCCGATGTCCGCCGTGTTAGTGGTCGACGACACCACCGTCGGCATCGAGGCCGGCCGCCATGCCGGCTCGCCGACAGTCGCGGTCACCGACACCGGGAACCTAATGGGGCTGACCGCCGAGCAACTCGCCGCGCTCGACGAGTCAGAACAGCAGCAGCGCCGCGAGGCGATTCGGCAGAAGTTCATCGCCGCAGGCGCCGACTTCGTGATTCCATCCGTTGCGCAGTTGCCGGAACTCATCGAGCAGATTTTGAGTTGTTGATCCATGAGGTTATGGCGTGCATTGCATGTCATTGGCCGGTCATTGCACAACAATGGCCGGTCATTGCACAACATTGGCTGAAGGCCAATCGCAACGTAGCCCGGGGCAAGCGCAGCGCCGCCCCGGGTTGGACCCGCCCCTCATGTTGAAGGCTGAAGGCCTTCTTCATGTGCCCCTGGGGCCCGGCCCGACGCACGCCGCCCCAAGGCGTCACCTACGGCGGCGATTGAGGAAGGCCTTCAGCCTTCAATGAAAACCTCGGCCGACACCACCCGGGGCGGCGCTGCGCTTGCCCCGGGCTA
>JAGQPF010000049.1 GCA_020426845.1 Planctomycetales bacterium
CTAGTGGTCAACACTAAACGTTGGGTTGGTCGCCGCCCAACCTCGTGGCTCGCCACGACTTCGCGAGTTCTCCAACCCCAAAACGAAGGCTTGGTAGGGCGGCCCTTCCGGGCCGCCAGCAGCGGTTCGCCCGTTGGCTGTGGTTGGTGCCATGCGCTTCAGGCGGCCCGGAAGGGCCGCCCTACGGTCTTGACGTGATCGCGCGAAAACTAAAGTCCCTCTACCCCAAAATCAAAGCCTGACAAAGCACAAGGCTCCTCGAAGCTCGCCCAGTCATGATGCAGAGCTGCCGACGATGTTGGTCGAGGATCTGCATGTCGACCACGCGGCCTACGGCGTCTATCGCCCCTATTTCGAAAATCACGTTTACCGCAACAGCCACATCGCCGCGACTGATGCTGAGCCATTCAACCGCGGCTTGGACGACCAGAGCTTGCAGCATGGCAGTATCACTGTTGACGGCCTGACGTTCTCGAACCTTGGCTACGGCGGTCAGATGCCGCTGATTCAGATCAGCGCCACCAGCCCTGATGGTTCAGCCGAATCGCATTTTCGAAACGTGACGGTGCGCGACCGAAAGAGTGTGAACCGTTGGCCCACGTTCAATCTCGGCGGCGGACCTCGACTGACGCCCAAGGGTCCCGGAGTCCCCGTTTACATCCACGACCACTTCGGCAAGGGCCGCGACGCGAAGGTCGTCAGCACTCGAGCGAAGGATTTGCTTAATGACGGCAATAAGTATGTCGCCGCTCCACCGCTGACAGGCGACGAGTCCGTAGTGGCTGAAGTTGACGACAAAGAATTTCCGGACCTGCTTACTCCTGTTGACGACCTTCCGCCTGCCACGGTGATCACCAGCATTCGCAGGAATGGTCAGCGGGCGGTTGTCCAAGGCATTACGCATGACAACGGTGAAATTTCGAAAGTAACCGTGAATGGCAGCTTGGCAAAGTTGACTCCCCGGACCGAAGGCGTGGTCGACTGGAGTATTGAGATTCCTCTCGGTGCGGAGGAATTCGTTGTTGCTGGCGCCACTGATGTTGCGGGGAATGTCGAGCAGCCCCTCACCGAGTCAACGTTCATTGACTCGAATTTGCGGTACGCTCATTCGGCGCGCCAAGGGGCACGAACCACCAAGTCTCAACTGGTTCACGACCACATCGAGTCGCAGTTGCCCGAGAAGGGGCGTTGCCGCCGTGAATGGTTCCCCACACCAGATCCCTCGGAGGCAACAGGTGCATGAGGCCACGCTGAAGCGCAGTGCCCAAGCCGCGCCCTTGGGCTTCAGTGATCACGAACTGTTCCATCATCTCCCACCCGTCGAAAGCACGCTCCGCCTGCCACCGGCAAGCAGCCAGTCCCAAGAACGTGTCGCCTTCACGGGCAACCACAATGTGGCCGCCGTCGAGGCACGCCTGCAATTCGCCTCGGCTAGCGGGCGACACCTCCTGTCCAAGCGGACTCGACGTTCGCCAAACTTCGAATGATCGGTGGAACTCGTCGAACCAGGACAGGTCACCGGCAGGCGCCACGCTGGCGTGCGGTGCTCCGAGCGCGGGGCCTGCGAACACCTGCTGGTCGATCTCTCCGGGCCAGGGCGGGGGAGTCGTTCTCGACCAGCGAAAGCGAATTGCCCGAGGCGCGAACGGCGCGAATGCTTTCTCGATGACGCCAATCCAGCCCCGACACGGCTCACCGGTCCAGGCGAGCAAGTCGACGAACGGTCGAGAGACGTCGCCCCCTTTGAAGCGAATGCCAACAAGAAGCGTTTCTCCGTCGACATTCAGTTTTCGGTGCCGGTACGCGTTCTCGTCCAATCCCGCAACGGGGCAAGACGCAGCGAATCTCTGCGAGAAGACCTCGTCATCACACAGCGCGCATTGCTTCTCAATCCAGTCGGCAACCCGCACGGGGTCTCCAAATCGGGGAAGCTCGAGACACCAGGAAATGGACATGTCTGGATCCAATCGTTCGACATCCTTCGGCCAAGTGGAAGCTAGTCGGTGAGCAAGAGCACTTCCGCGGGGCAAGCTGCCGCTTACTCGTCTACCACTGAAATCCTTCCATACGATGTGGCGGTTGGGTACCCCTCCACGACCAGTCCATTGGGAACGCGACCAATTCGGTCCAAATTGCGCAATCGCGCACCAGAACGGTCGTGGCATTGGTAGGACGGACTTCCAGTCCGTCGAGAGCTTCCTGGTAGCAAAGACGGACTGGAAGTCCGTCCTACGTAGGAAAGAGCAATCGCAGTCGCAGGTGCGTGGCGTATGTCGCGTCAGGACGTCCAGCCCAGGGAAATTGCCCTGTATCGCGTCTTGTCGAGGCAATGTGCAGGACGAAATATCAAACGGGAAAAGATACCGGAGGTTCTCGCTTCCAAATGTTCTAATGACTTCTGGGGTCATCGAATGGCGCCATTTTTTGTAGTTAACGTCGTCAATGCTATGGAGGAACCGAGAATTCAAGGATTTTAGACGGTCTGCGCCGAATATTTGTGCTTGCGCGTTGGAGATTTTGTCTGCCTTTCAAAACGCAAGAAAACGCGGGTTGGTTTCGAGTCTTTTTTGTCTTCCTCTCAAACCTCGCTTGGTTTTGGTTTTTGGTTAAGGACTGCCCCCAAACCTCGTGTTATTCTCTACGTCAACTGCACGCTCTGGTCACGATGCCCCAAGACTGGATCCAGGCATGTGCCCCAATTCAACCGCTCGTCTTGCGCGCACCAGCCAAACGGGCCGAGAGCGGAGCACTTCCTGGACCGGGTTGCCGGCAAGAGCATGATGCTCCTAGCTCAGGCCGATTCGTTCGGACATGACTTGGCCGAGGCGCACTAGATGCGAATGCGATTCACCTTCACGTTGAAGACATTGATGGTGGTCCTCGCGGCTGCCGCAGGCCTTGCTTGGTGGTGCCGCCTGGACCTTCAGCAGAGAAGGCAGGAGCAGGCCCTTCGGCTACTCGCCGAATCTCCTCGCACCTATGAGGCGGACTCGAACCCTGTGGCAGTGGTGAGGTGTGTTAACCTTCTTCGATCGCTAGGAAAACGCCGAGCGATCGAAACGCTGACTGCCTACTCAGAGTCCGCCGAATGGGAGGACGATGCCAACCGCATCTTGGTCGTGCTGCCCCTGCTCTTTCCGGCCGCGGAATCGAGGAGGCCTCCTCCGTCAACAATCTTCGATGGCGTTGTGCAGGTAGAAGACGATCTCCCATTCCAAATACATTTGGTGAGTTCTGTGGGGTCGACCCACCACACGACGGTGGTCTATCCCACCGGGGTTAGACTTAACTCGCCGGACCACTTGCGCGCGCGTGTTCGCTTGCTCGCTTGGGCAGAGAGGTGAGGTGCTTCGGAGGGCGCCACTCCGTCCTGCGGACGACCCGCTCGCAAGCGTAGCATCAGTCATCCAATCTCATGCAGCGGACGACCTTTTCCTCGTCTATTGCCTTCGAAGTCAAGCCTATCGCTCATTGGAGCGGGACCTCTTGAAGATGAGCACCATTCATCGGCTCGCGGATGATGACGTCTGGAAAGGACTGGTGTCCAGAGTACAAAAGATGCGACTCCACTGGAGCGAGGAGCAGGGACGGTACGTTGAGTCTGAATAGTGACGGGCGGAGAACCAGAAGGGTTGTGGCATGGTAGGACGGACTTCCAGTCCGTCGAGACCTTCCCGGTAGCAAAGACGGACTGGAAGTCCGTCCTACGGGGAGGCGATTGAGTTCCAGCAAGTCGAACTCGTTCTTCCACAGCACGCACTGCCTCGGAAGAGCAGTCGCAGGTGCGTAACGTATGTCGCGTCGGGACGACGAGGACGCCCGCTACGCGGCCGTCTGGGATTCGAAATGGCACTGGTGTCTTCATCCTAATTCCGTCACGGGCGTCGCGATGTGCACGGCGAAGCCGCGACACGCGCGGAGCATCCGCGCTGGGATGAATCAGTTCGCGGGACCCATTGTCGGGATTCGTCACCAAGGGAAACTCGGCGTTGGACCTTGGCGCTAAGGAAATTCTAACTCAGCTTTTGCTCCGCAAAAGCTGAACTGGTCACCACTTCCGCGCGCAACAGGAACTCGTCTGGTGTTCGGAAATGGCATTTGCTAGTCTCGTCGGAAATTGTAGCGCCCATTCCGCCGGTGATTGGCCGAACGTCAAAACCGCTTCTCAACAACTTCCACCTACATTCTATTTTCAATGGTGTCCCAAACCCAAAGGGCACAGCAATTCGGGACATTCAAGGGTTTGGGCCAGACACCAGACAATCAAGGAGTCGAAAATGACGGGGATTCTTCTTGTGACGTTAGGATTGATGCAGATGCCGCTCTCCTATCGCCAAGTAGAGCGTCGGCTTGATGGTCACACTCTCCCGCCGCAATGGCAAAGGATTGCAGGGAAAAGACTCGTGAACATCGACCCAAACAAGATCCCTAAGATCCCTGAGAGGGTGATCCAAGTTCATGGAGGACTTCCGTTGTGGAACACCTCTAGGGCCGGTCTGTTAGTCAGCGGCTTGCCACTCTCGGAAGAGGCGGGCAGTTGGAAAGTCATTGTTGGAGAAAAAGAATGGCAGATTCCCGCACGAGCCTTGCAAGGCGAGTCCATGTTTGGATGGTTGCCAGTCGGAAACACCTCCTATTTTGCCGCAGTTTACGATGGAGCGTGTGGAGTCGTTGCATCCGACGACTCAGGTAAAGTTCTGTGGGCGAAGAGCATCGTTCCCTATCAAATCCAACGCGATTCACCGTTTGGTGGACTCAGTATGCATCATGTCTCTTTCTCTCTTAAGAATGGAGAATTGGCTATTTTGGGTGTCACATTGGAAAAAGCCTATGTCGCAGTGCTTGATGCTGGCACGGGCAAGCTCAAATGGCGTTGGGAATCTACGGCCCAATGAGGGCTAATTCCGCTTCCGCTGCTGAGACGACGAGAATTTTAGACAGCCTACGTCGAATGTTCGGCGTAAAGATCCTGATGTGTTTCTTCTTCCACCAATCGTTCGTGACGTTGTGGCATGGCCGTTTTTCCCCCCAATAGAAGAGTCCGGCTGATCCTCGGGATGGGGATCATCCTGATCGTGTTGATTTCGGCCGTACTGTGGTTCATTAATTCACGAACTTCATACTACTCCCATTTGCGTGCTCGTGAATTAATCCAATCTCTCACTACGACCGGCTTGTCCCGCGAAGACGAGTCAGCCCTTCTAAACAACGTAGTGGATGGTTTGATGGAGCTTGATGAGATTGCGTGCCAGGAACTGCTGATGCACCTTGATTCCAGCGTGCCAGCGATTCGATTCCGGAGTGTCATGAACCCAACCCTTGGTGATGCGTGTTATTGCATCCTGCGGGCGCACATCTTCGCAGTTCCAGACGACTATGTTTACTACGGATGGGGCCGCGTGGGAAGCGACGGACAGTTTTACTACGCCCCACACCAAACGAATGCCGAATCCGTGCTTTTTGACGAGACTTCTGTTAGAGATTGGCTTAGCAACCGGTCAAAAAGGTCCATGAAAGAAATACGAATCGAGGCCTTGAACTGGCTCATTCGTCAAGAGGAAGAAATCGGGTTTCCCAACGAATTCGATCGCCTCAATTACGTTGAGCCCCTTCAAAGGCAGATCGCCCTAATTCAGGCACGATAGGAAAAGTTGGTGTGGACAAGTCTTCGTGTTGCTACCGCCGCGCGATGCTCATGGGGAGATCAATGTGACGATTAACGTGACCAATCGGCCTCAAATCACAATAATAACCATCTTCGAAGTCATCCTTCTTGTTGGCGTACTGTTCGCATGGCGGGCGGATCACCAGCGTCAGGTCAAGGCGATCGAGGCGCTTGAAGCCGTTAAAGACCATCTCCTAATTGAGAATCGCCGTTTGGGGGCACTGGAACTTTTTGATAGTGATCCGCTCGATCGGCAGTCGGGCGACGAGAATTAATTGTCACAGGCCGTCCCGAAACTGCGACGGACAGACGGTGACGCTGAAATGAGAGCGTTGACGGTCCAACCGAAGATGGGGCGATCGGTCGAGTTGAGATACACGGGCCGAATGGCTTGGCTTGGCTTGGAGGCTTGACGCGGATGACGGTCTCGCTATCGGTCCCCTCGAACAGGTCGACGACGGAGAGGAATCGTAACGTTGTGCTGATGCGCCGAATCGCGGTGGATCACTCAGCTTGTTTCTCAAACGTCCACGAAACCAATCGTGAGGGCGCCAGCGAGCGAAAGGGTGCGACGCCCACAATCAAGCAAGTTTCTGATTCAAAGATAGCACCCTCGATCATTTCCGAGTCCGAGGCCAATTCTTTTGATGCTAAAACGCGACGAGAAGAAGTGTCTCTCACCAAGACTTCACCCAACTTCATCTGTGCGTATCGCTCTCCACTAGGTGATACGCCTATCAGCTCAGATGGCCATTGCGATTGCAGCTTGCCTTCCCAGTCCCATGCGAGGACTCCAGCGTCATCCGTGGTGAAGAATTTATCCCACGTTTGAGCGTGCTGGTGGAGCGAAACTTGGCATTTGGGGCCTGCAAGTCCTTGCGATGTTTGCTTCCACGGCGTAACCCTCCACCGCACAGGAAACGATCCTTTGTCGTCGTTAAGTCCGGCGATGGCTACGAAAGTGTCATGAGCTGAGAAGCCGACCGCTGTCGCTGTGCCCTGAAATTGGGTTTGGGCGATGCGGTTCCCTGTCTTTATCTCACTGACAACAAGGCCGAAGTTGTCTTCCAGAACGGCCATCAAGCGACCGTCGTGCGAGATCGCCAGCGCCCTGACAACGTTTTGGTGTCGGAGATACTTAGATTGATGACGGGACTCGGGAGACCAAAGTTCAACCCATGATGTTGCGCGATCTTCCTTTCGCCTGGGATCAATCCCCGAAATCGCGATGCCAACTATGGGCTTCTCGCCCCTGGAGATGCAAATTGCCGTCGTTTGTCGGTCTTGAGAAAGGTCTTGGATCGTGTTGTGTTTCTTATCCCAGACACAAGCGAAACCTGGATACGAAAGTGCCGCAACCCACCTGCCATCTGAACTTGTAGCTAGGTCCATTAGCCGACAGCACTTTCTCGGTAGGGCGACTTCCAGATTTTCCTGTCCTAAGGCCGGCAGTGAACCTAAAGCGACAACGAGAGATGGAAGGAGAGTTTTGATTAGAATGCACATGCTCCTGAGCCATGAAAGTTTACGTAGCGGTCCTTCGATTGGCTGATTGCCTTGACCGCCCAGACCTGTTTCCCAGCCGGCAAGGTGTGTCCACCGCCCAAGTGAACTTAGGGTGTAGTTCTTGCAGTTCGCTCATTCGGCACGGCTCTACGGCGACTTTGGCGCTCCCCGGCCGGATTGGCGGACGTCGAAATCCGCAGTTAGGCGACTGGCCTCGTTGGCGCCAGGGTGTCGGCAGGTGGTAGCTGCAGCGAGGTGGGGAGTTCGCCGCCCTGCTGGAAGATTTGCCAACTGCCCGGCGGCAAGCTGCGAAAGGCTTTGGCGCTGCGCTGGGCGAGCATCGGATTGCGATCGACGTTGCGGATGAAGACGTTGGCCACCTGTCGTGGATAACGCCGAGCCAGCGCGCCGTAGATCTCCGGGTCGTGCTCGCTGGAGTCTCCCACCAGCAGGAACTTGCGCTGGGGGAATTGGCGGATCAATTGCTGGATGATCCGCGCTTTGCCTTGTCGGCGAATTCGCAACAGCCGTCGCAGCACATGTTGCCCCAGGCGGAACTGGCGCAGGTGGAAGCTGCCTTCGGGATAGCCCACGCCAACTCGCCATTGCTCCAGTGGGGCAAACAGTTGCCAAGGGCTGGACGAGACATAGTGGAACGCCGCTCCTTGCTGCTCCCACGCTCGATAGAGCGAGACCATGCCATCGACGTCGCGGAACTCGTTGAGGAACGTGTTGGCGAGCAGGGTGCGCCGGCAACCGACTCCCGACTCCTTAATCGTGTCATCGATGTCCGAAACGATGGATGTGCCGGTTGGCGAAAGCAACTGAATGCGGCCGCCGAGCGTTGGCTCGGCCGCTTGGCCGCGAATGGTGGAGACGTCAAGCCAAAGGTTGGCAGCTTGCTCGGACGTGAGGTCGGGCGTTTCGAAGACGACCTTGGCGCGAAAATGGCCGTCGCGCTTCGACTTGCGGTGGATGTGGTAGGTGCAGCCTTGTATGTCCAGGTGCAGCCTTCGGCCGCGATGCGGGGCGCCGATGAACGGGCGGATCCGCTCTTTGAACAGGCTCGACTCAAACGCTTCGGGAGGCGCCTGCATGGCGCGTTGGAGCAGTCGAACAAGAAACCGCTTCTGCAATTTGACCACACGGGGTCGAAAAACGGCGCCGTTGACGGTCAGCTCCCAGCGCGCACCGGCACGTCCCGGTTGTTGAGGAGCGAGCGCGCCAAAGCTGGGGAACAACCAAACGGTCGAGTGCCCGCAGAGATTGGAGTCTTTTGGAGGGCGCGTGGTGGTGCCCGGGTTCCGTCGCATGTTGGAGACCACTCCCGTTGTGTGGAAACACGCGCCTTGGGTGCAGGTCCGTTAACTTCCCATTCCGTGGCGGGGTTGTCAACGACTGCCGACAGGCCGGCGCTAGGAGTGATTGCCGCGGCGTTCGCAAGGGTTTGAAAAGCTGCCAAAATTTTCTCAATGGACCTTGTTGACGGGGGGGCAATCGTAGATATTGAGCGGTTTCACTTGGCCGAAATTCGCCCAGTGGATCGTGGTTAAGACAGAGGAAGCTCCGTCGCCACCCCCGAGAATGTCGTTATTTGCCCAATTCCCGACCCTTTCCGGACCCAACCCGGGACCAATTCAGGGTTTACGGGCGGCGGCGTCCGGTGGGTGATGATCGCCTCATTCTCGAAGCCCACGATTCCCGGCAGATTTCGTCCTCGTTTTGCACGGATTTTTTCACCGGTTGATCCGGTTTGCGCGATTCACACCAACCGTGGTGCAGGCCTTGCCTGGGGCCGCGTGCTGGTTGGTGGGTCGTATCACCACACCGTCCACTTCACGTCCATCCGTCATAGGGAACCAATATGGGCCGCTACACCGGACCAAAGGCAAGAATCAACCGGCGACTAGGCGCCTTGGTGTATGAGAATGGCGGCGCGGCTCGCGCTTGGGACCGCCGCAACACGCCTCCGGGCATGCACGTGCGTGGCCGACGGCCGACCAACTACGGCATGGCGTTGATGGAGAAGCAGAAGATCAAGCATTATTACGGGCTTGGTGAGCGCCAATTGCGGCGTTACTTCTCGAAAGTGTCGGCCAAGGCCGGCAACACCGGCGAATTGCTGCTGCTGATGTGCGAGCGACGTCTGGACAACGTGGTTCGTCGCGCGGGCTTCACCGCTACCCGCCCGCAAGCTCGGCAGGGCATCGTGCACGGCCACTTTATGGTCAACGGCGTGAAGGTCACGTCGCCCTCGTATCTGCTGCGTCCGGGCGATGTGGTCACCATCCGTCCCCGCACGAACCTGCAGCAACTGTACAAGCGAGTCGCCTCCGAAGGCGGCGAGCCGATGGACTGGGTCAGCTTCGACTACGAGACGCTGCGGGCCACGGTCCAGGGCAACCCCGGCCCCTCGGACATCAGCCTGCCGGTGGACGTGAACACCGTGGTCGAGTTCCTGTCGCGTTAACGACAATCGGCGACGCTCATCCAATTGGCGTATGCCACAACAAAGAAGGCGACGGACGCACTGGCGTTGGTCGCCTTACTTTTTAGGAACGAGGGCCGCTTCCTTCCATCGGCGCCGCCCCGATCTAACCAGAACATTGCGAGATTGAACATGCATGCGGAATTGGTCGTGCTGGGCGGCGGACCGGGCGGTTATGCCGCCGCGTTTTACGCCGCCGATGAGGGAAAGCAAGTCACGCTGGTGGAGGCGGAGCCACGCTTGGGCGGCACCTGTCTGTTGCGTGGCTGCATTCCCTCCAAGGCCCTGCTGCATGTGGCGCGAGTCGTGTCGGAGGTCGAGGAGCTCGAAGCCGGCTGGGGCGTCAGCTTTGGCCGGCCACAGTTCGAAATCGACAAGATCCGCGCCGGCAAAGAGAACGTCATCAAGACG
The DNA here is from genome assembly GCA_020426845.1 of Planctomycetales bacterium. Lineage (GTDB taxonomy): Bacteria > Planctomycetota > Planctomycetia > Pirellulales > Pirellulaceae > JAGQPF01. The sequence goes on from JAGQPF010000049.1 coordinate 10,071, forward strand.
CTGTCGGGCGGCCTGAAGAATCTGGCCAAAGCTCGCAAGGTCAATGTCATTCGCGCTCGTGGCGTGCTGCAGGGCGCCGGCGCCTTGAAGCTCGAGGGTGACGACGCTTCGATCCCCGAGGATCGCTTGTTGACCTTCGACGATTTGATCATCGCCACCGGCTCGACGCCGGCGATGATTCGTCACTTCGACATCGGCTCGCCCCGGGTGATGGACTCCACTGGCGCGCTCGAGCTTGAGGACATCCCCGAAAGCATGCTGGTCATTGGCGGCGGCTACATCGGGCTCGAGATGGGAACCGTCTACGCCGGACTCGGCACAAAAGTGTCCGTGGTGGAGATGGCCGACCGACTGTTGCCGACGGCCGACCAAGATCTGGTGGCGCCGCTGGCCAAGCGGCTGAAGACGCTGTTCGAGGATCGGATCTACCTGAACACCGAGGTCGGATCGCTGGCGACGATCGGCGATCAGATTCAGGCGGAGTTTCAGGGGCCCGGCAAGTACGGCGTCGAACGCTTCGATCGCGTGCTGGTGTCGGTCGGACGGCGTCCCAATAGCCAGGGCCTCGGGTTGGAGTCCACCCGCATCCAGCTCGACAAGCGGGGCTTTATCCAGACCGATGGCCAGATGCGCACGGCCGAGCCAAGCATCTTCGCCATTGGCGACGTCCGAGGCGAGCCGATGCTGGCGCACAAGGCTTCGCATGAGGCGCGCACGGCCGTTGAGGCAGTGCTGGGACATGGCGTGGCCTTCGACAAAGCGGCGATACCGGCCGTTGTGTTCACCGACCCCGAGATCGCCTGGGCCGGCCTCACCGAAATGGAGGCGAAGGCTCAGGGGATCGCCTATGAGGTTGCCAGCTATCCCTGGGTCTGCAGCGGACGCGCTCAGGCGTTGGGCCGCACGGATGGTCTCACCAAGTGGCTGGTGGACCCCGAGACCGAAGTGGTGCTCGGCTGCGGCATTGTCGGGCCCGGCGCCGGCGAGCTGATCGCGGAGGCTGTGCTGGCGATCGAGATGCGGTGTCAAGTTCGTGACATCACCGAGTCGGTGCATCCGCACCCCACGCTCAGTGAGACCGTGATGAACGCCGGCGAGGTGTTCTTCGGCACGGCCACCGAGATCTACAAGCCCAAGAAAAAGAAGTAGCGCCCCGTTCGATGACTGCTTTGTCGATTACCGGCTATTCAACGGCGTTGTTTTCGACTTGGTATTTCGTCGAGCAGTACGGGCTGTTGTTCGATTGTGGAGATGGCTGCGCCGCCGGCTTGTTGCAGAAGGCGGGGCGGGTGCGGCACATCTTTCTGTCGCACGCCGACCGCGACCACCTCAATGGGCTGCCCCAGTTCTTGCAGCTGAATTCCCGGCCCGACCTGGCCATCTACTATCCGCGCGACTGCGGCTCCTTTCCCGCGCTGGAAGACTTCCTGGCTCGCTTCGACCCGCACTTGGAGCGTTGCCAATGGCGGCCGCTTTCGAATGGCGACGCCGTTCCGGTTGGCGGCAATCGCGTGGTGCGAGCGGTTGAGAACCGCCACGTTCGCACCAATGGCGTCGATGTGAAGAGCCTCAGCTATTTTCTGGAAGAAGTCAGCCACAAGTTGCGTCCCGAATTCCGTGGGTTACCCGGTGAGGAGATCGCCCGCTTGCGAAAAGATCGCGGCAGCGACGCGGTGACCGAGCCGCAAGTGCGCACCACACTGGCGTATTCGGGTGACACGCCCGTCGACTGGGACCAGCGGTACCACGACGCAGAGGTGTTGATTCATGAAGCGACCTTTCTGACCGCTGACGAGCTGGCGCCGAACTCCGCTCGCTACAATCTGCACAGTTCATTGGATGACGTGTTGGAGATGGTGCGGGGCTATCGCGGCGCCGCGCTCGTGCTGGGGCATTTTTCCTGCCGTTACTCGAACGACGAGATTCGTCGGGCCATTGAGGCGCAGTGGACGGCCGAGCACCCCGAGTGCACGCTGCATCTGGTTTTGCCCGGCGAGCGAGTTCGGCTGGAGTTGCCTGGCGCCTAAGGTATTCAGCCATAGTGGTTTACGGTCGATTTGCCCCTGTGCCGGCGATGGCCATTTGGCCTTGTCGACGAGCCCTCCGTACGGAACAATGGAGGCTCGAGAAACAACAGAGATTGCGTAAATAGCCCAGTCCGACATTACTCCTGCTAATGTCGGACTTGAATCAACGGAAAGGTCCCCATGGCAGAAACGCAAGCCGCTTCCGCAGCCGAGCCGTACGTATCGCAGACCACCGACCAGGATCCGGCCGAGACCCGAGAGTGGCTCGATTCGTTGGAGTATGTGCTGGCCTCGAAGGGACCCGAGCGAGCCCGCTATCTGCTGTCGGTGTTGGAGAATCAGGCCCGCAAGGCCGGTGTCGAGATTCCCAGCGCCTCGAATACTCCCTACATCAACACGATTCCCCGCAGCCATACGCCGCCCTATCCGGGCAATCGGATGCTGGAGCGGCGGATTAAGAGCTTCGTCCGCTGGAACGCGATGGCCATGGTGACCCGTGCCAACCATCGATACGAGGGAGTGGGCGGTCATATTTCGACCTATGCGTCGGCGGCGACGCTTTACGAGGTCGCCTTCAACCACGTTCTTCGGGGCCGCGGCGAGAGTGGGTACGACGGCGATCAAGTCTACTTTCAGGGCCACGCCTCGCCCGGCATGTACTCGCGGGCGTTCATGGAGGGGCGACTGTCCGAGGATCACCTGAACAACTTTCGTCGCGAGCTGCAGGACCATCCGGGGTTGTCCTCCTACCCCCATCCTTGGCTGATGCCGGACTTCTGGCAGTTCCCGACGGTTTCGATGGGCTTGGCGCCGATCATGGCGATCTATCAAGCTCGCTTCAACGAGTACCTCCGCGACCGCGGCATCAAGGACACGAGCAACCAGCGCGTCTGGGCGTACCTCGGCGACGGTGAGTGCGACGAGCCGGAGACGCTGGGCGCGATCACGCTGGCGTCGCGCGAGAAGCTGGAAAACCTCTGCTTCGTGATCAACTGCAATCTGCAGCGACTGGACGGTCCGGTGCGCGGCAACGGCAAGATCATCCAGGAGCTCGAGGCGCTGTTCCGCGGCGCAGGCTGGAACGTCATCAAGGTGATCTGGGGTGACGACTGGGACAGCTTGCTCGAGGCGGACGAGACGGGCTTGCTGGTGCGGCGCATGGAGGAGGCCGTCGACGGCGAGTACCAGAAGTACACCAACGTCCCGGGCAGCTACATCCGCAAGCACTTCTTTGGCAAGTATCCCGAGTTGCTCAAGCTGGTCGAGAACTACTCGGACGAAAAGCTGATGACGATGCGTCGTGGCGGGCACGACCCCGAGAAGGTGTTTGCGGCGTACAAGGCGGCGATGGACTGCAAGGGCAAGCCGTCCGTGATTCTCGCCAAGACGATCAAGGGTTACGGCCTCGGCGAGGCGGGCGAAGGCCGCAACATCGCTCACAACCAGAAGAAGCTGAATGCCGAGGAGCTGCTGGAGTTCCGCACCCGATTCGGCATTCCGATCTCCGACGAGGATGTGGTCAAGGCGCCGTTCTATCGGCCCGCCGAGGATAGCCACGAGATTCGCTACTTGAAAGAGCGTCGCAAGGCGCTCGGCGGCCCGCTGCCGAGCCGGCCGACGTCACACCCGAAAATGGAGGTGCCGCGGATTGCGGACTTCGCCAGCTTCCTCAAGGGCAGCGGCGACAAGGAGATCTCGACCACCATGGGCTTCGTGCTGCTGTTGCAGGAGCTGGTGCGAGACAAGCAAATTGGCAAGTATGTCGTGCCGATTGTGCCCGACGAGTCGCGGACCTTCGGCATGGAAGGCATGTTCCGCCAGATCGGCATTTACGCCCACGCAGGGCAGTTGTACGAGCCGGTCGACTCGCACATCGCGCTCTACTACAAAGAAGCTCAGGACGGCCAGATACTCGAGGAAGGCATCACCGAGGCCGGCTCGATGTCGTCGTTCATCGCCGCGGGCGTGTCCTACTCGGAGCACGGCATCAACATGATTCCGTTCTTCATCTACTACTCGATGTTCGGCTTCCAGCGGATCGGGGACTTGGTTTGGGCGGCGGCCGACATGCGAGCCAAGGGCTTCATGATCGGCGGCACCGCGGGTCGCACGACACTGAACGGCGAGGGGCTGCAGCATCAGGACGGCCACAGCATTCTGAACGCAATTGCCTTCCCGACCGTCCGCGCCTACGACCCGGCCTTTGCCTATGAGACCGCCGTGATCGTGCTCGATGGCATGCGCAAGTTGTACGAAGAAGGCGACACGGCGATCTACTACGTGACCGTCGAGAACGAGAACTATGCCCATCCGGCGATGCCCGAGCACGTGACGGAAGAGGGCATTGTGGGAGGCATCTACCGCTTCGGCTCAACCGAGGGCGGCAAGCATCGTGTGCAGTTGTTCGGCAGCGGCGCCATCTTGCGGTCGGTCCTCAAAGCCCAGGAGATCCTGGCCGAGAAGTACGACGTGTCGAGCGATGTCTGGAGCGTCACGAGCTACAACCAGCTGCGGCGGGAGGCTCACACCTGCCGACGCTGGAACATGTTGCACCCGACTGCTCCGCCGAAGAAGTCATTCCTGGAGCGTCAGCTAGGCGACGCCGAGGGGCCGTTCATCGCCGCGTCGGACTATGTGCGGGCCGTGCCCGAGCAGCTGCAGCCCTGGATCCCCGGCGATTATTTTGTGCTGGGAACCGATGGCATGGGACGCAGTGAGACTCGGCCCACGCTGCGGCGCCACTTCGAAGTGGACGCCGAGTGCGTGGTGATCGCGGCGCTGTACCGTTTGTCGGCCCAGGGCAAGATCAAGCCAGAGCTAGTGCAGCAGGCGATTGTGGACTTGGGAGTTGACCCCGAGAAGACCGACCCGCTGTTCGCTTGACCTTGGTCTTCGGCCACGGGCGCCGCGGCCCGGATGGCCAGGAGCGAGCTCGAGCAGACAACCGCAACGAACGCTTAAATGTGACAGGATTCGAGATGCAGATCGAAGTCAAGCTGCCCCAAGTCACCGAAGACGATGAGGCAACCACCATCGATGAGGTGTTCGTCAAAGAGGGCGACGCGGTCCAGGAAGGCGATGTGCTGACCAAGGTGACCGCCGGCAAGGCGAGTCTCGACGTGACCAGTCCGCAGTCGGGCATCGTGGCTCGAATCGCTGCCGCGGCAGGCGACGTCGTGGCGGTCGGCGATCTGCTGATGGTGATTGAGGCCTCGGCCGGCGCGTCGGCGCCGAGCGCCGAACCGAGTGCGCCTCCGGCGGCGGCGGAGCCTGCACCGGTGCCCAAACCGGTGCCCAAACCGGCGCCTGAGCCCAAGCCTGCCCCGCAAGCGCAGGTTGAGCCAACGCCAGTCGCTCCTCAGCCAACGCCTGCTCCTCAGCCTGCTCCGGCGCCCCGCCCTGCTCCGGCGCCCGCTCCCGCCACCGCCGGGGGCCGCATGATTGCGGCCGGTCCGGCCATTCGCCGCGAGGCTGCGGCAATGGGCATCGATTTGAGTCACGTCGAGGGCACCGGCAAGGACGGCCGCATCACGCGCGAGGACCTGCTGTCTGCCGTTCGCGCCGCAGCATCGCACTCGGTCGATCTGGTGGAGACGGGCAGCCAGCGCGATGACTACGGTCGGGTCCGCGTCGAGCCGCTTTCGTCGACTCGCCGGTTCATTGCGCAACAGATGCACAAGTCCTGGTCCACGGTGCCGCGGGTCACCAACTTCGACGACGCGGACGTCACGGAACTCGAGCGAATGCGGCAGTCCAGCAAAGCGGACTATGCCAACAAAGGCGTGAAGTTGACATCGATGCCGTTTCTGATCAAGGCGGTCGCGATGTCGCTGCGCGATCATCCCGCCATCAATGCATCGATCGACGTTGAGGCCAATCAGGTCATCTACAAACAGTACGTGAATGTCGGCGTGGCGGTCGACACCGAGGCTGGATTGGTCGTGCCGGTGTTGACGAAGGCTGACTCGAAGTCAATCTCCGAGATCACGCATGAGCTCGCCGAGATCGCCAAGGCGGTTCGTGAAGGACGTTTTTCCAACGTCTCCCTGAAGGGCTCCACCTTCACGATCAGCAACCTGGGCGCCATCGGCGGCACCTATTCGACGCCGATCGTGAATGTGCCGGAAGTTGCGATCCTGTTGGCCGGCCGAGCTCGCAAGATGCCAGTCGTCGTCAATGATGAAGTCGCGGTTCGCCTGATGATGCCGCTCAGCTTGTCGTATGACCATCGTCTCGTGGACGGCGGCGCCGCTGCGCGATTCCTGAACGAAGTCATCGGCTATCTGGAGGCGCCAAGCCGGCTGCTGCTGGCGCCCTGACAGGTTTGCGCCACAGACGTGTCTTGAGCAACCGTCTCACGCAAAGGCGCGAAGACGCAAAGAAGACGATGGACCACTGATCCAACGAGTGGTTTTCGCTGCGTCCTGCACTCGTCCATGGACTCTACAGCTCTTGGCGTCTTTGCGACTTTGCGTGACCTTTTCGGCATGGCCGCCGTCAGCCTAGTTCGGCAATCGTTGCTGTCGAGAAACCATCTCACGCAAAGGCGCGAAGACGCAAAGAATCGGTGAATCACTGATCCAGCGAGTCGATTTTTCTGGGTCTTTCTCTCTCCCATCAACTCTAAACCTCTTTGCGTCTTTGCGACTTTGCGTGACCCTTTCGGCATGGCCGCC
>JAGQPF010000454.1 GCA_020426845.1 Planctomycetales bacterium
GCGGACAACTCAAGCAGATTCAGCAAGACGGATTGCATGTCGCATTGGACGACATGGGCATGGTGGAAAGCATCCACCTCTGCTTGTTCCACTGGGTGCTGAACGACGTTCATGCACGCATCAACGGACTCGGCCGCCACGCTGGCTGACGCGCGAAATCCTTCCTTGCCGGGAGCCTTTGCCGGCGTGGGCTAGGGCGGGCCCGCAGAACGGCTCACGCTGTAGGGCTCACGTCGAAGGGCTCACGTTGAAGGGCTCACGCAAAGCCGCCAAGGCGCAAAGGACAGAAATGAGGGAATGTGCGCCAGGCCTGGGAATCGGGATCTCTCTGCGTCTTTGTGTCTTTGCGTGAGACTCGTTCCTCGCCAGGATCGCTTGCCGATGCCGGCAGAGGGGGGGGCTCACGCCAAGCCGCAACGACGCAAAGCCGACTTGAGGCGATTTGTCGCAGCCACCCGGTCGGACTGCGGCGACAGTTTTCTCCAGTTACAATGGAGGCAGTAGTTGACGAGGAGGTGAATTATGTTGCGCGGACTGCGTTGGATTGTGTGTGGAGCGGCGATTGCCGCCGGTTCTCTCGTGGCGGCTCAGGACGATTTTGACCGGCCCCCCATCTCCTACTCAACCGCGCCGACGCACGATCGCGTCGCCCGCCTCAAGGAGCAGCTCGAGCAGGGCAAGGCCAGCCTGGAGCGCGACGAGGAGCATGGCTATCTGAGGGCGTTGCTCGCCGCCTTGGACATCGACGCCTCCTCCCAGACGCTCGTGTTTTCGCAGACCAGCTTGCAGCTTCGCAAAATCTCGCCTCATAAGCCGAGAGCGCTTTACTACAACGACGACGCCTATGTGGGCTGGGTCCAGGACGGCGATGTGCTGGAGGTGAGCGCCGTCGATGACCAGCAGGGTGTGGTCTTTTATACGTTGGACCAACGCGAGGACACGCCGCAGCTGGTGCGCGACCGTGGCCATTGTCTTTCCTGCCATGCCACTTCGCGCACGAAATCGGTGCCGGGCCTGTTGGTGCGATCCGTGTACGCCGACGCCGCGGGGCGGCCCTGGTTCGGCGCCGGCACGTTCACCAACGACCATTCCTCCCCGTTCAAGGATCGTTGGGGTGGCTGGTACCTCACCGGCAATCACGGTGAGATGCGGCACATGGCGAACGTGATCTCCACCGATCGCCGGCGCCCCGAGAACATCGATCGCGAGCGTGGCGCCAACCGCTCCGATTTGTCGGACCTGTTTGATGTGCGGCCCTATCTGACGCCCAAGAGCGACATCGTTGCCCTGATGGTGCTGACGCATCAAACCCAAATGCACAATTGGATCACTCGCGCGGGTTTCGAGACCCGCAAGGCGATCCATTCCGACGAGGTCATGAACAAGGCGTTGGAGCGGCCCGACGATTACCGCAGCGAGTCGGCCAAACGCCGCATTTCGTCGGTCGCCGAGGACTTGGTGAGCTACCTGTTGTTCTCCGAGGAGTTCAAGCTGACTTCTCCCGTCGAGGGTGACGCGGCATTCCGCGAGCGTTTTGCCCGCGACGCCGCCCGCGACTCGAAGGGCCGATCGTTGCGAGATTTTGATCTCCAAACCCGGCTCTTCAAATATCCCTGCAGCTACATGATTCACTCCAGTTCGTTCAAGAGCCTGCCCGCTCCCGTGATGGAGGAGGTGCTCTCGCGCCTCTCGGCAGCGCTCGGCGATCCCGCGGCCACGCCTCACCTCAGCGACGCTGACCGCACCGCACTGCGTGAGATCTTGGCCGAGACCGTGGAAGGGTTTCCCCCGTCGTAGTGCGGGCTGCCAGCCGGCACCCCGCAGTCGAAACGACCATCACCGTTGGCAACCTGTGCTGCGAACGCGGACGTCCTTGCTTCCGTTCGCCCGTTGGGATTCTTCAAGCTATCAGGCGCTGTCGGTCGCCGTCAGGCGCTGCCGGTCGCCCGATGTTGCTGGGCGATTCTGCACATTACGGCGCGCTTCGCGCGTAGCATGGGCGTCCTCGCCCGTGCAGAACTGCGCAACCCCGTTGCGCCGGCCGAGGCACGCTTCGCGCGTAGCATGGGCGCCCTCGCCCGTGCAGAACTGCGCAACCCCGTGCCGGCCGAGGCACGCTTCTCGCGTAGCATGGGCGCCCTCACCCGTGAAGTACCGCGCAACCCCGTTGCGCCGGCCGAGGCACGCTTCTCGCGTAGCATGAGCCCCCTCGCCCGTGCAGGACTGCGCAACCCCGTGCCGGCCGAAGCACGCTTCGCGCGTAGCATGGGCGACCTCGCCCGTGCCGAACTGCGCAACCCCGTTGCGCCGGCCGAAGCCCGCTTGGCGCGTAA
>JAGQPF010000455.1 GCA_020426845.1 Planctomycetales bacterium
CTGTCGCGGCGAATAGTTCAGCGGCTGCGCACTTCATTTTCTCTCACGGAGACACAAAGACACGGAGTTGGATTCGCCAAGTCGATGTGACATCCGAAAGACGCCGGGATTAGAAATCCTCCGTGTCTCCGTGTCTCTGTGAGACATTCCTGCCCAGGGGAGAGGTCAGCGCGGGGCCGAAGTCAGCTGCGCGGCGAATGGTTTAAGCGGCTCCACACTTCATTTTCTCTCACGGAGGCACAAAGACACGGAGTTGGATTCGCCAGGTCGATGTGAAATCCGAAAGACGCCGGGATCAGAAATCCTCCGTGTCTCCGTGTCTCTGTGAGACATCCTGCCCTTGGGCGAGTTCATCGCGGGGCCGAAGTCAGCTGTCGCGGCGAATGGTTTAAGCGGCTCCACACTTCATTTTCTCTCACGGAGACACAAAGACACGGAGTTGGATTCGCCAGGTCGATGTGAAATCCGAAAGACGCCGGGATCGGAAATCCTCCGTGTCTCCGTGTCTCCGTGAGACATCCTGCCCGGGGAGAGTTCGCCCGAGACATCAACTGGGCCGGGTTAGGCGATCAGCGCGTCCACGACCTTTCCGTGCACGTCGGTCAGCCGATAGTCCCGCCCTTGGAAGCGGAACGTCAGCCGCTCATGGTTGAATCCCAACAGATGCATGATGGTCGCTTGCAGATCGTGGATAGTCACCTCGTTCTCGCTGACCTTGAATCCGAGCTCGTCGGTCTGGCCATAGTTGAAGCCGCCTTTGACGCCTCCGCCCGCCATCCACATCGTGAAGCAGTCCGGATAGTGGTCACGTCCGAGCACCTTGCTGCCGGCTGTCCGCCCCTCGCGGAACGGCGTTCGGCCGAACTCGCCACCACACACGATGAGCGTGTCTTTGAGCAGACCGCGCCGCTTCAAGTCTTTGATCAGCGCGGCGATCGGCTTGTCGGTGACGGCCCACTTGTTGGTCAAGCCGGATGTCAGGCCGGTGCCTTCGCCAGTGCCGTGGAAGTCCCAACCCCAGTCGAACAGTTGCACGTACCGCACGCCTTGTTCGACCAACCGGCGAGCGAGCAGGCAGTTGTTGGCGAAGCTGGAGTCGCCGGGCTTGGCCCCGTAGCTGTCCAGCGTTTGCTGCGTCTCGCGCGTGATATCCATCACTTCGGGAACCGAGGCCTGCATGCGATACGCCAGCTCATACTGGGCGATGCGAGTCACCGTTTCGGGGTGCCCGAGCTCCTCGGCTTGCAGTTGATTGAGTCCCTTGAGGGCATCGAGCGAGCGGCGGCGCAGCGCTCGGTCCATGCCTTGCGGATCGGAGGCGTACAACACCGGATCGCCTTTGGAACGGCACTGAACACCTTGAAACACCGACGGCAGGAAGCCGCTGCCGAACGAGTTGGCGCCGCCGTTGGGCTGCACGCCGCTGCTGATCAGCACCACGAAGCCCGGCAAATCCTGATTCTCGGAGCCCAAGCCGTACGTGGCCCAAGCCCCCATCGATGGCCGGCCGGACCGCGGCGAGCCCGTATAGATCAGCAGCTCGGCGGGGGCGTGGTTGAACTGATTGGTCGTCATCGAGTGCACGAAGCACATCTCGTCGACGACCTCCTTGTCGTGAAAGTTCGGCACCGCGTCGGAGAGCCAGGTGCCGCCTTCGCCATGTTGCGCGAACTTGCGTGGCGTGCCCATCAGCTTGGGCACTCCGGAAGTGAAGGCGAAGGTCCGGCCGGCGAGAAACTCGTCCGGGCAGTTCTGGCCGTCGCGCTTCACCAGCTCCGGCTTGTAATCGTAGATATCCAGATTGGGCGGCGATCCCGTCAGGTGCAGATAGATCACTCGTTTCGCCTTGGCCGCAAAGTGCGGCTCCCGGATCGCCAACGGGCTGGTGGGGTCGATTCGAATCGCCTCCGCAGCGTCCGCGTGGCCGGCGCTTAACGATGACAGGGCCATGGCGCCAAGGCCGACGCCCGACGCCGACAGAAAATGGCGCCGAGTGGCGTGTTCCAAGTGCGATAGGCGAGGCAGTTGAGGATTCATGGCTTCTCTTTGAATGATCCGCCGGGGAAGTGCGGTGGAGGTGGAGCGTATGGCGGCGCCTGCCATTGGCTCAGCGGCGCCTGCCATTGGCTCAGCGTCGCCTGCCATTCGGCTCAGCGTTTCAGGAACATCTCATCCAGATTCAGCAGCACATTGCAGACCACGGTCATTGCGGCCGCGTCCAAGCTATCCATGCCGTCGGGCAGCTTGCCGATCGGATCGGTGGCCAGCTTCATCGCCTCCGCAGGCTTGGCTTCGAGACTCGCGCGCGAGTCGCCGAACAACGAGACCAACAGGGCGAGCTCGTCCTCGCGAGGCTCGCGCAACAAGCAACGGCGGAAGGCCAACGCGAGTCGCTCTTCCGCGCCCGGCGCCTGCAGAGCGAACCGCGCCAGCGACTGCGCCGCCTCGACGTAGACCGGATCGTTCAAGGTCACCAGCGATTGCAGCGGCGTATTCGTCCGGTTGCGCCGCACAGTGCAGACTTCGCGATTCGGCGCATCGAACGTCGCCATTGAAGGGTAGGGATTGCTGCGACGCCACGTCGTGTAAATGCCGCGGCGATACCGATCAGGGCCCTCGCTGGTGCGCCAGTCCGTCGAGCTGCCGAAGGCGGCCGACAACCCCAGGCTCGGCTGGGGCGGACGAACCGGCGGACCGTACATCTTGTCGCTTAGCAAACCGCTGACGAACAATGCTTGGTCCCGAACCATCTCCGCTGTCAGCCGCACGCGCGGGCCGCGCGACAACCAACGATTGTCCGCATCCAGCGACGCACGCTCTGCGTCCACCGAGGAGGACTGGCGATAGGTGGCCGAAGTGACCATGGTTTTCAGCAGCGCCTTGCGGTCCCAACCGTTGCGATGCAACTCGGTCGCGAGCCAGTCCAGCAACTCGGGATGCGTGGGTGGCTCTCCCTGCGAGCCGAATTCTTCGCTCGTCGTCACAATGCCGCTGCCGAAGATCGACTCCCAATAGCGGTTGGCCAACACGCGCGGCGTGAGTGGATTGTCGGGACTGACCAGCCACTTGGCCAGCGCCAGCCGGTCGATCGGAGCGGACGCGTCGCGGGGGCCGGGGAATGCCTGTGGCAAGCCGACAGTCACTTCGGGGCCCTTGTCGAGATAGTTGCCGCGGTACTGAAAAAATGTCTGGCGCCGGTTGCCGGATAGCTCGCGCAGAATCGGCACGGAGGTGGCGGGCTTCATTCCCTCCAATTGCCGTTCGGCTTTGGCCAGCGACTCGCGCGCCTCCTTCAGCTCGGGCGCCTGTTGCTCGCGGTAGTACGTCGCCAGCGATGCTGCTTCTTCGTCGGCACGCTGATCCGTCGCCTTGTCCAAGATTGCCAACTGGTCTTGGGGCAATCCGGCGCGGTCCACCGCCGCTTGGTCATCCGTCACATGCAGCCGGAACCGCCCGAGCAGATGCGACTCATGCGGAGAGTTCTGTTGCACCACCAAGCGCAGCGTCGAGCCTGGCGCCCACTCGTGGCGTTGACGAAATACGAGCGTGAGCCGATGCGGCTCCTGCACTTGACCGCCCACGGCCCAGCCATCGTTGGCCCCGGTTTTGCCCTGCAGCACGTCCGCTGCCTCGAATCCGCTTTGAGCATAATCCGCCATCGCGGCGCGGAACGGCAGCTCTCGCACATTGCTCGGAGACAGCTCCAAGGATGGGTTCGGAGCCTCTTTTACGTTTTGGCTCCAGACAACTTCCCGCTGCTCGTCGAGCAGTTCCAAAGTGAAGTTGTTCAGACGCGTGTGCAGCTTGTTGTCAGTGCGATTCCAAATCACCACGCGGTCGATGGACTGCGTTGCCTGCAGATCGAGCTCCCACCAGGGGTCGTCGACGGTCTCGGTGTGCGTCACGGACTTCTTTTCGAAATTGCCATCCGTGTTTCCGTCGATCGCAAACTCGGGCGGGCCGGCATAGGCGGTTGAATGCTGAGTGGCCTTGCCGTTCGTGGCGATGTTGTCGCCGCCGCGAAACACTTGCACTTCGGCGAGCGACAAAATCTGAGACTTGCCGTTGTTGGTGACGCGGACAAAGCGAGCGGCCGGCGCCGCCGATCCGGGAGGCGCCAGTTGTGCCTTGACAGAAGTGATGACAAAGTTCCCGCCCGCCAAGCCTGCTCCGCCGCCCGGCAACGACGCGTCGGGAACGGTCTCCAACTGCAGCGCCGTCAATTGCTGCGGGGCATCGGCTTCGCCAAGCTGCGCCTCGAGCGTGTAGGTGTCCTGCTTTTCCGGCTCCGAGATCAGCACGTCCCCCGCCTCGATCTTTGCCGGTTTGCCGCTCTGACGGGTCACGGCGGCGGGGGGCAAGTGACGCCACGCTGGCGCCTTTTGCAAACGCAGCTCCCACTGTTGCTGGGACTTGGCTAGCTCCGGTGTCGGCGTCGCCAACTGCGTCCGCCAAGTCTCAATTTGCTGTTCCAGCTCTTGTTTCTGCAACTCCTGCTCGTCGGTGAACAACTGCAGAAGCGGAGACTCGTCACGCTTGTCGGCATCTTGTGTGTTGTTGAGGATGGCGAAGAAGCGGAAGTATTCTTCTTGCGAAATGGGGTCGTATTTGTGCGAATGGCATTGGGCACACGCCATGGTGGTGCCCATCCAGACGGCCATGGTGGTGTTCACGCGGTCGACGATCGCGACGTTGCGGAACTCTTCGTCCTGCGTGCCGCCTTCGTTGTTGGTCAGCGTGTTGCGATGAAAGGCAGTGGCGATCAGCTGCGAGTTGGACGGGTTGGGGAGCAGGTCCCCGGCCAGCTGCTCAATCGTGAATTGATCGAACGGCAGATTGTCATTCATTGCGCGAATGACCCAGTCTCGATAGGCCCAAATCGTGCGTGCCGGATCGTCCGCGTAGCCTGCGCTGTCCGCGTAGCGGGCCAGGTCGAGCCACTTCCGCGCCCAGTGCTCCCCAAAGGTCGGGCGGCGCAGCAAGTCATCGACTAGCTTCTCGTAGGCCTGCGGGTCCTGGCTATCGACGAACGCTTGCACCTCATCCCAGGTTGGCGGCACGCCGGTCAAATCCAAAAAGACGCGGCGAGCCAGTGCGCGTCGATCCGCCTCGGGAGATGGCTTCAGTCCGTGGGCGAGCATCTGTCGCAGCGTAAAGTGGTCGATCGGATTGCGGGGCCAACTCGCGAGCTCGGGTTGGTCTACGGGAACCGCTGGCGGTTCGGGACGGCGTGGCTTGATGTAGGACCAGTGAGCCGAGAACTTGGCGCCTTCGGCGATCCAAGTGCGAAGTGTCGCCGCATCCTTTGCCGAGAGCGCGGGCCCGTGGTCGGCGGGTGGCATACGCTCGGACTCGTCCTGGCTGGTGATGCGGGCCAAGAGCTCGCTTTCGTCCGGCTTGCCGGCCACAACGGCCGTTTTGCCCGAGTCCAACTCCCGCGTTGCGCTGTCCTTCTCATCCAATCGCAGACCGGCTTCGCGGTCGGTCGCGTCCGGGCCGTGACAAAGCAGGCAGTTGTTCGACAGGATCGGCCGCACGTCGCGATTAAAGTCCACCTCGGCGCGCGCCGTGATCGGAACGGCGAAAGCCAGCAACGCCACGAGCGGTCGCACCATCCACGAGAAGATAGTCGGCGACCAGGGGAGACCGCAGCGCGCGGAGAGTGCGCAATCGGGAGTCATTCGCATGTCGGGCAGGGAAGTGGGAGGGCGGGGCGGCACAACCCCTCATCGCTTGTCCGACTCGGTGCCGGGGCGATGCGTGGTGTTGTGCAGTTGTTGTGTAGAGAGACGACGTGGGCGCTCGCAAGCGAAACGCCAACTCGTCCTCTTCATTTTAGTCGGCCTCGCCCGGCCGTTTCCAGTCGATTGCCGGAACAGGCGTTTTTCATGAGCCGCTTAGCGGGGGCGCGTACGTTTCCAGGTCGATCCGCGGAATCCCACACTTCCCGGAACCCGGGTTCGCGATTCGGATCCCTCGCTTACGCTTCGGGTTTCCTTCTTGAGAGATGCCGGGTTCGCGATTCCAGGGACGGATGCTCACAGTTTGCCGGCGGGACGCTGCCCTTTGCCGGGGCGGTTCTCGTCGCCAAGCTCGTCGCGCATTTTGTCGCCTAACGCCTGTAGCCGTTTGACGACGTCGGGGTGTTGGTCCGCAACGTTGTGTTGCTCGCCGATGTCCTTGGACAGATCAAACAAGGAGAGTTCGATCTTGCCTTGCCCATAGGCCGCCGGGACACCGCCC
Organism: Planctomycetales bacterium; assembly: GCA_020426845.1. Classification (GTDB taxonomy): domain Bacteria; phylum Planctomycetota; class Planctomycetia; order Pirellulales; family Pirellulaceae; genus JAGQPF01. The sequence goes on from JAGQPF010000455.1 coordinate 6,244, forward strand.
GTGCCGCCTGGCTTGCCGTTGAGCGTGCGATAGGTGTGGGGAAAGTGCAGCTTCCAATTGCCTGAGCGGATCGCCTGCAGCTGGCGGCCCCAATAAAAGTAATAGGCCTCGTGAGGCGACTCGCTGGACTCTCCCGTCATTAGCGGCCGGATGCTGCGGCCGTCGATCGGATGATCCGGCAGCTTGGCCCCGATCAACTCGGCGACGGTGGGCAAAATGTCGATCGTCATCGCCGGCGTGGAGCACTCGGTGCCGGCGGGGATCTTGCCGGGCCACCACATGATCGTGGACTCGCGGCAGCCGCCGTCGAACATCGTGCCCTTGCCCTCCCGCAACGGGCCGGCGGAGCCAGCGTGATCGCCGTAGCTCAGCCAGGGGCCATTGTCCGAGGTGAAGATCACCAGCGTGTTCTTATCTAGCTCATGTTTGCGAAGCGTATCCAGGATTTGCCCGACCGACCAGTCGACCTCCATCATTACGTCGCCGAACAAGCCGCGTTTGCTCTTGCCCTTGAACTTGTCCGACACGTAGAGCGGAACATGGACCATGCTATGCGGCACGTACAGAAAGAACGGCCGGCTCTTGTTGTCCTCGATAAACTTCACCGCTCGTTCGGTATACCAAGTGGTCAGCTGCTCTTGCTCCTTGCCGGTGACTTGCGGATTCACCACTTCGTTCTTGTCGACCAGCGGCAGATGCGGCCAACGCTTCAGCCGCTCTTCCATGGGCAGATGCGCAACTCCGGGATGATACGGCCACATGTCGTTGGAATAGGGGAGCCCGAAGTAGTCATCAAAGCCGTTTTGCATCGGCAGGAACTTTTTATGGTGTCCAAGGTGCCACTTGCCGTAGCAGGCCGTTGCGTAGTCGCGCTGTTTGCAAACCTCCGCGATCGTCATCTCGTCCGCGTTAATTCCATGTTTGGCGCCTGGGCCGAGCGCGCCGAGAATCCCGACACGGACGTTGTAACAGCCAGTCATCAGCCCGGCTCGCGACGCCGAGCAGACGGCTTGAGGCACATAAAAGTCAGTGAACCGCCGGCCTTCTCGCGACATACGATCGAGATTCGGCGTCGGATAGTCCTTCGCGCCAAACGGCCCAATATCCGCGTAGCCCATGTCGTCCATGAAGATCACGACGACGTTGGGTGTCGCCGCCAGGGCGACGCCTGACGACAGGCAGAGCAGCGACCAGCAGGCCAGGGCCGACAAGGAACAAGTGGCGATGGAAGTGCGGATTTTCGCGGCGAGATTCATGAGGTTCTTCCCATTGGTAGCCAAGCTTCAAGATGGCCTGTTTTTCCTGTTCGTTCGCTAACAGCCTGCTGTTTTCCAACGGCCTGATCAACTGAAACGGTGCCGGGATTGTTCCAGCAGTTGGCGTGAGCGAGCCAGGCCTTCGTAGCCCCCGAACTCGATGCCGCAATAGCCATGGAAGCCGGCGTCGAGCACGATCTTCAACATCCGATCGAAGTCGAGCGCGGCGGACTGGCCCTTGTCGTCCCAGACGCGATCTTTGACTGACACGCCTTTGGCCCACTTCATCAGTTTCTGGACACCTCGGTACGAATCGTAGGACTCGCCATCCTTGATGCGAAAGTTGCCGAAGTCCGGCAGCGTGCCGCAGCGAGGGTGATCTACTTTCGCGATCACTTCGGATAGCCAGTCCGCGTTGCTCGACAGCCCGCCGTGGTTCTCGACGATCACGTTCAGGTTTTGTTGAGCGCCGAATTCGACCAGTCGCGAAAGGCCGTCGGCGGCGAGTTTCACTTGTTCGTCCCAGCTTCCCGCGCTGCCTGCATTGACCCGGATTGAGTGACAGCCCAGAAACGTGGCGGCGTCCAACCACTTGCGATGGTTCTCGACCGTTTGGCTTCGTTTCTTGTCGTCCGGGTCGCCGATCTGGCCCTCGCGATCGCACATGATCAGCAGGCTCTTGACTCCCAGATCTGCCGCGCGACGCTTCATTTCGCCGAGGTACTTGTTGTCGTTGGCCTTGTCCATAAAGAACTGGTTGACGTACTCCACGGCCAGAATCCCATGGTCATGCGCCACCTTGGCAAAGTCGAGGTTGTCGATCTTGCCCGATCGCAGCTCTTTGTTGATCGTCCACTGCGCCAGGGAGATTTTGAAAAGCGGAGCATCCTCGGCCTGCACGGAACGAGTCAGCATGGCCGGTGCGCAGGCGGCGATCGCCCCGGCGCCTGCGAGGAACTGCCGGCGGTTCGATCCGCTCGATTTGCTCGTGTTGCGAGATAAGGGAGTTCGCGATTCCATGATGAACCTCGGAGCAATGATTGGCGTGCGATGGCAAGCCGTTGATAGACTATGGTGGCCAGGCGGTGGTTGGTTGATGACTTGCGCGGCACGTGGTTTCCCAACAACGGGTGGCTGCCGCGAGCCAACCGAATGGTAAACCAAGCTCGTGCCCGGCGCCACGATCCGCAACTTCCTGCCTCCTCAGAGCTCTTGATGATGTCATCACGAATCGAATCCCGATCGACGGCCGCAGGCTCGCTGACTCGACGCGGCTTTCTGGCAACTACCGGCGTGGCCTGTGCGGGAATGCTGGCGTCCGCCGAGGACACCCCGGCGAAGGACAAGGTGTTCGACTGCCACTTGCACATTAACCACATGCGGCGTTCGATCGCCGACACGGTCAAGCACATGGACGCCACGGGGACGGACCGCGCATTCATCCTGCCTTTGGAGACCGGCGAGGGCGGGGTGTTGCTGAGAACGGAAACGGTGTTGCATGCCTTCCACGAGTACGGCGACCGTTTAGTGCCGTTTTGCCAGACCGACATTCGCAAAGGCGACGTGCTTGAGCGAGTCCGCGCCTACCATCTGCTCGGCTGCCGCGGCATTGGTGAGCAGAAGGAGCATTTGCCGCTGAACGACCGTCGCGTCGAGGCGGTGATTGCGCTCTGCGATGAGCTGAATTGGCCGATCACGATTCATTTTCAGGATGGCGCCAACGGCTTCAACCAGGGCCTCGCCGAGCATTTGGAGACGTATCTTAAACGCTACCGACGCGTGAGGATCATCGGCCACGCCCAGTCGTTCTGGTCGCACATCAGCGCCGACGTCCCGGCGCCGGAGAAGTCGCTCTACCCGACAGGTCCGGTGAAGCCAGGTGGGCTCATCGATCGACTGCTGGCCGACTATCCTAATCTTTACGCCGACATGTCCGCGGGCAGCGGCTTCAACGCCCTGTCACGCGACGAGGACTTCACGGCAGGCTTCCTACGCCGCCATTCGAAGAAGTTGCTGTTCGGCAGCGACTGTCCCTGCGTGGACGGCAAGGGCGGCAACTTCAAAGGCGTCTGCTACAGCACCCAGCTGCAGTCGTTTCTGAAACGCATGCTTCCGGATCGCGAGTCATTGCAGGACATTCTCTACAACAACGCGGCCCGTGTGCTTGGCGAGAAGGCGTAAAGCCGCGTCGAGCCACATTGCAACCAATGGAACTACGTAGGCTGAAAGGCCCCATATGTTCGCAGCAATTGCCGACAGCCGCCGTTCGCGGCGAACCGCCGCCGTCCTGCAATGCGCCATCGCCGCTGGGGCGTTGTCTCTGCTCGCGAGCGCAATCACCAATGCGCGCGCATTGGGCGCGGATGAAGCAGACGACGCGGCCCTGCGCGCAGCGGTTGTTCAAGCGATGCGGAAGGCGGCTGACTACTACTGCGGACAGGTCGCTCGCGACGGGGGATACGTCTACCACTACACGCTGGACCTGCAGACGCGGTGGGGCGAGGGCTTGGCCCGCGAGCACGAAATCTGGGTGCAGCCGCCCGGAACGCCGACGGTCGGACTGGCGTTGCTCGCGGCGCACCGCGCCACAGGCGACGCATTCTATTTAGATGCGGCGCGGGAGGCGGCCGAGTCGCTCGCCTTCGGCCAGCTTCGCTCCGGAGGGTGGACCAACAAAGTGGACCTGGCCTCGCGCAGCCAAGGGCGTCGCTTTCAGGGCGGAGACCAACGTCGTGACGGCAATTCGTCACTCGACGACGGCCAAACGCAAGCCGCACTGTTGATGATGGTTCGAGCGGACGAGGCCCTGGGCTTCAAGCATGCAGCGCTCCACGAGTCGGCTTTGCTCGGTGTGAAGTCGTTGCTCGCGGCTCAATTTCCCAACGGCGGTTTCCCTCAGGTCTGGACCGAGCCGGTGCGCCCGCAGCCGGCCAACCTTCGCGCCAGCTATCCCGACTACGATTGGCGGACGGAAGGCAAGATCAAGGAGTACTGGGACATGTACACCTTGAACGACAATGTGTGCGGGTATGTTGTCGAAACGCTCGCTGAATCGCACCGCATCTATCGCAGCCAAGCCTGCCTGGATGCAATTCGGCGGTTGGGCGACTTCCTGGTGCTCGCTCAATTGCCGGACCCGCAGCCCGCCTGGGCTCAGCAATACAACTATCGCATGCAGCCGATCTGGGCGCGGAGATTCGAGCCCGCCGCGGTGGCGGCGGATGAGTCTCAGGAAATCATCGAGACGCTGATCCGGATCGCGGAGCTCACGGGAGACAAGCGATATCTGGAGCCAATTCCCCGCGCTCTGTCGTACCTGAGCAAGTCACGGCTGCCCGATGGGCAGCTGGCGCGCTACTACGAACTGCGGACCAATCGGCCGCTGTACATGGAGCGAGGGGCCGGCAAAGAGTACCGGCTCACCTACGACGACTCGAATTTGCCGGCGCACTATGGCTGGAAATGGCCCTGCCGCGTTGAGCAACTTGAGGCGGCATGGCGTCGCGCCACGGCTGGCCAGCCGGCGCCCCAGCCGACGATGTCGGAACTTCGCCAGGAGGCTGAGAGGATTGTCGCCGGGCTCGATGGCGAAGGCCGTTGGGTGAGCGTCTACGCTGGCGGCGATCGGCTGGTGGGACAGCCGAAATTCGCGCCCGGGGCCACGTACCTATCCAGCGCGGTGTTTAGCGACCATCTCGAGGCTTTGGCCGCGTATTTGTCATTCAAGTAGTGCGGGGCGTCGCTATCTCCGCGATGCCGCGATGCCGTGATGCCGTGATGCGCACTACGGACGGGGCACCGCGTTCGTGGTGGCCAGCAGCGAGGCGACGGCGATTGCTGCCGTCTCGACTCGCAAGATCAACGGGCCCAGCGAAAGAGCACGCCAGCCCAGCTCGAATGCGTGTTCGGCCTCGTCGTCGGCAAAGCCGCCTTCGGGGCCAATCAGCACTCGCAGCGTGGCGCCCGGCGCCGCTGCGGTCAGCGACAATCCGGAGTCGACGTCGTCGCCGTGTCGCCCCGGGTGCGCCAGCCAACCGCGCAGCTCACCGGGTGCGCAGGGCGGCCGCGACAGCCAAGTTTCCAAATCGACAGCTGCCTCTAACTGCAACAGTCGGTTGCGCCCGCACTGTTTGCAGGCCTCGATCACCGATCGTTGCAGCCGCTGCAGCGCCTTGGCGTCCGGCTGGGCCACGCTGCGACGAGTGACGATCGGAGTGATGGAGTCGACTCCCAGCTCGACGCATTTCTCCACCAGCCACTTCTGCCGATCGCCCTTCGGCAAGGCGACTCCGATGTGCAGATGTCGCGCGGCTTCGTCCTCCCTCTCGTCCACGGCGTCCACTTGCATCGTGACGGTGCGGCGATCGCAATGCACGGCTGTGGCGCAAGCCACTCGACCCTCGCCATCGAACAACGTCGCCGCATCGCCCGCTTTTCCACGCATCACGTGCAGGAAGTGATGAGACTCCGAGTCGTCCAATCGGTGCGTGCCGGGCGCCAAGGGCGGGGCGATGAAGTAGCGGCTGGTCACGTCGACTCCTCAGGCGACAGGCGAGCTGGCTGCGTCGGCGATTCGCCGTCGGACTCGTCGTCTGCCGGAAGTGACAGCACGAACGAGTGCAGTCCGCACTCGTCGACTGCGTCCAGCATCTCCTTGCGATGCGCCCCGCAGCGGACAAACATTCCGGCGGGTGTGGCAACGGCGTGAGGCCGAGTGTGCAGCAGCACGCCGCGCGGACGCGGCAGGCATTCTACGACGTCGCGCCAGCCAACCCGCCGTCGTCGCAGCAGGGAGTGCTGCGAGATGCCGCCGTGGTTGATCCTGGTCACCGTCGACACCCACATCTCTCCCGTGCAGACGATCAGTGCCAAGAAGATCCCCGCGCCCATTGAGAGACTGGTCAGCCACCACCCGGCGCCCACGGCAATTCCCGCAATGACGGCCAACAGCGGCCAGGCAACCAGCGGCTCATCGCGCAACGGCCAAACGTGAAACTCTTGTTCGTGATCGATTTCCATAGGAACCGCGGCTCCAAAAGAAGAAGGGACCATCGGCGCTGACTCACTCCACGGCTTTCACGGCAAGCGTTTGCCAGGGCGACCAATGATCGAACAGGTCGCGAACGCGGATGCGCACAACTTGGGCGTCGCCGGTCGCTGCCGCAGGCAACTCGGCGGTGCGGGCTGCGGGGTTGGTCAGCTCGAGCCGCGAGAGCGGCGCCGCAGTCGCACCGTCGGCGTGCAACTCCAGTTGATAGGCGAACGGCGGCGCCATCGTCGGGTCAACTTGCCACTCGACTCGCACGTGCTCGCCTTGACGCTTTGCGGCGAGCCTGGCGAGCTTGGCGGGTTCGTGGCGAGGAGAGGTCGCCCGGGCATCGGCGCGGGCCGCCGCGAGCGTCGAGGGGTTCGCCACCTGCGGCGCCGTGTCCTTGCCGCCGGCCACCATGAAGAAGTGCTCGCCATCGGCATCCTTGCCCACGCCGCCATTCCAATGCGCGCGATAGTTGTAAGACCGCTTGCCCTCGGTCAAGTCCCAGGCGTTGACGGAATATCGTGCTTTCTGCAGCGGGCGCCAGACGCCGTCCTTCGCGGCGCGCTTCCAGCCATTGCGAACCTGGATGGTGCGAGCATGGACGCCGGTGTTCAGCCAGTCCTCGATGAACACATCCGTGCCGCCCTCAAACCGGACGTCGGCCGTCGCGACGCGCATCGTCACCAGGTGCGTCCACTTGCCCGTGTCACCTGCTCTCGCCCAAAACCCGAAGTCCGTGCTCTGCGCGGAATCGTCCGCGGCGGCTGGCGACTTCCAGCAACGCGCGACGAGCGTGTGCCAGACATCGGTCTTCCAGCCGAGCTCGAAGTTCCACGACTTCAGGCCCGTTCCCTCGCCGCCAAACCGCTCCACCAGCGTTCCCGGTCCCTGGTGCACCGCTTTGATCGGCGCGCGATGAGCCTGGTGGTCCCAGATGGAAAAAATAAAATTGTGACCACGTGGGTGGACTTGGATGCCTGCGTACCCGCCCGCCGGGCCACGCCAGCCAAGTGTCTCGTAGTAGGTGTACATCGCGTGGCCGGATTCCGGCACACGCACCTCATTGACAAGGATGTCGCCGGGAAAGTCGTCGTCAAATACCAAATGGGAGGACGGCGCCGAGTCCTGAGCCAGCAGCGTCGTGGTGGAGAGTGACGCCAATGTGGCGCCCACCAAGATGACGCCAATGACCCGTCGAGCCTCCCTCGCAGGCGATCGTCGCAAGGCCCGGTGGACCGGCCTCACCAACCTTGCCAATCTCTGGAGCACAAACATCGATCAACCTTTGTGGACGCGAATCAAGAATGAATTCGGGCGGAGGACAATTTGACGCCAATGCTTGCCGGGCGATTCGGGCGGGGTTATCGTTGGTTGCGCCTCAATCTCCGGGCCACTTCATCCTAACCGACTAAGCGGGCCGGAGTATTTTTTTCGGGGGATGGAATGCTCCTCAAAACCGCAAATCGGGACGTTGCCTTTCCCGCTTTCTTCCAGATCTGCCTCCACCGACGCCCCATGACTACTATTGTCTCACTTCCACCGACGTCGTTTGCCGGCACGCATTCCCGACCGCGTCGGCACGGGCCTCACAAGGGTCGCCTGCGATGGAGGCCCGACGGGCCTACCGTTCTCACTGGGATGTCTCTGTGGTTGGTCAGCACGTTGGCGACGGGGGTTTGGCTATCCGACGTTCGCGCGGCCGATGGCGCGGCTGACAGTGGGGACGCCAAACGGCCTAATGTGATTTTATTCATTGGCGACGACATTAACTGGAACGACTACGGTTGTTACGGCAATGAGGCGGCGCGAACGCCCGCTATCGACTCGCTCGCCGCTCATGGCGTCCGCTTCACGCAGGCTTTCTTGACGGCCAGCAGCTGCAGCCCCAGTCGCTCGAGCATCGTCACGGGCCGCTACCCACACAACAATGGCCCAGGCAGCGAGCTGCACCAGCCGATCTCCGCGCACCTGCCGTGGTTTCCGGCATTGCTCAAGGAGGCGGGCTACTACACGGCGATTGTCGGCAAGCATCACATGACCAGCGATGCTCCGGACAAGGCCACGTGGTCGAAGCGTTCGTTCGACGTCGTCGACGGCTCGCGAGCCAAGGGCAACACGGGTGGCCACGCCAATTGGGTCCAGACCGTTGAGCAGCGTCCCAAGGACCAGCCGTTCTTTTTCTGGTTCGCCGCCTACGACGCTCACCGCGATTGGGATGGCGACCGCCAGTGGCGGGATGAATATGGCGAGCAACACTCGCCTGCCGACGTCCGGGTCCCGCCGTACTTGGCGGACGACGCGCCCACGCGCCGCGATCTCGCCTCGTATTACAACGAAGTCACTCGATTTGACCACTACATCGGACTTGTCGTCGAAACACTGCGACGACAGGACGCCTTGGACAATACGCTGCTGTTGGTAATGGCGGACAACGGACGTCCGTTTCCTCGCGCCAAGACACGCCTGCATGACTCGGGCATGAAGACGGGCCTGGTCGCCCATTGGCCCGCCGGCATCGGCAAGCAAGGCGATTATTCGCACTTGGTTAGCGCGATCGACTTGGCCCCCACCATCCTGGAGTTGGCCGGCGTGCCCGCGCCGGCGACGATGCAGGGGGTGAGTCTGGCGGGAGCGTTGCGAGACGCGAGTACGGGGCCCGTGCGGAAGTTCGCCTTCTCGGAGCACAACTGGCACGACTACGAGGCGCACGGCCGCGGCGTGCGTGACGGCAAGTATCTTTACATCCGCAACCATCGCCCCCAGCAAGCCTGGCAAGGCCCCGCGGACTCGGTTCGCAGCCCCTCGCACCAGCAGCTAAGGGCCTTGCGCGACAAACAACAACTGACTCCCGCACAGGCTGACATATTCCTGGCACCGCGTCCCATCGAGGAGCTATACGATACACAGTCCGATCCCCGGCAACTGCGCAATCTGGCTGACGACGAGCAACATCGTGCCGCCAGGGAGCGGCTCTCCGCAGCGCTTCGGCAGTGGACCGAGGAGACCGGCGACAGCGCGCCCGAGCGGATCTCGCAAGACAGCTTCGACCGCGAGACCGGCAAGAGCCTGAAGGTGGACGACTATCGTGGCCAGTGGCCCGGCTCGGATCGCCATGCCGACCGCATCAACGCCCCCGGTCCGCGATAAAGGAAACCCGAAGCGTCAGCGAGGGATCAGAATCGAGAAAGGAAACCCGAAGCGTCAGCGAGGGATCGGAATCGAGACTCTCCTCATTCCCGAGCGAGCCCTTACGCGTCATCGCGTCAGCGAGGGACTAGAACTGCGCATCACGAATTTCATCGGCATCACTTCGTCTTCGTCACCGACAACCACATTGCAGCGAGTACACGCATGACACTTCACCGACGACAGATTCTGCAGGGCGTCTCTGCATTGGGGCTTGCCAGCTGCTGCCAACCCGTGCTGGCGCACCTGCCGCAGCCGCCGAAGCGCATTTACAAGACGCTCAAGATCGGCATGGTCCAGGTCCCCGGCAGCTTGCAGGAGAAGTTTGCGGCGGCCAAGGAGGCGGGCTTTGAAGGCATCGAAATGAACGCCCCCGGCATGAATGTCGAAGAGACGAAGCAGGCGATCGCCGCCACGGGCCTGCCGGTTGATGGCTCGGTCTGCGCCGGCCACTGGCAAGTGCGGCACACGAGCCCGGACGCCGCCACTCGCCGCGAGGCGCTCGAAACCCTGAAGCGTGCGTTGCGAGACACGCATGCGGTTGGCGGACACACCGTGCTGCTGGTCGTGGGGCATGGCGACGACGGGCCCGAGGCGGAGATTTGGTCGCGTTCGATCGAGAACATCGCCCAGGCCGTTCCGCTGGCGGCGGAGCTCGGCGTGCACATCGCGATCGAAAACGTTTGGAACAAGTTTCTCTACGATCACGAGGGCGACGCCACGCAAACGGCGGAGAAGTTTGTTCGCTACGTCGATGAGTTCCAGTCTCCTTGGGTCGGCATGCAGTTCGACATCGGCAACCATTGGAAGTACGGCTCGATGGGCGACTGGCTGCGAGCACTGCGGCATCGTGTGATCAAGCTCGACGTGAAAGGCTTCTCGCGCGCCAAGAATGCGTTCACGAAGATCGGCGAGGGCGACATCGACTGGGCCGACGTGCGCAAGGCTCTGGATGACATCAACTACATCGGCTGGTGCGCCGCCGAAGTGGGCGGAGGCAAGCTCGATCGGCTCAAGGAAATCGCCGCCAACATGGACAAGTCCTTCGGCATCAAGTGAGATGAAACCCTTCAAATTACCTCGTCGCTTGACGTCGCTGCGCATGGCGTTTTCCTTTGCGTTCGCCGTCTCGCACGTCGTCGCGCCAATCGCTATTTGGCTGCCGGCGCTTGCCTTGGCCAAGCCGCCATTGCCGACCCCGGCCGAGACACCTGTGGTCGGCGAGGCCGACGCGCTGCTGCTTCGCAAGCTCTACCACGAGCGAGATCGCGAGGGCGGCCTCGCTTCGCTCCAGGATGACGACGAGTATCTGGCGCTGATCAAGAAGCATGACTTGCGGCTGTTGAGCGGCCCGATGCTGGGCGATGTCACCGACCGCTCCGCTCGTGTTTGGCTGCGCACGGCCACTGCGGCGCGCGTCGAAGTGGTGCTCCACGAAGGAGACACCCGCGTGGCGAGTGCGGCAGCAATGTCGTCGACCGATCGCGACTTCACCGTCGTGTTGAGTTTCGGGCAACTCAAGCCGTCGACCGACTATCGCTATGAAGTGCGGATCGACGGCCAGCCCGCTCACGGTGCGCTGGGGCTGACCGGATTGCCGACGTTTCGCACTGCTCCCCCGGCCGGTGCCGGGGCGAAATTCTCTGTGGCGTTCGGAGGAGGGGCCAGATACGTTCCCGAAAAGGAGCGCATCTGGGACACCGTCGCAGCGGCTCATCCGCAAGCCTTTCTATTTCTCGGCGACAACATCTATATCGACGAGCCGCAGTGGCGATCGAAGCAGCGAGTGATGTATTACCGGCGGCAGATGCGGCCCGAGTTTCGTCGCCTGACGGCCTCGACGGCCTGCTACGCGATCTGGGACGACCACGACTTCGGCGCCAACGACACCGCGGGCGGGCCCGATCCGTTTCGGCCCGAATGGAAGCTCCCCGTGTGGCAGGTGTTTCGAGAGAACTGGAACAACCCGTCCTACGGTGGCGGCGAAAAACAGCCGGGCTGTTGGTTTGACTTTCATATCGGCGACGTGCACTTCATCATGACCGACGGCCGCTACTACCGTTCCTTCAAGGACGGCACCATGCTCGGGCCCGTCCAGAAACAGTGGCTGATGAAGACGCTGCGAGAGAGCAAGGCGAAGTTTAAAGTGATCGCCTCCGGCACGTTGTGGACGGAGTTGGCCGACAAGGGAGGCAAAGACTCGTGGTGGGGAGTTCCCGAGGAGCGTGAGGAAATCTTCTCGCTTATCGATCGAGAGCGCATCGGCGGCGTGTTCTTGATCTCCGCGGATCGGCATCGCACCGACATCTACCGCATCCGTCGTCCCAACGGCTACGACCTGTACGAGTTCGAGACGTCCAAGCTCACCAACGATCACACGCACCCCACAAAGCCGCAGGCGCTGTTCTCGTACAACCAGGGAAATTTCTACGGGCGCCTCGACTTCGACTTCACTCAGCCGGATCCGACCATGACGTTCCGGTGCATCGACATCGACGGCAAGCTGATCCACGCGATGCCGTTGCGACTCAGCCAGTTGCAGGCGCCCGACAAGTAACGCTCCTCTATGCCAAAGAACAGGAAGAACCGGTGAGCTCGACGCAAGACGACGCCAGGAACGAGGAACAGGCGGCTTCCCCAGGGCATAAAGGGCATCGGGCTGGGCTTGTCGGTGTCGGGATCCTGTCAGTCTTCCTCTTAATGGCGGGAGAGGGCGAGGCGCTGGCGCAACAGCAGCCGCCGAAGCAGCTGGTCGAGCCCGGTGCGCCAGCCGGCAAGCCGAGCATTCGAGTTGCTGCCGTGCAGCTGACCGGGTACGACAAAGGCGAGCTTCCGCGCGAGGGCTTTGATCCGGCGGGCAAGGTCGTCGGTTATCTGGAGCGAGCCGCGGGCGACAACGCTCAGGGTGAAACGGCGGGCCTCGATCTGATGGTGTTCCCCGAGTATGTCTTGGGGCACATCGACGTGCCGGGTCCCGAGACCCAACGCATTGCGAAGGCCGTTCGTCGCGCTGGATGCTACGTGGTCGTGGGCTGTTGGGAGAAGCTGGCAGTCAAGAAGTTCGCCAACGCGATTCTGTTGTTCGGCCGTGACGGCGAGCTCGTCGGCAAGTACTACAAAACTCACCCGGCGATCGACCATTTCGAAGGAGAGCCAGCTTGGCTCAACCCGCCTGTCGGGCGCACTCGCGAGTGGTTTTTGGCCAACGACCCGGAGTGGATCATGCAGGCCGGACAGCAGTTGCCCATCTTCGAGCTCGACTTCGGCAAGGTCGGAATTCTCACCTGCTACGACGGCTGGTTCCCCGAGCCGGCTCGCGTGCTTTCGCTCAAGGGCGCCGAATTGTTGCTATGGGTCAATGGCCGGCGCGGGATCGTCGAAGACTTTATCGTCAAGTCGACGACCTTCCAGAGCCAAGTGGCGATGGTATCCACCAACCAAGCCTACGGCGGCGGCACCATGATCGGCCAGTTTCCGGCGCAAGTGGTCGCACGCGCGCCGGACCGCCAGGAGGCGCTGATTGAGGCGACCATCGACTTGCGGCGGCTCCGCACGGCCAGAGCCAATAGCCGCAACTTTCGTCAACGCCGGCCCGATCTCTATGGCGAATTGACCAAACCGCTCCGCCAGAACCGCCCCGCTCCGCAGCCGGTTGAGGCGCCCGGCGAGCGCTAACGCAAATCGCGTACGACGGACTTCCAGTCCGTCGTTGCGACCAGAAGGCTCTCGACGGACTGGAAGTCCGTCGTACGATGCGCGCACATTAGCATCAGCAACCGCGCGCAACGCCAAGTTGCCTACGAACTTTGCCGCAAGAGTGACATGGCTTCGTCAGCCAACTCGCGGGCCTCGTCGGCGGTCGGCGCCTCGGCGATGGCTCGGACAATCGGCTCGGTGTTGCTCGCTCGCAACAGCAGCCAGCGATCGGGCCAGTCGAGCCGCAAGCCGTCGAGCCGGCTGGGGGCGGCGGCGGAGAACTTGGCCTCGAGCCGCTCCATGGCGGCGGGGACCCGATCTCGGGGCATCTCCACTTTGTCCTTGTGGATTGCATACGACGGCAATTCGGCCACCCATTGCTGGAGCGCCGCCGGTTGGCCGTCACCATGAGCCAACGCGTCCAGCAGCAGCGCCATGCCGACGAAGCTGTCACGCACGTAGCCGACGCGCGGGTCGATCGGGCCTCCATTGCCCTCGCCGCCGAACACGGCTTGCTCGCGAATCATCACATCCGCCACATTCGCTTCGCCGACGGCCGATCGATGGAATGTGGCGCCGTAGCGAGTGGCAATGTCCTCGGACATGCGGCTTGTGGCGCAGTTGGTCACGACGGCCATTGCCGAGGACGGGCCATCGGGCGAGGCGTCGCGGCGCTGCCGCAGCACATGGTCCATACACAGGGCCAGCGTGTACTCTTCGCCGATATAGCGGCCTGCTCCATCGATCAGAGCCAAACGATCCGCGTCGGGGTCCTGGCAGAAGCCGATGATTGCTCCGCAGCCAACGACCTCACGGCCGACATCAACCAGGTTCTCCGCGGTGGGCTCCGGCTTGTGCGCGAACTTTCCGTCGGGTGTGCCGCCCAGCAAGGTCAGTCGGCAGTTCAGCGCCTCCAGCAGGCGACGGCCGAGCAACGAGCCTGCGCCATGATTCGAATCGAGCAGCACGGGGAAACGGCAGTCGCGAATTCGCTCGACATCCACGATTCCCAGCACCGACTCCAGGTGCGCCGCATGGGGATCGGCGTGAGTCGACGCGGCGCCGATCGCGTCCCAAGCCGCCCAGTCGGGCCGGCCCTCTCGATAGGCGGCGGAGACCGCTTCGCCGAGCTGTGCGGGGATCACGCGGCCGTCCGCGCCAAACAGCTTGATGCCGTTGTACGCCGGAGGATTGTGGCTCGCTGACACTTGCACGCCACCGGCGGCGCCAAGCGAACGCACCAACACGCCAGTGGTCGGTGTCGAGGCCACGTCAGCATCCACGACGTCGCGCCCGCAAGCCTGCAACGTCGCCTTGACGATGTCCGCCAGCATGCGTCCGGTCGTGCGCCCGTCGCGCGACACTACAACAGGTTGGGTGTTGGCCTCAGCGCCGGTCGGCAACTGTCGGGCGAACGCGGCCACGTACTGCTGCACGACGTGCGGGGTCAATGATGTCCCCACGATGCCGCGCAGGCCGGAGACACTGATAATCAACTCATCCATCGAGGTTTTGCCTTTCTGCAAGGTGCTTGCGCATCAGCATGGGGAAAACCCCCCGTCTTGACAACCGGAGTTGCGGCAGTGATTTGCGAATGAGGATGCTGAGGGCGCGCAGAACGTCGCGGGGACTGGGGGGGCGAAGCGAGTCTGCTTGGTCGGGTCCAATCGTTTCTCATCGTTCCTCATTGCAGGCGACCCTTGTGAGGCCGGGTGGACTTGCCGGGATGGGCGATTGTGCGCACTGGTTGTCCCCAAAACCCGCCGTTCCGGCAGAATTCTCTCGGCGGCGAGCAATGGACCGGGCGGAAACCTTTACACTGAACGCAATTCCGCTTCCTCCCCGATGGCAACAGCCTGAAAGCTCCCCATGACGACAGCCTCGGAACGTGCTCTGCAATTGCTGGAACAGGCCTCCCAAGACCCACGTTTGACCGACGACGCCGTGAAGAACATTCGTATGTGGCTCACCGAGCCTCGATATGCGGAGTATGTCGACCAGATTCTGCAGCACCTCGAGGCGGGCAAGATCCAGGAGCTCGACGACGCATTTTGGACGGTGATTCCGTTCGGGACCGGCGGCCGTCGAGGGCGGATGTATCCGATCGGCTGCAACGCCATTAACGACCGGACTATCGGCGAGAGCGCCCAAGGGTTGGCGACGTATGTCCGCGAGGCACTTGGCGGAGAGGGGCTCTCTTGCGCCATCGCCTACGACACCCGCCACCGCTCGCGACACTTCGCCGAGTTGTGCGCCGGCATCATGGTGGCCAACGGCTTTCGGGTCTACTTTCTCGATGACTATCGCAGCACCCCCGAGCTGTCGTTCCTGGTGCGGCATCGGCAGTGCTCGTGCGGGATTATGGTCACCGCCAGCCACAATCCGCCTTCGGACAACGCGGTGAAAGTGTACTGGTCCACGGGCGCCCAAGTGCAGCCGCCCCACGACGCCGCCATTATTCAAAAGGTGGGCGAGACACAGCAGATCGAGACGGCCAGCTTCGCGCAGGCGGTGTCCGACGGCCAGGTGGTGCTGTGCACGGAGGACACCGACGAGGCGTACCACGCGGCTGTCGTCGCCGAGCGGCTGGGGAATTCCCGCGGCGCAAAGGTCATTTACTCGCCGCTGCACGGAGTCGGCGAGCATTCGGTGATGGCCTGCCTGGCTGCCGATGGCTTCTCGGATATCGAGGTTTACGAGCGACACCGCGAACGCAGTGGCGATTTTCCCAACGTCCCCGATCACGTCTCCAACCCCGAAAACCCCGCGGTGTTCGATGAGATCATTCGGCACGCCCAGGACGTCGATGCCGACCTAGTTTTGGCCACCGACCCCGATTGCGACCGGATGGGCGCCGCCGCGCCACTGACCACCGATCCATCGGGCCTCTGGTCGACCTTCAACGGCAACCAGCTCGGCGTGCTGCTTTGCGACTATGTGTTGTCTCAGCGAGCTGCCGCCGGCACGCTGACGCCCGATCACTACGTCGTCAGCACATTGGTCACGACGCAGATGCTGCGGCGCGTGGCCGAGTCCTACGGCGTGAAGGCGTACATGGATCAATTGGTCGGCTTCAAGTGGATCTGCGGGCGGATGGACGAGGAGGGCGCCGATCGCTTCTGCTTTGGCACGGAGGAGTCCCACGGCTACCTGGTTGGCCAGTATGCTCGCGACAAGGACGGCGCCGTGGCCTGCATGTTGATGGCGGAGTTGGCTTCCGCCTGCAAGGCCGCGGGAATCTCGGTTCACGATCGGCTCGCCCAGTTGCATCGACGGCACGGTTACCATGCGGAGCGCCTGCTGAACGTCCGCATGGAGGGCTCCGAGGGCATGGCCGAAATGCGGAAGTTGATGGACCAATTCCGCAACGATCCGCCGCGTGCCATCGGCGGCATCGCCGTGACGAGCGTGCGGGACTATGGCGCCGGCGAGACGCTTGACGTCGCCAGCGGTCGGCGCGAGCCGCTCGATGGTCCGCGCGGCACGTTGATCATCATGGACCTCGCCGAGCCGGGCAACTATGTCGCCGTGCGGCCGTCCGGCACGGAGCCGAAAGTGAAGTACTACATGTTTGCCTACGCCCCGCCGACGGCGGACATGTATAGCAGCATTGACGCGGTGCAACACCGATTGGACGCGATCGAGCAGGACTTGAAGTAGGGCCCGCCATGACCGATCCGCTGTCAGAGTCCGCTCAACAGTTGGCGTCCGCATTGCGATCCCATGGCTGGCGAATTGTCATGGCCGAGAGCTGCACGGCGGGCCTGGCATCGGCAGTGTTGGCAGGTGTTCCGGGCATCTCGGAGCATCATTGTGGCTCGGCGGTCACTTATCGCGAGGACACCAAGCATTGCTGGCTGGGCGTCCGTCTCGAGGATCTCGAGAAGCACACGGCCGTCAGCGACGTGGTGGCGCGTCAAATGTGCGTTGGCGTGCTCGCTCAGACGCCCGAGGCGCACGTGGGGGTGTCAATCACCGGTCACCTGGGCCCGAATGCGCCGGACGGCTTCGATGGCTTGGTGTTTGTCGGCTCGACGATCCGCGGCGCCGCTGGTCTGCCGGATCAGGTGCAAGTCGAACGCGTCGAGCTGACGACGTCGACGCGCGGCGAGCGGCAGCAAGAGGCGGCTGTCCGACTGCTGCGTCATGCGTTGAATCGCCTCGCAAGCGCCTAGCAGCCTGTTGAAAAAGACCCCACTTCCAATTGGAACCGCCGTCAGTCTGGAAGCATGCGGGGGGCGATTGCCGGATCAGGTGTTTTCAACGGCCATCTACAATCATCAACAGCAGACGCGATTGCGTCCCGACTGCTTCGCCTCATAGAGCTTGTTGTCGGTCGTCGAAATCAGTTCGGCGCGAGTCATTGTCCCGTCCGGCACGCAGGAGGCGACCCCCACGCTCACGGTCACGGACAGAGTGACTTCCCCGGTGTGAAACGGCGTGGAGCCGACGATTTCGCGAATCCGCTCGCCCATCATAATGGCGCCGTCGCGCGTCGTCTCGGCCATCACCAGGGCGAACTCCTCGCCGCCGTAGCGCGCAAACACCTCGTCGCGGCGAACCACTCGGGACACGCGGCGGCTCAGCTCCTGGAGCACTTCGTCGCCGGCCAGATGGCCATATTGGTCGTTGACGCGCTTGAAGTGGTCGACGTCGAACAGCACCAGCGCTAGCAGCCGGTGGTAGCGGCGGGCGCGCTCGATTTCGCGATCGAGCGTCTCGACGAAGTAGCGCTGGTTGTAAGCGCCGGTCAGTCCATCCTTGGTCATCATCGAGTAGACCGTCTCGTGGTACTGCGCCTCGATGTGGTCGGACGAAAGAAACTTGAAGATGTGGTTGGCGATCCGCACGCGATCGCCTGCTCGCAACGGATGACTCGTCACGCGTCGTTCGTTGACGAACGTGCCGTTCGTGCTGTTCAGGTCGGTGATCAGGTACGACCCGTCGCAGGTCTCGATATTCGCGTGATGGCGGGAGATGGAGGCGTCGTGGATCACGTAGTCGCACTTTTCGTCGCGGCCAATCAGAAAGCCGCCGTCGCGAACGTGTATCAGCCCGCCGTTGACATCCATCGGGTGGATCTTGACCAAGCACCCGCGGCCGCGCATAGAAGTGCTCATGGCAGCCAAGTTGGCAGCCGCGGGAGGTTCTAATTCCCAACCAGGGCTGGTCACGAGCAGACTCCACGATGGCACAAAACTACACAAGTGTGTCACTGAAAACTTGGCGTGTCCCCGGCGATCCCGCATCCGTCCCGGGAATCCGGCCGTTTCGGGGGTGCGCACAAGGATTGTGACGGTTGAGCTGCCCTGACAGGGGCGCGACACACGCACTGAAGAGATGGGATCGGCCCACCGGGCCTCACAAGGGTCGCCTGCGATGGAGGCCTGCGTGCGGCTTTCAGGCGGCAATTAGACGGCAACCGGCGTCAGTCCGTATTGCTCCATCGTGACCCGCAGCTTGGCCTCGCCAGCGGCGTCGAGCGCGCACATCGGCAAACGCAATTCGCCCGTGTCCCGGCCGAGCAGTCGCATGGCTGCCTTGATCGGAATCGGATTGGAAGACAGCGACAGCAGGTCTCGGCACAGCGGGAACAGCTTGTGGTGCGCGGCCTGCGCGGCGGCCAGATCGCCGGCGGCAAAGGCTCGCGTCAACGCCAGCATGTCCTCGGGAACAATGTTGCCGACGACCGAGATCACTCCCTCGCCGCCAACCGACATCAGCGGCAAGGTGAGGCTGTCGTCGCCGCTCAGCAGTGTCAGATCCGTGGCGCCCAAGACTTGGGACGCTTGGTCGAGCGACCCGGTGGCCTCCTTGACCATCGTAATGTTGGGCAGCTCTGCCATCCGCACGATCGTCTCGGGCTCGATGTTCTTGCCGGTTCGGCCCGGAATGTTGTAGACGCAGATCGGCAGGTCGCATGATTCGGCCAGCACCTTGTAGTGCTGATAGAAGCCCTCCTGACTCGGCTTGTTGTAGTAGGGGGCCACAACCAGCGCGGCATCCACGCCGGCCTCCTGAGCATGCCGAGTCAGCTGCACTGCCTCGACGGTCGAATTCGACCCGGTGCCGGCCATCACCTTGACGCGTCCCGCCACGGCCTCCACAACCGCTTCGACGACCCGATGGTGCTCGTCGTGCGACAACGTGGGCGACTCGCCCGTGGTGCCCACGGGGCACAGGCACTGGGTGCCGGCGTTCACCTGAAAATCGACCTGCTCCTGCAGTCGATCGTAATCCACTTCCCCATTCTTGAAGGGAGTCACAATGGCAACGGACAAGCCAGCGAAATCGGAGCCTCTGCGCGTCATGAGAATTGGCCGTGGGGGTGAAGCAAACGAAGGCGAGAGAAGCGGGGATGCTCTGGAAACTCCCAATTGTAGCGTCCCCGCCGCGGGGTAGGTCAGACCGTGACCAACGTTTTCATTTCCCGGACGGCCCGCTCCATCCCGACCAGCACCGCGCGGGAGACGATGGCGTGCCCAATGTTCAGCTCGAACATGTCTTGAATTGCCGCAACGGGGACAACGTTTCGGTAGTTGAGTCCATGTCCGGCGTGCAGTGCCCAGCGTTGCTTGCGGATGAACGCGGAGGCTTCGGCCAACTGCGCCAGTTCCGCCTGTCGATTGGTTTCGTCTCCCGAGGCCTCGGCGGCCAAGGCATACCTGCCGGTATGCAGCTCCACCGCGTCGATTTCCAGCTGTGCGGCGGCCTCGAGTTGTCGCATGTCGGGATCGAGGAACAAACTGACCCGAATCCCCGCTTCGCGCAGGCGATCAGCGCTCTTCCGCACGTCGTCCTGCCTGCCGGCGACATCCAGGCCGCCTTCGGTCGTCACCTCCTCACGGCGTTCCGGCACCAGCGTGGCTTGCTCGGGGCGAAGGCGGCAAGCCAGCTCGACAATCTCGTCCACACATCCCAACTCGAGATTCAACCGAGTGTGCACCGTTTCTCGCAGCACGCGCAGATCGCGGTCCTGGATGTGCCGGCGATCCTCGCGAAGATGAATGGTGATGCCGTCGGCGCCGCCGAGCTCTGCCAAAACCGCCGCCGCGACCGGATCCGGCTCATAGGTCTGGCGGGCTTGGCGAAGTGTCGCTACGTGGTCGATGTTGACTCCGAGCTCGGGCATTTCAGTCTCGTAGGGTGAAGCGGCGGAATGGACCTTCGGCGGGCAGGATCGATCCACGATTATGCGGATTTTCGTCCGCTCGCCCATCGCCCACCCAACTCGAGCAGGAACCAGTGGACCGTCAGCCTTAGTTTTGGGGTTGGAAAACTCGCGAAGTCGTGGCGAGCCACGAGCTTGTGACGGCGGCCACCTCGACGTTTTCGTGTTGACGGGGCAATAGAGGGGACACATCGGCCTGCATTCGGTTCGCGAGCCGATCCGGGAGGCCATTTGTACGGTGGCGAGTTGCGATTCCCGTGTGGCCCGGGCTCACTAGCCCCCAGATTGACATTTGTAGAGACATGATTAGAATCGGGGCATGGCCAAGCAAAACGAACGTGACTTGAGCAAGGCGGAATGGGCGCTGATGTCCGCGCTCTGGGCTCGAGAACGCGGCACCGCCACGGAAATTCAAAAGGACCTGCAAGACACGCAGGGCTGGGCCTACTCCACCGTCAAAACGATGCTCGACCGGTTGGTGGAAAAAGGGTTCGTCTCGTTCCGACGCGTGGGGAACGTGTACGAGTACTTTCCCAGCGTCCATCGCAAATCCGCCATCGCGCGGGCGCTGGACGACATGATCGACCGAGTGCTCGACGGCGCCATCACCCCGTTTTTCTCTCGACTGCTGGAGCGACGACAGCTGAAGGCCAGTGAAGTCGAGGAACTAAAATCGATTCTCAATCAACACGGCCAGGACGCGTCGGACTCGGACAGCAACGAGACGCCTCGTGAGACTTAGCAGAGCGATCGCGGAGTCGACTCTTCACTCCATTCGATAAACCGGCTTCATGCAACACCTGCACCACATCGCCGACATCTGGTCGCAGTGGATGGTTGGCGTATCGTGCCAGCTGTGCTTGCTGGTGGCAGTGTTGTTGACGCTCGACCTGTTGCTGCGGTGCCACAGCGCCACGATTCGCTACGGACTTTGGTCGCTCGTTTTGTTGAGATTGGTGTTGCCGCCGAGCTTTGCCTTGCCGACCGGGTGGGGCTGGTGGGTGCTCAACCCAGCTCCGGCGCAAACAGCGATCGCGCCGACGCCGCTCGACTCGCCGGTCGATCTCTCGGCCGCGTTTTCTCTGCGCCGTTCGGAAGGCCCGGGAGCTAGTCTGCCGCAGTCATCGATCTACATCGCCGAGTCACCCGCTCGCGTTCATCCTTCACCGGCAACATCGGCCACAATGGCGGCCGCGTCACCGGTGGATTCACCAACTGAATCATCGGCGGACTCATCAACTCGCTCGTGGGGGCAGCGTTGGGGCCTCGTGCAAACTTCCGTGCGAGCGTCCGTGCAAGCGTGGCTCGCCGAATGGTCCGTCGTGTTGTTGCTCGTCTATCTGGGCATGGTCTGCGCTCAGTTCGGGATGTTGTTTTCGTCATCGCTGCAGGTGCGTCATTGGGCATCGCGTGCCAGATTGATCTGCTCTCCTGCCGTCCAGGCTCTGCTGGACGAGTGCCGAGCGCGAGTCGGGATCACGGGCACCGTGGAGCTGCGCGACAGCGAGTCGTGCACGACGCCGTTGGTGGTGGGCATGTTCAAGCCCGTGATCTTGATTCCCTCCACCATCCTCAAGCAGCTCGATCGCGATGAGTTGGCGGCGGTTTTGACACATGAGCTGCAACATATTCGGCGTCGCGACGGCATGTTAAACGTGCTTCAAGCGGTGCTGGGGGTGGCCTACTTTTTCCATCCGCTCGTGTGGCTGGCCAACTCGCGAATCCGCTTGTTGCGCGAGGACGTATGCGACGAGTTCACGCTCGCGAGCCTCGATTGTGGCGCGAAACCCTATGGCTCGGCGCTGGTCAAGGTGGCCGAGACGCTTGGCTATGCCGCGCCACCCTTGGCGATGGGCGTGCTCGACGGGAGCTCGCCTTTGAAACGCCGCTTGCTGAGGATCCTGGATCCTCGCACCGGCAGCAATAATCCGTGGGGATTGCAGGCGTTCATGATCACGGCCGCCGTTGCTTTGACGGTGCTCCCCGGAGGGCCGCGGCCGGTCGGCGCTCAGAGTCACGATGGCACGGCGTCCTCAAAGTCCATGGCAAGCCAGGTCGAATCGCGAACACCTACGCCAGCAGCGGCACTGCCCGGCGACGTGCCGCTCAACGACGCGCCTCCGTCTCAGCCTGCAACTGAACTGCTCCCGCCCTTGGAGCATTCGGCGAAAACGCCACGGGCTCCATCACTTGCCCCGGAGAGTCACGAGCCGCCCGTCGCCGCGGCGAACGCCAGTTCTGCGCCTCGCGACGTCGCTGTTCCCCCGGCAGACTTCCACTACCTGACGGAGTCGACCCGACATTTGGACTATGACGTTCAGGTGGAGGCGAGTTGGGGCGATGCTCGGCGGTCGTGGGCGGGCAGCGCCGAATTCGAATTGCTCGTGATGAATGATCGCTCCGTGACGACGATGTTTCGACCACGGATCCGTCGCACATCCGGCGACAGCGACGAGTGGCTTGACGACAGGATGTTTGCCGGCGCCCATCCGCAAACTTGGACGCGCCGTGGCGAGCCGCTGGCAGGAGACGGCGACCCGCTGCCCCTGGTGGGGCGATCCTTCTCCTCGTTGTTGCTGCCGCAGTTGCCTCAGGCCGGCGAGCCCCGTTCCTCCATGGCCCCGAAGACATTCGAACTCAAAGTCCCCCCGGCGTTGCGACTGACGTTGGGAATGTCCGACGCTCCGACGCGCCACCCATTCGAGCACTTTCCGGTCTTTCCCGGCGCTCCCGCCAACATGGATCCCTGGTCGCACTTCTCCCCGTTCGGCACGGCTAACGACTCGATGGCGATCCAATTCCGGGTCGGCGCCGAGTGGCTTGCCAAGCAAGACTCGCAGTGGGTCGTTCGCGAGTCGATTTCACAGACTTCCCTATCCACGGTGGACGGCCAGCCTCGCTACCGAATGTTGGGCTCTGTCACATCCGCAGTGGAGCCGTCGTCGCGGTCGCCACAAAGGACCGTGGCGCACTTCGAGGGCCGTGGCGCACTGTCCTCCACCGCACGCGAGCCGATCTGGACGCTGGATATCGAATTGCGACGCCGAGCTCCCTGACGAACGTAGCACAGGCTGCTAGCCTGTGGTGATTGTGGTTTTCGCCAGAGGTTGCAGGCTGGCAGCCTGCACCACGACAGGCTGGCATTCTGCACCACGACAATTGAGGAACGGTTCGCATGCGAGTGGCTGTTTACTGTGCTTCCAGCAAATCGTGCGACAGGGCATACCACGCGGCCGCTCGCGAGCTCGGCGAACGTTTGGCGGAAGCGGGCCATGAAATCGTCTACGGCGGCGGCGCAGTCGGGTCCATGGGCGCGCTGGCCGACGGCGCCTTGGCGAAAGGCGGTCGCGTGATTGGCGTGTTGCCCGAATTCATGCATGAGCTCGAATGGGGGCATCCCGGCCTCGACGAACTCGAGATTGTGGAGGACATGCGCACTCGCAAGCACCGCATGCTCTCGGTCAGTGACGCAGCCGTGGCACTTCCCGGCGGCACCGGCACGCTCGAGGAGCTGCTTGAGGCATTGACACTCAAGCGGTTGGGCATCTACACGCGGCCGATTGTGCTGGTCAACACGCTCGGGTTCTACCAGCAACTGGTGCAGTTGTTGGAGCACTGCATTGGACAGCGGTTCATGGGCGATCCACATCGCGACATGTGGGTGCTCGTCAATGATCCCAGCGAGGTGCTCGCCGCGATCGACGCTGCCCCTCCTTGGGACGAAGCGGCGAGGAGCTTCGCCGGGATGTGAACGCGCTGTCGTGGTGCAGGCTGCCAGCCTGCAACTTTGGGGCGACACCCGCGATCAACATAGGCTGTCGTCGTGGCACAGGCTGCCAGCCTGTGTTTGAATCGAATCACAGGCTGTGCCACGACTGTTAGATGAAGTAACAGCGGGCTGTCACGACAACGACGCCGATCAGATTCAGCACGAGTCCTTCCCTCGCCATCTGCCGCACCGTGACATCGGAGCCTCCGAACACAATCGCGTTGGTGGGAGTGGCGACGGGCAGCATGAACGCGAAACTTGCGCTGAGCGTCGCGGGGATCATGATCGACTTGGCGTCGATGCCGGCCGCCACCGCCGCCGCCGCGAGAATCGGCAGCAACAACGTGGTGGTTGCGGTGTTGCTGGTGATCTCCGTCAGGAAGGTCACGATCAGGCAGATACAGGCAATCATCGCGATCAGCGGCAACTCGGCGAGCTGTGCCACGTGGGCGCCCAGCGTGTCGCTCAAGCCCGATTCGCCAAACGCTTGAGCGATCGCAATGCCGCCGCCGAACAACAACAGCACTCCCCATTGAATGTTGCTAGCGGTGTCCCAGTCGAGCAACTTGCGCCCGCGATTGCGGCCTTCGGTCTCCCCGTTGGGGATGAGGCACATCGCGACGACGGCCAACATGGCAACGCTTGCGTCGTTGGCGGCGGCCAGGGAAAAGCCCGGCAAGGAGATGGCGCTCCAGCCGCCAAACGGCTGCTTTCGAGTGACCCAAAGCAGGGCCGTCACGGCGAACACCACCAATGTTCGCACCTCTTCTCGTCGCCACGGATGCGACGAAGCCAGTTTGACCGTCGTCTCTCGACGGCAGCCTCGCGTGAGCCAACAGGCGGCGATGGGGAGCATGACCAGGCTGACAGGCAAGGCCCAGGACATCCAGTCAAGGAAGGTCGGCTCTTCGCCAAAGCTGACTCGAAAGTTCTGCATGAACACCAGATTCGGAGGCGTGCCGATCGGCGTGACAATTCCACCGAGGCTCGCGGCATAGGCAAGACTCAGCAGCAGCCTGCCACGAATCTGGCTGTCCTCGATGCCTTCCAAGGCGGCCAGGGCAATCGGCAGCAGCATCAGCACAGTCGCGGCGTTCGAGATCCACATGCTGAGAAACCAGGAAGCCGCCATGAAGCCCCAGATCATCCGGCGGCTATCGCCCTCGCCCATCGCCTTCACCATGCCAACCGCGATTCGCCGATGGACGCCGCTGCGCTCCATGGCCGTGGACAACATGAAGCCGCCCATCATCAGCAGCACGAGCGGGTTGCCATAGGAGGCGCCAACCTGCTCGGGCGTCAACACGCCGACCATGGGGAAGATAGCCAGCGGCAACAGCGACGTGACCGGGATCTGCACGGGCTCGAAGATCCACCAGATGGCACACCACACCGTCGTGGCGGCCGTCCAGGCGATCTCCGCCGAAAGATGTTGTGTCTGCCAGGCCGTCAGAGCCGCCAGCGCAGGGCCAACCCATAACGCGAGTAGGCGCACTCGGTCGAGCGACTTGGCGGAAGTCGAGGTGTCGGACATGGATGAAAGGGAAGTGTTGGTGTGGCGTGAGGTGTACAGAATAACTCAACCGGCCGGTGGACGTGAGCGCGGCCGGCGATGGGCTCGCGCCCCGCGCCGATCTGCTAAGATCGAGCAATTCCTCGAAACCCGGGCCGTTTGCCCGGATTGCCTGACTCCTCTCCTCCGCTGCCATCCTTTCTCACCATGACGCGTAACATCGAACGAGTCGCCGTGCTCGGCGCCAGCACCAAGCCCGATCGTTACTCTTACCTGGCGGTGGAGGCGTTGATGTCACATGGACATCGCGTGTTTCCGGTGTCGCCAACCGGCGAAGAAGTGCTGGGCAATCCCGGTTATCGCTCGTTACGCGACATCCCGGAGCCGTTGGACACGGTGACGCTCTACGTGAACCCACAGCGATTGATGAGCTTGTTGGATGACCTGCTCGCCAGCCCCCCCCGCCGAGTGATCTTCAACCCCGGCACCGAATCGAAGGAGGCTTGGGAAAAACTGGAAGCCGCTGGTGTCTTTTGTCAGCAAGCCTGCACGCTCGTGCTGCTTTCGACGGGCCAATACGATCAGCCGCAATCCGAGGAATAGTCGGCAAGATTTCGGGCTCGCATGCGAATCACTCAATTCGCAATGGGGATTGTCACGCTGGCTGGTTGGCGGTTGGCGGTATGGGCCAGGTTGAGCCGACCTCGACAGTTTTCCCTTGGGAAGCAGCGGTAAGAACTGGTAAGTTGAGGCATCGGGCGCCATGCCCATGGCTGGACACGAAGAGACTCGTTGCACGAGGCGGTCCATGACGCTGCGAAAAACTCTGTTGGCTGGTGGGCTCTGCTTGTTCAGCATCTGCCTCGTTTCGCCGGCGCGAGCGGAGGAGGAGTCCGGTAGGCTCCCCCAAGACTATTTGGAGATGGCGGCCCGCATTGACCAGCTGCTGACCGAACGGTGGCAGCAGGAACAGGTTGCTCCCAGCCCCCCGGCGAGCGACGCCGAGTTTTTGCGCCGCACGTGTCTGGACCTGACTGGGGTCGTGCCAACCGTGGCATTGGCCCGCGAGTTTTTGGATGGCGTGCGCCCCGACGCCACCGAGTCGGCAACGTCGGTGGAATTGCATCGCCGCCGTCTCGTCGATCGGCTGTTGAGTTCCCCGCGATACGCATCGCACATGGCGACCGTGTGGCGCACTCGCATGCTGCCCGAGCAGTTTGATCCAGGACAGCTGCCGACAGCGATGGGTCTGGAGCGTTGGCTGCGTCAGCAGTTTGCCAGAAACTTGCGTTATGACAATCTGGTGGCCGATTTGGTCGCCTCATCCGGCACTCGCGAGTCCGGCCCGGCGCTTTACTTCACGGCGTTGGAATTGAAACCGGAGAAGCTCGCCGCCAGCACGGCGCGCATTTTTATGGGCCTGCAGATTCAATGTGCGGAATGCCATAATCATCCGTTCGACCATTGGACGCAGCAGGACTTTTGGGGCTACGCGGCATTCTTTGCCCAGTTGGAGGGCGCGGGCGACGAGCAGCCGTTTCCTCGCGCAGTGAACGTCTTGCGAGATTCCAACCGGGGCGAGGTGACCTTGCCCGATCAAGAGGACCCCGTGGCGCCAAAGTTCCCGGCTGGCCAGTTGTCGAGCCAGGAACTGGGCGGCACGCGCCGCCAGCAACTCGCGATTTGGCTCGCGTCGCGCGACAATCCCTATCTTGCGCGAGCCGCCGTCAACTGGGCCTGGGCACACTTGTTCGGGCGCGGCTTGGTGGACCCGGTCGACGACTTGGGTAAACACAACCCGGCCAGCCATCCGCAACTCATGGAGGAGTTGGCAATCTACTTCGAACGCAACGGCTTCGACGTTCAGGACCTGCTGCGCACGCTTTGCAGCACGAAAGCGTACCAGCTCTCCAGTCGCCGCGAGGGTGGCGAGGCGCCTGCCGAGCTCTACGCACAGATGGCTGTCAAGACGTTGACTGCCGAGCAGTACTACGACTCCCTGGCACGCTGCCTGACACAGGCCGAGGCCGCGGAAGGGCCGACCGGACAGGCGTTCGACCAGCGCCGCGTCGAGT
Organism: Planctomycetales bacterium; assembly: GCA_020426845.1. GTDB lineage: Bacteria > Planctomycetota > Planctomycetia > Pirellulales > Pirellulaceae > JAGQPF01. The sequence continues at coordinate 33,945 of JAGQPF010000455.1, forward strand.
TCATTGTGCGAATGCAAACCGCCGCCCGCTCGGCGCTTGAGTACGAGAACGGGCCGCGCCAAGCGTTGCAGTTGATGAACGGCCCGCTGACCGGCGAGGCGACGAGCATCGAGCAAAGCGCCTTGCTTGGCTCGTTGGAAGCGCCTTTCTTCACCGACCGTCAGCGGTTGGAGACGCTGTTTTTGGCGACACTTTCCCGGCCGCCCA
>JAGQPF010000456.1 GCA_020426845.1 Planctomycetales bacterium
GCTTCGCCGCTGCCGCCGGCCACCATGGCCAACAGCAGCGGCGAGGCCGAACCGGACTCGGACCCGCCCGCGGATGCTGCCGAGCCGGCGATTGGCCAGACCGACGAGGACTCGGCGCCCAGCTCGCCGCCGCCGGCGCAGCAAGCATCGCCTGGCGCGGAGACGCCATCCGTTCATAAGCGTCTGTTCTGATCGCAGGCCGACCGCGGGATGACAGTGAGCCGTCACCATTTGGAGCAGGTGGCTTGCAGCGAGTTGTGACAAGAGAATGAGAGACAACAAGGAACCCCGGACCTGATGAAGCGGATCTATCTGGACAACGCCGCAACCAGTTGGCCCAAGCCCGCGCCCGTGGCGGAGGCGATGTTACGGTATCTGACCGAGAATGGCGCGCCGGCTGGCCGTAGCGGATATGCGGAAGCCAACGCGGCCCAGCGGCTGGTGGACGATTGTCGGCGCCGTTTGGCACAATTGGTCGGGGCCGACCACCCTCGACGGATCGCGATGGCCTTCAATGGCACCGATGCGCTCAACATGGCGTTGCATGGTCTGCTGCGAGCCGGCGACCATGTGGTGACGACGGTGTGGGAACACAATTCGGTGCTGCGACCACTCGCCCATCTCGCTCGGCATGGCGGCGTCGAGGTGACCTATCTGGAGGGCAACGGCTTCGCCGTCAACGATGACGAGGTCGCGGCCGCAATGCGAGACGAAACGCGACTGGTCGCAATCACTCATGTTTCGAATGTGACCGGGGCGATTCAGCCCGTCCACAAGATCGGCCGCCAAGTTGCAGAGCACCCTCGCGCCCTCTTGTTAGTCGATGCGGCGCAGTCGCTGGGGCATCTTCCTATTGACGTCGTCGACTTGGGGGCAGATCTGCTGGCGGCGCCGGGCCACAAGGGCCTGCGCGGACCGCTGGGCACAGGCTTGCTTTACGTCGGCCCGCGAGCGGAGCCCCAGTTGCAATCATGGCGCCAGGGCGGCACGGGCACTCAATCGGAAGAGCCCATGCAGCCGGAGGCGTTGCCGGAACGTCTGGAAGCAGGCAACCTGAACATGCCGGGCATTGCGGGATTGGCGGCAGCGGTCGCGTTGCTGAGCACCGAGCAGCTAGCGGCGGCAGCTGAGCACGAGCGCCGCTTGACCGAGCGACTCTTGACCGGACTCGCAGAGCTGCCGGACGTTCAGGTGCATGGTCCTGCCGATCCATCGAGTGCGTTGCGAACTAGCGTCGTGAGCATCACTTCGACGCTGTTGCCGCCGCAGGAATTGGCGGCGTTGCTCGACGCCAGCTTTCGCATTCAAACTCGCGCCGGTTTGCATTGCGCCCCGCTCGCTCATCGAAAACTTAACACCCTGTCGCAAGGCGGCACACTGCGTTTCAGCCCCGGGCCGGAGACGAAGCTCGAGGAAATCGACTACGCTCTGCAGGCGCTCCGCGAGCTGCATGGCGCCTGAGCACGCGCACACGTTCATTCGTCGTTCGGTTGCAGGCTGGCAGCCTGCACCACGACAAGCAGGCTGGCAGCCTGCGACATGACAGACCAAATGCAGGCTGGCAGCCTGCACCACGACAGGCTGGCAGCCTGCACGACGACAAGCACCAACAGGCTGCCGAGCAGCAAGGAGATAGACTTGAGCGACGCGGATCGTCCTACACTGGAGCTGTTCTGGGGCCACGTCACGAACAACTCGGCGCGCATCTATGCGCGCATCCCGCTGGAGCAGGCGAAGTCGGCGGAGGCCCGCTTGTCAGGCCAAGTGACGGGGCCGCTCTGCGAGAGCTCGCGAACATTGCCGGCCTCGCTGCCGCTGCGGTTTCTCGGATCCGATCCAACTCCACTCGCTTGTGCGGAGGTTCCCGACCCGACCTTCTGGTCTCCCGAACTGCCCGCGTTGTATCGCGTGGACGTCGAAGTCACCGCCGGCCATGGACTGCGCAACGTCGAAACTCGCTGGCTGGGTCTGAAACGCTTTGGCGCAAAGGGTCCTAGTTGGTTTAACGACGGTCGGAGAGCAGTGATTCGCGCAGCGCAATGTTCGATCGGTGAGGTCAATCGCGAGCTGGCTGCCGAGTGGCTCGAGTCGCGGATGAGCCCACTGTTGGTCGTCGACCGATTCGACCCATCGTTGTCCGACTACCTGGAGGGCGCAGCCCGCTGGGGCTTGCCGCTACTAATCGCCTTGACGTCGCGTTCCAGCGAATGCGTTAACACGGTCCGGCAACTGGCGCAGTCGCCCTTCCAAGCAGCGACCACAATGCTACTGATTCCGTCAGACGCGATTTCCGAGGCCGATGCGGATGCAGTGCGAAAGGTCCGGGGAAACTTGCCGCTGGTGGCGTGCCTCCCGGTGGACACGATCTCCATCGCAGGCGACCCTTGTGAGGCCCGGTCCACCAACCAAGGCAGCCACACCCACCGGGCCGACTGGGCAGATGCCTGGCTCATCGACGAATCGGCGGCCGAAACATTCCGCGATCCGGCGAGGCCCGTAATGATCTACCGGCACACGGAAACGAGCTTCACGGGCGCGGCCGAGCCGCGCCGCGAGTGCGAGCGGCTGCAGCGAGACTGCACCCATGCGGGGGATTTTGCCGGGTATGTCATTGGCCACTGGCTACAGAACAACCGGGACTAACCGAACACTCGACCCCGGCGGAGAACGCCACTTCAGCGTGGCGCCAACGTAGTCCTTTTGCTTGCCTCGGCCCGCGCAGGTACGATGTTCGTCTTCGAATTCTCACTCCACAGGAGACATGGTTCATGCGTTTAACGATCGTGACACTGCTGGCGCTTCTCTGCGCCTCGCCTGCCTTGCGCGGGGAAGAGCTCAACTCGCTGTCCGAGGCCGAACAAGCCGCAGGCTGGGAGTTGCTGTTTGACGGCAAGAGCGTCGACAAGTGGCGCAACTACAAGCAGGAAGACGTCAGCGGAGGCTGGGCGGTTGAGGATGGGGCGTTGGTTCGCAAGGACAATGGCGCCGGCGACATTATCACACGCAAGCAGTATGCCGCGTTTGACCTGACCCTGGAGTTCAAGATTTCCAAAGGCGGAAACAGCGGACTGATGTTCCACGTCACCGAGCAGGAGCAGCGTCCGTGGCAGACCGGCCCCGAAGTCCAAATTCAGGACAATGTCGACGGGCACGATCCTCAGAAGGCCGGTTGGCTTTACCAACTCTATCCCGCCAGCGAAGACGCTTGCCGGCCGGCTGGCGAGTGGAATCAGCTCCGGCTGGTCATCTCTCCCGAGCGGTCCGAAATTCACATGAACGGCATCCGCTACGCCCGTTTCAAGGTGGGCAGTGAGGATTGGAATCGTCGCGTCGCCAACAGCAAGTTCGCCAAGTTCCCCAACTTCGGCAAAGCGGGCCGTGGACACATTTGCCTGCAAGACCATGGCAATCTGGTCTCATTCCGCAATGTCAAGATTCGCGATCTCGAGAATGCTCAGCCGATTCCAGACGGGCCGACGCTGAACGTCCAAGCCGTGCGAACCTTCGAGAATTTGAAATGGACGGGCTGGGAGCCCTTCGCCGACGGCGTCGCGACTCCGCTTCGACCGATTGTCATCACGCACCCGAACGACGGCAGCAATCGGATGGTGGTCGCCACGCAGCAAGGCGTGGTCCACATGTTCCCGAATGATCCTGCGGCCAAGCAGACGAAGGTGCTGTTGGACATCCAGTCCAAGGTGGTTTACAAGGATCGTCAGAATGAAGAGGGCCTGTTGGGGATGGCGTTCCATCCCAAGTTTAAGGAGAACGGCCACTTCTATATTTATTACACTTCCACCGAGGAGCCGCAGCTGTCGGTGATCTCTCGGTTCACTGCGACGGGCGACGACCACTCCGTGGCGAGCCCCGAGTCGGAAGTGGAGATCATGCGGATCAAACAGCCGTTCTGGAATCACAATGGCGGCACGGTCGCGTTTGGCCCCGACGGTTATCTCTATGTCGCTTTGGGCGACGGCGGCGCCGGCAACGATCCCAATGGGAACGGGCAGAACCTGAAGACATTGCTCGGCTCCATTCTGCGAATTGATGTCGACAATCCCGCCGAAGGCAAGAACTACGGCGTGCCGGCGGACAATCCCTTCGTGGGTCGCGACGATGCGCGGGGCGAGATCTACGCTTACGGCTTCCGCAATGTCTGGCGTTTGGCGTTTGACCGCGAGACGGGTGAGCTCTGGGCTGGCGACGTGGGCCAGAACCTTTGGGAAGAGATCAACATTGTCAAAAAGGGCGGCAACTACGGTTGGAATCGCCGGGAAGGAATGCACACCTTCGGCGCCAATGGCGCCGACGCCAACGACTCGATGATTGAGCCGATCTTCGAGTACGATCACGACATCGGCAAGTCGATCACGGGCGGCAACGTTTATCGTGGCTCCCGAGTTCCCGAGTTGAAGGGGGCGTACCTCTATGCCGACTATGTCTCGGGCAAGATCTGGGCTCTGCGACGCGATGGCAAGAAAGTCTCCAACCACTACATCCCGAGCGACAAGTTCCCCGTGATCACCTTTGGCGAGGATCAACAAGGCGAGGTCTACTTCGCCATTGTGGATGCCAAGGGGCAGGGGATTTATCGTTTCGAGTCCACCAAGTGACGATGATCTGACGCGAGGCCGCTCGGCAGCGAGTGAATGCGTCAAGCGTCAAAAAAGCGAACCGGGCAGGCGGGCCGCAAACATGCGGCTCGACTGCCCTTTTTTTGTGCCGGGAGTCGGAGGACGATGAGGCCGTTGTGCCCCCCCGGATCCCGCCGCTACGCAAAAGCGCCGAAGTCCAGCGTGGCGAAGTAGTCGTCGTACGTCTCGGCGCGACGAATCAATCGCGTCTCACCGTTCTCCTGAAGCAGGATCTCCGCGCTGCGGAGCTTGCCGTTGTACTGGAACCCCATCGCGTGGCCATGGGCGCCGGCGTCGTGGATCACCAGCAAATCGCCCGACTCAATTCGGGGAAGCTCGCGAGCAATCGCGAACTTATCGTTGTTCTCACAGAGCGATCCGACAACATCCACGCAGCAGTCGTGCGGCGCGTCCTCTTTGCCGAGCACGGTGATGTGGTGGTAGGCGCCATACATGCCGGGCCGCATCAGATTGGCCATGCAGGCGTCCACGCCAACGTAGTCACGATAGATGTGCTTGTGATGAATGCACTCGGTGACCAGATAGCCGTGTGGCCCGGTGATTACGCGGCCATTCTCCATCACGATTCGCAATGGCGCCAAATCGTTGCCGACAATCAGCTCGTCATAGAGCTCGCGGATTCCAGCGGAGACAGCGTTCAGGTCGACCGGTTGCTGCTCGGGTCGGTAGGGAATGCCGATGCCGCCGCCGAGATTCACGAACTCGATGCGGATCCCCAACTCGCGGTGAATCTTCGCGACGAGATCGAACAGCATCTTGGCGGTCTCCACGAAGAACGATCCGTCCAACTCGTTGGAGGCGACCATCGTGTGCAGCGCGAATCGCTTCACGCCTTTTTGCTGGCACAGCCGGTATCCCTCCAGGAGCTGGGCTTCGGTGAAACCGTACTTCGCCTCTTCGGGGTTGCCGATGATCACGTTGCCGGAACGAGCCGGCCCGGGGTTGTAGCGAAACGAGATCAGTTCAGGCAGGCCCACTTGCTGCTCGACAAAGTCGATGTGGGTAAGATCGTCGAGGTTCAAAATGGCGCCACGCTGCTTCGCGGCGGCGTATTCGCTGGCGGGAGTATTGTTCGACGTGAACATGATGGACTCGCCCGTCAGCCCGACTCGCTCGCAGAGCATCAGCTCGGGCAAGCTCGAGCAATCGCCACCCATCCCCTCCTCGGCCACGATCTTGAGGATGTGCGGGTTCGGCGTTGCCTTGACGGCAAAGTAGTTTTTGAAGCCGTCGATCCAGTCGAACGCGGAGTACAGCTGTCGGCACGACTGCCGAATGCCGCGCTCGTCGTAGAGGTAGAACGGGGTCGGGTATTGCTCCGCGATCGCGCGGACGGTTGCTTCATCAAACGGCAAGGACTTGGTCATCTTGATCGGGACGGGCCAGAGTTGGGAGCCGGGGGCCGGAGTAATCCCGGACGTGGAGCCCGCGGCAGAGGGTAGCCTCCATAGATATCCGCAAAAGCCCTTGGTGCACAGGGCGCATGCCGCCGGACTAGTGGACCGTCAAGCCATAATTTTGGGGTTGGAAAACTCGCGAAGTCGTGGCGAGCCACGAGTGGGGCGGCGGCCAACCCAACGTTTTAGTGTTGACGGGGCACTATGCGAGCAGCTTCTCGGCGACAACACCCTCTTGCCCGTCGAGCAGCGTTTGGTCGCGGCCCGCGTATCGATAGGAGACATGGGCCGGCAGCCCGAACAGGTGCAGCAGCGTGGCATGGTAGTCGTAGTGGTGGACGATGTCCTCCACCGCATGGTGCCCGAATTCGTCGGTGGCGCCATGCACGTAGCCGCCGCGGAAACCGCCGCCGGCCAGCAGCATCGTGAAACCGTAGGTGTTGTGGTCGCGGCCGATCTTGTCGCGGCCGGCGTCATTTTGAATCACGGGCAGCCGCCCCATCTCGCCTCCCCAGTGGACCACGGTCGAATCGAGCAGACCACGCTGTTTCAGGTCCGCAATCAGCGCCGCCGAGGGCTGGTCGACCTTGCGCATCGCGGCCGGCAGCGCGGTGAAGATACGGCCGTGATGGTCCCAGAATTGATTCTGCGTAAAGACCTGGACAAAACGCACGCCGCGCTCAATGAGCCGCCGCGCAATCAAGCATCGCGAGCCATAGTCAGCGGTCTGCGGATCCTCCATGCCGTACATGCGTTTGGTCTGCTGCGTCTCTTGCGTGAGGTCGAGCGCCTCGCGAGCGGCTGTCTGCATTCGCGCCGCAAGGCCGTAGCTCGCGATCCGCGCGGCAAGATCCTGCTCGTGTGGATAGCTTTCCCGATGCGACTCGTTGAGCTGCGACAAGTAATCGAGGAACTGCTGTTGAATCTGTCCACGACGATCCGCGGGAGGATTCAAATTGAGAATCCGCGGCTCCGTGGGTCGGACGACCGTGCCTTGATAGATCGAGGGGAGGAAGCCTTGGGACCAGTTCTCGACACCGAGCACAGGCAACTGGCCCGGGTCATTCAGCGCCACGTAGGCGGGAAGATTTTCGGTTTCGGCGCCCAACGCGTACGTGATCCAGCTGCCCAAGGTGGGACGGCCGGGCAGGATGCGACCGGACATCAGCGCGCGTATCGACTGGCCATGATTGTTCACGCCGGTGCGAGTCGACCGCACGACGGTCAGGTCATCGGCAACGCTGGCTAGATGCGGCGCCAATTCCGAGAACTCGGCGCCGCATTCCCCGTGCTTGGCAAACTTCCAGGGACAGCCGAGCACCTTGCTGCTGGCCTGCGCCGCGTTGTCATATTTGACTTCACCCGGAAACGGCTTGCCGTCCAGCTCATTGAGCACCGGCTTGGGATCGAACAGATCAATGTGGCTCGGCCCGCCCTGCATCCAAAGGCTGATCATCGCCTTGGCCCGGGGCTCGGCGGGCGGCGTCTTCGGTGTCAGGTCGTACTGAACCGGCGCCAAGGCGGGCTTGACGGGCTTCTGGCTCGCAGCACTTTCCCCGCGCGCCTGCTGCTCCAGCCACATCAGGGCCAGCGGGCTCAGGCTAAACCCGGCCGCCGCGAGAAAATGGCGCCGAGAAGACGCCCCATCACCAGTCTGAGTCGATCGGAACATGGGAGGCGATGCATGGGAGGGAAGGGGAGGTGGGCCCCTTCATTCTAACCACCTCCGCACGCTCCGGCCAACAACGCTCGCTCCCTTACATTCAGCCACCTGCGGTCACGGACGGTCGTCGAAGACGGGCAACCGGTACAGCCTCGCCGCGTTATCGTGGAACAAACTGCGTTTCTCACCTTCGGACAGGTCGCTCGCGAGCCGCTTGAAGGCGTTCCAGAGCACGCCGTAGCTGCAGCTGACCTTGTCGACCGGAAAATTCGACTCGAACAGGCAACGCTCGGCGCCGAATTGCGACAACGCGTGCGTGAAAAACGGTCGCATCGCGTCGGCCACCTCCATGCTGTTCGGCGGCCGTTGATTGAGGTGAAAGTCAAAGCCGTTCATCTCCATCAGCAGTCCGCCCGTCTTGCAAAACACGTTGGGGCAGCGCGCCAATGCTTCGATCGATTGACGCCACCGTCGGAACTCCTCCTGGAGCGACTGCCGATAGCGACCGACCCGCAGGGGACCGCCGTAGTGGTTCAGCACGATCGTGGTTTCGGGAAAAGCCCGAGCCAACTCCGTCAACTCATCGAGCTGTGGGTGATAGCACCAGCATTCAAAATGCAGTCCGCGCGGAGCAAGTGTGGCGAAGCCATCCCGAAAGCTCTTGTCGGCCAACAGCCCCGGCGGCGGGTTGGTGCGGTGCCTGGGCGCCTCGGGCTCGTCATCGCGAGCGACCGCTTGACGGATGCCACGAAATCGATCGGGCGCCGTCGACAAATGGCGATCCAATGCCTCGGCGACGCGGGCGCCTTCGGTTAGCTCGACCGTGCCCACGATGCCTGCGGCGACACGCGCCTCGCCGTATTGCCCCGACGCGCTCATCGCGGCAATTCCGTTGACGAACTCCGTCTCACCTACGTACCGCACCGATCGCAACCCCAGCGCATCGCCTACGCTTTCGGCGCGCCACATCGCCCCGCACTCGATGAACACCGTGCTGACAATGCGATGGCCCGACGCGAGCTCCGCGAGGTACTCGTCCAGAAGATACCGCGGATGCACGGTGTCTCGTCGGAAGTCCCACAGGTGGTGGTGCGCATCGCAGATCGGGCGCTCGGGCTCCAATGGAGGCTCGGAGTGTTGCCGGAGCCACGCCTCATTGGCCGATGTGGTCGGCATCCTAGGGGTCGATTCGATACAAGTGGGTCGCCGTGCGGAGCAGCAGCGAGGAGCCGATGGCCGCAGGCGAGGCGACGAAGCCGCCGTCGAGTCGATTCTCCGCCAATTTGCGGTACTCTTTTTCGGCCGCCACGACGGTGGTCTTGCCTTCCTTGCTGAGGTAGTACACCCGTCCGTCCGCGAGAATCGGCGAAGCCCAATGCTCCTCACCAAGTCGCTCGCGCCAATGCGGCTTGCCGGTGGCCGCGTCGAGACAAGAGGCGATCCCTTTGTCATCGACCATAAACAACATGTCGTCCAACATCACTTGTGACGAACGCTTCGGCACACTTTGCGCCGAGGTCCAGGCGATTTGGTCGTCTCCCAACTGCCCGCTGCCTTCGGGACGCACGGCGATCAGGGAGCGGTCGCCATCTCCCGCCGCAATAAAGAGCATCCCGTTGCGGAACAGGGGGCGAGCGGCGGCGTTCATGCCGCCATGGTGCACTCTCCAGAGGACTTCACCCGAGTCCGGCGCGTAGGCGACCGTCTCGGCGGCGCTCGGAGAAACCAGTTGGCGCCGGCCCTGATGCTCAATCAACACCGGAGTCCCATACGCTTTTTTGCGATCCGGATTGTCAGTTCCGTAGTTGATTTCGCGGTCGCGTTTCCAAACCGTGTGCCCATCGTGTTTGTCCAAGGCAACGACGTACTGCACGTCGATGCCATCGAAGTTCACAAACAGCAGATTGTCGTCGACGATGGGCGACGAGCCCGGTCCACGAAAATCATCGCAGACAAAGTCCCGCCGCTCCCACAGTTTCTTGCCGTTGGCAGTGTCGATGCACGCAGTGCCATAGGCGCCGAAGTGAACGTACAGCCGGCCCTCTTCCACAACCGGCGTGGGTGAGGCGTAGGTGTTGGTCGGATGGCAATACCGTGGCTCGGCCACTTCGAAGACAACGTCATCCCGCAGCACTTTGCCGGTGTCCGCGTCCAGGAACAGCACGGACAGCTGCTTTCCATCCGTGGTCGCCGTCGTCAGGTAGATGGTGTTTCCCCAAACGACGGGCGACGACCAGGCGCGTCCGTGGACTTTGGTTTTCCACGCCACATGCTCCTGCTCGGACCATTTCAGCGGCACTCCGCTGGCAGCAATGCGGCCATCGGCTTGCGGTCCCCGAAACTGGTTCCAATGTTGGGCTTCCACGGAGGTCGCCGTGGCCGTTAGCACCAGCGCCAAGAAATTGAACTGGAATCGCCAGCGACGACTCGTGGACGCAACGCACATGGTGATACTTCCGTCAGTGTCATTGTTGAGTTTGAGCGGGCCGCTAACCCGGGGCCGAGCGACCTCGCCATCCCCGAACAGGAGGTTGGACCTTCCGTTCGACGATCCGCTACTTCGCTGCCTCAACTTTCAGAGGCTGGCGGGGCTGTCGCACGACACGCGTGAGCGTGTAGGTGCGGGGCTTGGGCTGATTGAGCTCGTAGATTTCGTTTTCGAGCTCCTTGGCGCGTTCGATGTGCTTGGCAATCGTCGCGTTGAACTCCTCCTCCCACTTGGCAAACGCCGCGCGCTTCTCTGCCGCGTCGGCGTCTCCCTCCTTGATCGCGTTTAACGTGCGACGCTCGCGTTTCATGCGGCCCCAGGTGTTGCGCAGCGGCCGCACCGCTTCGTCGTTACGCAACTTGTTGCGCATGGCAACTTCGAGGGCCTGTTGATATTGCGGCGTGCGTTGGTTGCCCTGCAGTTCAATTTTGAACTGCAGCTGCAAGTGGGAGTAGCTGCCCACGGGCTCGCCGTCGATCTTCAGCTGGTACTGGCCCGGCGCGAGCCCAGTGACGCGAAAACGCTCGTTGCTCATCTTGTGTCCGGCCTTGGTCAGGTCGTATCCGAGCGCCGCCTCCTCGGGCAGCACCCAGGGCAGGCTGTTGGCCTTGAACGTGAATGACAGCTCCTCGCCATCGCCAACTTCGGACACTTCGCCGTTTTGGGCGGTGACCGTCCACTTGTCTTGTACTTTCTGCGCGTTCAACGAGGTGACCGAACGGTTGACGTGCATGTCGTTGAGAATCGCGAACGCCATCACGGCCTGCCCTGCGGCGCCGGGATGAACGGCGTCGGCGATCATGGTGAAGGATGGGTCGCGTTTTCGCTCCTGGATGGTCAGATTGTTGAGCGGCGAGTACATATCGACAAATCCCAGGCCGCGAGTCTGAGCTTGCTCACGCAGCCACGCGCCATAGAAGGCCAGCACGCCGTTGTAGTATTTGTCTCGCAATTCGCGGCCCGATTTGCCCTTGTCGCGAATCCGGGCGGCGCGCGAGTCAAACATCGTGGGCGTCATCGGGATCGCGATCGCGCCTGCATCCTTGATGCGATCCAGCAACGTTGTCATGTCAGCTTCGTAGGTGTCGAACACGCCCTGCTCGAAGCGAGTGTAGGTGCCGTCGTTCATGCCGAGCAAAATGGTCACATACTTGGGCTTCCATTCGGCAACATCGCGGTCAAAACGGACCAACGCGTCGTTCGCGCGGTCGCCGCCGACGCCCGAGTTGTGGAAACGAATCCGAGCGGATGGGTACCGTGTGTAGAAGAAGTCCTCGACGTACTGGGTGTACAGGCACTGGTGCGTGATGCTGTCGCCAAGAAAGACCAACGTGTCGCCATCGGCCAGCTCGATCTTGTCCACGGATGCGGGGAAGTCCGCGGCGACGTCCTGAGCGGAGACGAAGGGCGTTAAGGCGAGGGCGAGCATGAGGGCCGACACCTTAATGGCGTCGAACTTGAAATGCGACATGTGGGCCTCAGTGGGTGGAGGTGTTTCGTGTTAGTGATTTGGTGTTGGTGATTTGGTGTTTTCGTGTTTTGGTGCCGAGCCCCGCGCCGCGGGCACAAGGAGGGAGGCGCCTGCAATTCGCACTATTGTGCGTGCTGACCTTCGGTAATGCAATTTGGCCCGCGAAAAGTTACACTTCGAATGCCCCCAGCCCTTCCCCACATTGAGGTGTTTCATGGCTTCGCCCGCCTCACGACGCTCCCCCGCCGCGATTCCTCGCCGAGAGTTGTTGCGAGTCGGCATGCTTGGAGGCGCACTGGGCGCTGGGGGCGGAATCAGCCTGCCTCAAATCTTGGCTGCTCGCGAGTCAGCGGGCGCGGGCGCCCGCTCGGATCGTGCCGTGATCTTGCTTTATCTTCACGGCGGACCCTCGCACCTGGAGACCTACGACCTGAAGCCCGATGCGCCGTCGTCGTATCGCTCGATCTATGCGCCAATTGCCACCGCCACGCCGGGAATGGAAATCTGTGAGCTGTTCCCCGGGCAGGCAAAGCTGTCGGACAAGCTGGCGATTCTGCGGGGCTGCCACCACACCATGAGCAGTCATAGCGATGGCGGCATCACTGTTTTGACGGGCAAGGCGCCAACGATCGCCGACCCAACCTCAACCAGCAAAAGCGAGCACCCCGACTTTGGCCACGTCGCGAGCCACCTCCGCTCGTCCACCCCGATGCCGCAGTACATCGCCCTGCCACGGGCGCCGTACATGACGCGGCCGACGTACCTGGGCGTCCACTGCCAGGCCCTGGACGCTGGCGATCCAGCCACAGAATCGTATCAATCTCCCATCCGCATTGCGTCCGGGTTGTCCGAGGACCGCCTCACCCATCGACGCGGACTGCTGCGCGACATGGACTCGCTGCGTCGTGGGCTCGACCGAAGCCAGCTGGGTGTGGACCGATTTCGCGACCTGGCTTTCAACCTGCTGTCGAGCCCACGGGTCGAGGAGGCATTCGACCTCACGAAGGAAAGCGATGCGACGCGCGATGCCTATGGCCGGAACAGCTGGGGGCAATCCGCATTGCTTGCGCGACGGTTGGCCGAGGCGGGGGCAGCCGTGATCACGATGTTCATGAACACGCCGCTGACCGGACCCGAGTGGACCAATTGGGACGACCACATCATGAATGCGGGACGTCCCGGGCATTTTGGGCAATACATGTCCAGACGTCTGCCGTATCTCGACCAGTGTCTGTCGGCCTTGATCGAGGACATCTACCGGCGCGGCATCGACCGCCAAGTGCTGGTGGTTGTCATGGGCGAATTCGGACGCACGCCGCGTCTGAGCGAGAACGCCAATGGCGTCGGTCGGGACCACTGGCCGCAGGCCTATTCCGTGCTGATGTCCGGTGGCGGGCTGAGGACAGGGCAGGTGATCGGCGCCACCAACGGCAAAGGCGAGTACCCGACTCAGCGCCCGACAACGCCCGATGACGTGCTTGCGACCATCTACCGGCACCTCGACATCCCTCCGCGAACGGAGTTCGTGCACAACGGCCGCCCGGTGCGTCTACTGGATCGCGGCGAGCCGATTCAAGAGTTGCTGTAAGACCGGAAACTCGCGGAGCTGGCGATTGACCTAGGCCGCGCCGCCAGGGTTCCGTTAGAATCTCGCGAGTCATCACCAGATCCATGGAGGGAACCGAGATGTCTAGAGTCGCCGTGCCCAACTCAACTTCGCCGCTGTCATCGACTCCAGAGCGGCGTTTCCGTTTGCCGCTGGCCTTGGCCATCGCGGCGACTTGGAGCTGCGCGTCGGCCGCGGCGGGGGAACTGGGGCTAGTCGACATGGCCAAAGTCGTGGCGAACTACGACCGATTTGTTGTAGCCACCGCGGATTTGAAGGCTCGCACCACGGACATCGCCAAGCAGTTCAACCGCCGCGGCAAGGCGCTGCAAGCGTTGAAACAAGAAATGGACTCCAAATCCCCGGGCTCCGAGCAGCATCTGGTGCTCAAAGGAAAGTTGGAGCGTCTGGCCGCTGACTTGAAGGCCGAGACCGAAGATCAAAAACGCCGGCTGCGATTCGAGGAAGCGCAGATCTATGCGGACGCCTACGAGGAGATTCTGGAGGCGATCCAACGCGTCGCCGATGATCGGGGTTACGACCTGATCCTGCGCTTCAAAAGCGACACCGAGATCGATCGCACCTCGAGCGAGGCGATTGTTCAACACCTCAACCGGGACGTGATCTTCCAACGAAACCGCGACATTACCCAGTTGGTGCTCGAGCAACTGAACCAGGATCGCCGGGAGCAGCAACAGGCCGCGCTTCAGCCCCCTCAAGAGTCGCGCTGAAGGATCGATGTCGGTCGAAATCACACAGCGCCCGGGCCACTCGACGCGTCGGCGATCTGAATCACCTCTGCGACCGGCAACACGAAGATTTTGCCATCACCGATGGCGCCTTCGGACCCCGTGCGGCCAATTTGCTGAATCGTGCTGATCGTGCGTTCGAGAAAGTCGTCGTTCACGACGATCTCAAGCGCCACTTTGCGCAGCAGTCCGGTGTGATACTCCGATCCGCGATAGGTAAGGGTCTGTCCCTTTTGGCGAGCATACCCTTGCGCGTCGCAGACCGTCATGCGATGGACTTCCATCGCTCGCAGGGCGTCCTGCATCGCTTGCAGCTTGGTGGGCTGAATGATGGCGACTACCAGTTTCACGCGCTAACTCCGTTTGCCGGAGGCCAACACGCAACGCAGGCCAATCGCGTCGTCTTTCGTGTCGGCGGGAACTCCGCCGCGGAACTTCAAAGTGCCGCCGGCATGCCGAAACTCGCCAGCCCGAGCGCGACTGCTCATCGAGGCAGCGGGGTCTTTCCAGCTTCCGCCGCGAATGACGCGAGTTTTGGCGTTGGCCTCCTGCCGCGCGCTGCCGTCAGCCGGTGCGTCTTGGTAGTCGTCGGTGCCACTGTCGAGGCACCATTCCCAGAGGTAACCATGCATGTCATAGAGGCCCCAGGGATTGGGCTTCAACGCACCGACAGGAGGGTCGTTGCCCGCAGCGTTCCCCGTGTGCCAGGCGTAAGCGTCCAGGTCGGCCACACGATCTCCGAAGGAGTACACCGTATTGGTGCCGGCGCGAGCGGCGTACTCCCATTCGGCCTCGCTAGGCAGCCGAATCTCCTCATGCTCGTCGATTAGTTTCTGGCTCCGCATCAGCTTGGTGCATCGCCGGCAGAAATCGGCGGCTTCTTCGTACGTCAGCATCTCGACCGAGTTGCGGGGCCCTTTCCAGCGACTGGGATTGGAGCCCATCACGGCTTCCCAAAGGTTTTGGGGCACTTCGTATTTGGCGATGGCGAAGGAATAGCCAAAGGAGACCCGGTGGGCCGGCCGTTGCTCGGCAGGCCCCTGGTCATCTCCCATTTGGAAAGAGCCGGGAAACTTGTCCTTGCCGGGGGCCAGCACCACGAATTCGTCACGAAATCGCTTGAGCAACTGTAGTTGCTCGTCGTTGGCGTCGGCCGGATCGGCCCCTAGCGTCATGCCGAGTATCATCAGCAGTCCCGTCACCGTTGTCTCCCTCGGTGCTATGGCAGATCAACCACTTCTTGGCCATCAGCGGTGATCAGTGCCGCATAGACTCGAATCGTCGTCGCGTCGTGCAGGAATTGTACGGAAGCATCGCCCATTGTCGCGAGGATCCCGTTGGGGTGAAACCCGTAGCCTTCGTTGTTGTTCGTACAATTAAACGGACACGGCCCCGGAGCGGACAGGCCGTCGTAGGTGAAGCCGTGCAGCGGAATCGAGTTGGAGGGGTCGGTCCAACCGGCGCCACGCACACGGCCGCCCGTCACACCCAAATTGCCGCCGCCCGGTGTATTGTTGGCCGGCCCGATGCGTTTCCGGGCCACGTAAAACGAGGGGCGGCCCGCGTCCTCGGCGAACAGAATCGACGTTGATGTCCCGTCCATCATGTCGGCCATCGTCCGCTCCGAGTTGGCCTGAATCGCGCCCGCATAGCTTCGCGCCGTGTCGATCAGGCCCATGGTCGCCAGTTCGCTGTTGGCGCCGGTCACGGGAGCATAGTCGGCGGGCATCGCAATCCTGCCCCCGCCCAAATTGTCCTTGCGTGTGCGATTGGGGGTCGAAGGACACATGTACGTCGACATGCGAAAGGATGTCACGGGCTGATTGTTTTGGTGGTCGAACGCGAACCGCGTCTGAAATTGCTGGCTCAACGACTCCTGCTCCAGGTAGGGCAGCATCAGCACTCCCCAGGTGGCGTTGCCGACGAGCGAACAAGGCAACACGCGAAGGTTGTCGTGATAAGCGTGCACCGCCAGCCCGATCTGCCTCATGTTGTTCGAGCAGGAGGCGCGACGCGCGGCCTCGCGGGCCATCTGCACGGCGGGCAGCAACAACGAAACAAGAATTCCAATGATGGCGATCACGACCAACAACTCAACCAGCGTGAATCCTCGCCGTTGTCGAACTTTGCTCGACCCCCCAACCTGACGCGGCATGGAAAAGCTCCGGGAGTGTGAATAGGAAGCCGTTGATAACACCTGAGCCCACAATCGGCA
>JAGQPF010000457.1 GCA_020426845.1 Planctomycetales bacterium
ACGTTCCTCTACATGTGGCAGCCCGATCCGTCACTGGAGAAGTGGGGCGGCCGATAGGAATTGAGATGAACGTCCCGGCACTTCCCTCCTACGACATTCGGCAGACCTACGACTGGAATTATCGGCGCCCGCCCTCGCTTGTGGAGTGGATGGAAGGTTCGGGCAAGGTGCCCGAACGCCGGGAAATGCCGGGGAGTTGGACGTTCGCCGGCTTGCCGGTTGCCTCGCCGTTGGGCATCGCCGCCGGTCCGCTGCTCAACGGCGCCTGGTGTCGATACTATGCGCAGCTCGGCTTTGACGTGTTGACGTATAAAACGGTTCGCAGCCGCCAATGGGAGTGCTATCCGCTGCCCAACTTGACTCCCGTCGACTGCGGCCAGCTCGCAGGCGATGAGCCGGGCGTGTCGGCCTCGACCGAGTCCGCCTCGAGTTGGGCGGTGAGCTTTGGCATGCCAAGCCAGTCGCCATCCATTTGGCAGGAGGATGTGCAGGCGACCAAGGAGTCGTTCCGGGAGCTCGGCCGCAAGCCGCAGCCGTTGTTATCGGTTTCCGTGGTGGCCACGGTGGCGCCCGGCGCCGTCGAGGCAGACCTGGTGGACGACTACGCAAAGTGCGCCCGACTGGCCATCGCGGCGGGGGCGGATTGCGTCGAGGCGAACTTTTCGTGCCCCAATGTCTCAACCTGTGATGGCGACTTGTATCTGCAACCCGCGTTGGCGGGACGTGTCGCGGCCGCTTTGCGAGCAGCAACGGGCGACGTGCCGCTGCTCGTCAAGGTTGGACATTTTCGGGACGACCGGCTGGAGGACGCGGCGGAGCTGTTGCGGCAGCTGGCGCCGCAGGCGACGGCAGTGGTGACGACCAATAGCGTTGCCAGCCGGGTGCGCGGCGCCAACGGAGAGTGGATGTTCTCCGGCCAGCGGCGGGGCATTTGTGGCGCGGCGACTCGGGAGGCCTCCCTGCGGCAAGTCGAGTTCTTCCGTCGTTGGGTTGATCGCGCCGGCGCTGCGCTGCGAATCATTGGCGTGGGAGGCATCTCCACCGCTGCGCACGTGCGATCGTACCTAGACGCGGGCGCCGAGGCCGTGCAGTTGGCGACGGCCGCCATGCAACAGCCCGATATCGGACTGCGGATTCGCGATCAATGGTGATGCTTTCGTGCCGTCGCTCGGCGGGTCTTTCTCACGCTAAGTCGCCAAGACGCAAAGAACACGAGTGAGTCGCGTTGACATGTTCACACTCTTTGCGACTCTGCGTCTTTGCGTGACTCTTTTGAGCCCCGATTCAGGGAAAGGCGCTTTTGATCCGGGATGTCCTCACGGAGACACAGAGACACGGAGGATTTCGAATCTGGGTTTCTCTACTGTCTTTTGGGGACTTCTCTCCGTGTCTTTGTGTCTCCGTGAGAGATACAAGAAGCGTTGAGCCGCTCAAAACAATGCGAGAACTGAATGACGCACGGAGCCGCTCGAGACGGCGTTCATGCGCATCAATCGTCGACTTCTTCGCTGTCGCGCACGACGTTTTCGATCGAGATTCCCAGTGACTTGATCTTGTGTCGCAGGCTGCCGCGGGTGATGCCGAGTTCCGTCGCGGCTTTGGATTGGTTGCCGCTGTGTTTCTGCAGAACATGTGTCAGCAATCGCCGTTCCATCCACTCCAGTGCTTCGGCGTAGAGATCCGTGGACTTGGACGCTTCGCGCTCCTGTATGAATCGCTCCCATTCGGAGCCTCCGTCGGCCGAGGCTCCGCCGACCGCCGCGCGAGGAGCGATGGCGTTGGCGTTGTGCTCGCGAATCGCGTCCGGCAGGCACTCGGGCACCAGCACCGGGCCCGTCGTCATCAGGATCGACTTTCGCAGCGATCCTTGTAGCTCGCGAATATTGCCCGGCCAGTCGTACTGTAGCAGCAGCTCCATGGCTTGATCGGAGACGCCATGGACTTCCTTGTTGAGCTCGCGTTTGAAGCGGGCGAGGAAATGTTTGATCAGCAGCTGCAGATCTTGGCCGCGATCGCGCAGGGCCGGCAAATGGATCTCGAAGGCGTTCAGCCGGTGCAGCAGGTCGAGTCGATACTCGCCGTCCTTCACCATTTGTTCGAGGTCGCGATTGGTGGCCGAGACGACTCGCACGTCGACCTCAATGGTCTGGGTTCCGCCAACCCGTTCGAATCGCTGCTCCTGCAGCAGTCGCAACACTTTGGCCTGCGTCTTGGGCGACATGTCTCCGACTTCGTCCAGGAAGATCGTGCCGCCGTTGCACTGTTCGAACTTGCCGATGTGCTGTTGGTTAGCTCCGGTGAACGCTCCCTTCTCGTGGCCGAACAGCTCGCTCTCTAGCAGTGTGTCGGAAAGTGCCGCGCAGTTCACCGCCAGAAAGCACTGCTCGCTGCGCTTGCTGTGGTGGTAGATGGCTCGCGCGATGAGCTCCTTGCCGGTGCCGCTTTCGCCTCGAATCAGCACGGCGACATCTTGAGCGGCGACGCGGCCAATCTGTTTGTATACCTCCAGCAGCTCCGGGCTGCGTCCAACCAGCAAGTCGCCATCAGGGGACGACGCGCTCGACTCCTCGAGAATCACCGGCGATTGCATCAGCCGTCGCGTCGCGAGCGCCCGTTCGACGAGATCCTGGATCTGCTCGATTCCCAGTGGCTTGATCACATAGTCATAGGCGCCCAGCTTCATCGCCTCGATGGCGACACTGCTGTCCTCGGAGGAGGTGATGAAGATCACCGGCAACTTGGCGTCGAGATGGTGGATCTTCTGAGCCAGCTCGAGGCCGTTGGCTTCCGGGAGCATGATGTCGAGCAGGACGACGTCCGGATTGGTTTGTCGCAGCAAGTCGAGTCCATCCTCGCCGGTCTCGGCGGAGACGACCTCCACGTCCGCGTCTTCTAACGCCTTGGCCACCAGCCGTGCCACGGCTCGGTCGTCATCAATTACGATCGCTGTCGGCATGCAAGGTTCTCTCTGCGTACAGTCGTGACGCAACGCACGCGGCCGCCAAAGCGTGGCGGCCGCGCTGTCGGTTGTTTGGCGGCAAACTTGCCCACTAGTGCCCCGTCAACACTAAAACGTTGGGTTGGTCGCCGCCCCAACCTCGTGGCTCGCCACGACGTCGCGAGTTCTCCAACCCCAAAACGAAGGCTTGACGGTCCACTAGTTTACCTGCACATCGGCCTTTGCGTTGGCCGAGGCGCTGGCTTTGGCGTCAGCGCCGCCTGCGGCTATTGCCGTGGCCGAGCTGTCGATTGCCGTCGCAACGAGATAGTCGGTGAGGCGGTCGGCCAGCGCGGTGGTGTCCGCCAACGCCTGGTCCGCAAACTCGGGCACCGTGTTCGCGATTCGGACCGCGTCCGCTCGCAGCGTGTGAGCCGTCTGGAACAGCTTCGCTCGCGTCTCGCTTGCTTCCGTTGAGGCGGTGTTCGCCGTATCGGTCGCCTCCGCGGTCGCGGCCTGCTTGGCGGTCTCGAGCATCTGCTGCGCGGACGCCACGGTGCTGCTCACGTTCTTGACTTGATCGGCCGCTTCACCTTTCAGCTGGGATGCGAGCTCGGTGGTCTGGCTGGCCAGGCCTTCGGCCTGTTTCAGGGCCGCGTCACGGACGGCAGTTGCGGCGTTTTCGGTCGACGACAATTTGGCGGCGACCACGTCCGACAGTCGGTCGCGAACGTTGCCGGCCAATTGCGCGGCGGCCGTCAGCTTGGTCTTGGCGGCGCCGGTGGCGCTGCTGGCGGCGCTGAGCAGACGGTCGTGAATCACGGACGCTTTGGTGCGAGCGTCGTAAACCGCCTCGTCGGCGATTTCGACGCCGTCAGCGGTCAGAGCGGTCGTCATTTGCCGCAGGCTCTCGGCTTCGCCGGAAAGGTCACCCAGCGTGTCGACGGCCGTGTCGGTGGCGTCGCTGGCGAGTGCGGCGGTCTGCTTGACCAAATCGTCGGTGGTCGAGTTGGCTGCGGCCAGTGCGCTGGTCGCGAGCTGGTCGCCTTGCTCGCCGGTCGCGATGACACTGGCACGCAACATCGTCAGTTCGTCGCTGAGCTGCGAAAGCTGACTGGACGCGGCGCCAACCGCGTCGGCGGGCAACTGCTGAATCGCGTCCTGCAGCGAGGAGATCGACGTCAGCGCGTCGGAGGCGACGTTGCCGGCGGCGTCCGTTGCGGCTCCCTCGACCTGCGATTTCAGGCCTCCCACACTGGCGATGATCTGGTTGAGCTGTGAGCCGGCGGCGCCAGTCACTTGCCCTTTGATTCCGTTGGCAAGTCGCGTGATGTTGTCGATCCGACCGGTCACTCCGGTCACGGCGTTGCCGGCGGCGCCATTGACGCCGCGGAGAGCGCTGTTGATCGTTTGCTCGACACCGTTGCGTTGAATGGTGAGGCTGAGCGCCCCGTCCGCCTCGCCAGCGGCTCGCACGGCCGCGGCCAAATCATCGGTGGACGCGATCGACTTGCCGTTGACTGCGGTCACGATGTCCCCGGCCTTCAGTCCCGACGCAGCCGCGACGGATCCGTCCGCGATGCTCGTCAATTTGACGGCCCCGTCGGCCAGCTTCATGTCAACTCCAAGCTTCGGCCGCATTGCCGCTGCGGCGTCGAAGTTGAGCCACTGCGCCTTGCCGTTGCGTTCGACATAGACCCAGGCCTGGTTCGTCGACTTCAACGCGGTCGACAGCTGCGAGGTCAGTTGATCGGGCGAAGTCACCCAATTCTTATTGATGGCGAGAATGCGATCTCCGA
>JAGQPF010000458.1 GCA_020426845.1 Planctomycetales bacterium
ATCAGCACTCCCCAGGTCGCGTTGCCGACGAGCGAACAAGGCAACACGCGGAGATTGTCGTGATAGGCATGCACCGCCAGTCCGATCTGCCTCATGTTGTTCGAGCAGGAGGCTCGACGCGCGGCCTCGCGGGCCATCTGCACGGCGGGCAGCAACAACGAAACGAGAATTCCGATGATGGCGATTACGACCAACAACTCAACCAGCGTGAATCCTCGCCGTTGTCGAACTTTGTTCGACCCCCCAACCTGACGCGGCATGGGAAAGCTCCGGGAATGGGAAGCCGTTGATAACACCTGAGCCCACAATCGGCAGAACATTTCCCGCGAAGTAATGGCGGTCTTGATTGCCCAAAGGTTGGAAAAGGTTGGTTTTCAACAGGCTATTAGATAGAGATAAAAAACGAGATGAGAATAGCGAGGCTCAAGTATACCGGCAGCTGCCAACCCGTTGCCAGAAGCTTTTCGTGCGGACCGTCAGGCTTTGGCGGCGTGACACGAAAACGTTGGGTTGGCCGCCGCCCCAGCTCGTGGCTCGCGACGGCTTCGCAACTTTCTCAACCCGATGGCTTGACGGTCCACTAATCGGCTTGAACCACATAGGTCTCTCCTTCGCACTCGACGACGTCGCCGTCTCGCAACTTGCGCCTTCGACGCAGTTCAACTTCGCCGTTTACCTGGACCATGCCGGACTGGATCATGACTTTCGCATGTCCGCCGGTTGCAGCGGCTTGGCACAGTTTGAGGAATTGGTCGAGACAGATCGTTTCTTGCGGCTCGCTCATATTCATAGTCTCGCAGCGCTGCACCGCGTGCGGTGCCTGAGGTCCCCTTGAAGGCTGGAGGCCTTCTTCATCGCAGTCCGGAGCGAGCGCAAGCGCTGCCCCGGGTTTTGTTCGCCCGATCTTCTGAAGGCTGAAGGCCTTCCTCATCCGTAACGCCCGCCCGCGTGCGCCGCCCAGGTGCGTCGTCGGCGCGTCACTCGCGTACATTTGCGAGGCACGGTGCTGGCGTAGCGCGAGCTGCCAAAAATGCTGTGGGCTCGCGGTCCAAGTGATGGAAGTTCCGTATTTCAAATGACTTGAGGCATCTAAACCTGCCTTGATGCAACCCGTTTGAGTCGGTACTCTACGGGTGGTTCTAACCGATAGATTTTTCGCATTTTGCCGCATTTTGCCCCATTTCGCTTCCTCCTGTATCGCCTCAAGCGTTGGATCAAGCGTCGGAATCACCCCCGAGCGGTTTCACCAAAGGGATCTGATGAACCACTTATTTGACTCAGTTCGGCGAGACTTTACCACGTTTCAGGGCGTCCTCCGAGCAGCGCTCGCGCTGACGGTGGCCCTGGCGGGCTTCGGCTTCGGCCCCGGCGAGTTGCTCAGTCAGCAGATCTGCCCTCAGTTGGTCCCGAACACCACGACGGCGTTTGTGCACGTTCCCGACACTGCGGCGCTTTCGGACAATTTCAAGCAGACCGAGTTTGGCGACTTGGTCGATGATCCCAAGTTGAAGCCATTTGCCGACGATTTGAGCAAGCAGATTGAAGAAGAGCTGACCAACACGAACGCGAAGTTGGGCATTTCGATCGAGGACCTGACCAAAGTCTGCGCGGGCGAGCTTGGCATTGCCGTGATCCAGCCGGGCGGCCAGGCCAACGCCCATGCCGTCGCAATCATGGCGGATACGACGAACAAAGACGCCCAGGTTGCTCAACTGCGTCAGAAGATCGCGTTGGAAATGCAGGGACGCGGCGCCAAGTCAGTGCAGATTACGTTGGCAGGCGTGGCTGTCACCAAGTACATCATCCCGCCGCCCAAGGGCGCGATTGCCCCGTCGGAATCGTACAACTGCGTGACCAACCAGTGGATGTTTGCGGCCGACCACGAAAAGGAGCTGGCCAATTTGTTGACGCGGTTTGCCGGGCGGGCGGCGCCGGACGCGCCGCTGATGTCGGTCGCGGCCTACAAAGAGGTTCGCCAGCGAGTCTCGATCAAAGAGAACGCCACTCCCGACCTGGTTTGGTTTGTGGAGCCGTTTGGCTATCTCAGCACGTTGCGGGCGGCCAACAACAACAAACGCAAGGGGAAGGACTACGGCAAGATCCTCAAGGAAGTTGGCTTTGACGCGATCAAAGGCGCCGGTGGCGCCGTCAATTTCCGGATTGAGGCCGAGCAGGTGGTGCACCGCACGTTCGTGAAGTCCAAGCCCGGTCCGGGCCAACTGACAAAAGCGGCTCGCGTGATTCAGATTCCGTCAACCAACAACCCGCTGCCGGCGGAGTGGGTGCCCGACAGTGTGGCCAATTGCCTGGTCACGAATTGGAAAGTGATTGAGTCATTCGACCCGGCGGGTGAATTGTTCGACGCGATTCAGGGCGAGGGATTCTGGGAGGATCTGCTTCAGGGACTGGCCAACGAAAAAAACGGCCCCCGGCTCGATTTGAAACGGCAGCTGGTCGCCTTCCTCGGCGAGCGTGGCATTGTCGTCACGCGTCCGCATCTGCCGCCCGCTATCGACAGTGAGCACCAAATCCTCGCCATCGAGGCGGCCGATCCCAAGTCGCTCGAGCGTTGGTTCTATCCGGCACTCGATCGCGATCCGACATTCAAGATGATCGAGAATCCGGGAGTGCCGACCGTCGTCTGGCGTCATACACCCCGCGAGGAACGGGAGCGAAAGCAACCGCGCCGGCGCGGTCCTTTCGGCAAGCAGGCGCCCGCGGCCGATCCCAACGTAAAGCCGCGTGCCCTGGCGATCTATCAGGGCTTCCTGATGTACTCCACCAGCGAGGACTTCTTGCTGGAGGTCTTGCGAGGGCAGGGCAAGCCGCTCGCGGAACATGCCGACCTGGCGACGGCCAATCAGACGTTGGTGAAACTTGGCTCCGGCATGGACGGTTTGCGGTACTTCTCGCGGCTCGACAAGTCCCAGCGAATCAATTACGAGATGCTCAAGGCCGGCAAGATGGTCGAGGCCAAGACGCTCGTCGCCAAACTGCTGAACAAGATGCTCGAGCCCGAGGAGCCCGGGATGAAGCGCAAGCAGTTGGTCGACGGCAAGAACCTCCCCGATTTCAATGTCGTGGCTCAGTACCTTGGGCACGCCGCCGCCTACGCTCGCGAGGTTCCGGACGGCTGGGAAATTTCGGGAGCATTTCTCCGCCGCACGCAAGCGCAGGCCCGGCGCGAAGGCGGCCCGGTCGGCGGGCCCTGACGGCGTGCTAACCAAGGGTCCGCGCGCAACAGCCCCGTCAGGGGCGACAGAAGTTAGCCCTGGGCGCAAGCCCAGGGACTAGGGTGCAAACCCAGCGAATCTGTGGGGGACGCGCGCGCAGCCCCGACAGGGGCGACAGACGTTAGCCCTGGGCGCAAGCCCAGGGAGTCGGCGGCGCGCAAGCCCAGCGACCGGCGCGCAAGCCCAGCGAACCGATGGCAGCGCGCAACAGCCCCGTCAGGGGCGACAGAAGTTGACCTTGTCGCGATCCGCTCGTCAGTTGGTCGCCAGTTGGCTGTGGAGCTTGTCCAATTGTCGTCGCCGCAAGTCGTGATCGCCGGACGGATGGAATTCCAACGTTCGCTGTTCGCCACAGGACGCGCACAGCGCCGCGTAGGCGAGCTTGCGCCGCATCGGCTCTTCGTCTCGCATCAGCGCCAGCCAGGTGGTGGGGCGTGAAGCGAGCCAAGCCGCGACTCGCTCACAGCAGTCGGGCGCGTTGACGTGATAGTGGCGGCGAATGCGTTCGATCCGCTGCCGCTGTTCGGCGTCCAAGTGGCGCTCCGGGATTTGCTGAATGAACGGAAGCACACCGGGGCCGAGCGACTTCAGATCAGCCTCGGCGTGTTGCCGCGTGCTATAGCGCTTCGCGCCGAGCTCGCCAACCAACTCTTCGACGCGCTGCCGACAGGGGCGGGACTCGCGTGACAACCGAAACAGCTCGGACACCACTTGGCCGCGCATCTCGGTGACTCGCAACGCCGGCAAGGCTCTCTGCAACGCAGGCGCCAAATAGTTGTCACACATTTCGGGCTCAACCAGCGCCAATGACCAAAGATTGTCGGTTTCGAAGACACGACGCGAGTCGGTCTCCACAACCAAACGCAATGGCCCGGTGGCCGGCTGGCTGAGCTCGACAATTCGCCGCGGCCCTTGCTTCTGTTCGCAGCGAAACAACAGCTGGCCCGTGGCATGGCACTCCAGCGAGACACGCTCCTGAGGCGAATCCAACAGGTAGGATGCCTCGGTGGCGCCATGCTGCACATCCACCGCGAGCGACTCGTCGCGCATGCCACTGGGGTCGGCGCGCTGCACTTGCTGATGAATTCGCGGCTGGCCAGGCACCACTTTCAAGCGGCCAAAGACGACGTGAAATTTCACCCAGCCGGTGGAATGCAGCAAGCTGCCTCCGGCATGGAGGTCGTCGCTGCGCGCGCCGGCGCACAACACGGCCGAGAGGGTCAAGCTGCACAGCAGCGGCCATCCTCCCGAAAACATCCGGGGAGAGTTTGTCGGCCTGTTGAAGAGACACTTTCTCCGCATCGCTTACTCCTTCCAAAGCACAACCGGAAACGGGGTTGAGATTGGTGGCTGAGTGCGATCCGGAATCGCACCAAGGCGTCCGTTCCCGCGGTCGTTGAAAGACGGCGTTGATTACCGCTTGCGAATTGAAGTGATGCTCATTGGGAAATTCGGGCGCGTCCCGATTTCCGGGTTTTGCAGTGATTCAACGCGCACTTTGGTTTCGCATCGGTCGGAGTAAGCGGATGGGCTCCGGCTTGCGCTCGGACCGTCGCGA
>JAGQPF010000459.1 GCA_020426845.1 Planctomycetales bacterium
ATTGGGTGTGGCTGCGGGAACGGAATTCGTCACCGGCTGCTTGGGCGCCTTCGCGGCGGAAGGCACGGGAGTCACCGGACTTTTTCGATTCGGAGAGTTGCCGGCGCCCTTGGAGGTGTTAGGTGACGAACCGTTGGGTGACGAAGTTGTGACACCTTTGGGGCTCGCAGACTTCTTCGGATCGGGCGTTGGCCCCTTCTGTCCGTCAGTCGCTTTCCCGGCCGCATCCGTTGTTGCATCTTTCGCTTTCGCCACATCGGACGCGTTGTCGGCTGTCCCGTCGACGGGCACTTGCGACGTGGCGCCTGATGTGCCGCCTTCCGGCCCAACGGCGACCTGTTGCCGAGGGGATCTCGTGCCAGTGAACAAACCGAATGGATCACGGCCCAGGCCGAACCACAAAAACAACGTGCCAATCGCGATGCCTGCCGCCCCTCCCAGCACGATCTTCACCAACTCCATCATTGGTGAGACCTTTTTTCGCCTTGGCCGGACGGCTGGACGCCGTGTCCCGACTCCGTCGGCCGGCGATGCTGCGCGCTGGTCGGTGGCCACGATCACGCTGTCGCCCAGCGCCGAGATCGGATCGACCTGTGATGCTGCAGCTTGGTCAGCAGCCGCAAGCACGCCGTCGCCGAGCAGCGAAGCTGGATTAACTTGTTGCGTCGCTTTCGGGCTGGGCGTTGGCCCCGTGCGCTCGGCTGGCGTTTGCTTCTTACCGGGCGCCGAGTGGGCTCCTCGCGGGGGCGGAGAACACTTGAGTCGCTTGGCCAATTGGCGGTCGTACTCAGCCTTGAATTGTGGATCGAGCAGGCAGTTCACCGCAGCCTGAATCTCCGCCGACAACAAGTGTCCAACCTCGGGCGAATCGGCTGTCAACTCTCTGACCGACGCGAGCTGCTGTCCCGCCCATTCCAGAATCGTCCCCGAATCGGGCTCAAAGGCGTCCACTCCCAGAAGTCGATATAAATTCGGAGGGTGCTCTTCGGGCTGGATCCCGAGGCACTCACGATAGGGGTCAACCACTGGCATGCCAACACCTCAACTGCAGCCTCAAGGAAACGTCGCTCAAACCTAATACGTGGGGCAAGTTGCCCCCTATGATAGCGGTGGGCCACGCTCGCTGCAAACTTCCAGGCACGTGGTGCAGTTACGGCGTTGCCAGCGTCTTGCCCGCTGAGATGTTGGCGTTTAGTGGCTTTAATGCCAGCTAACTTTGCAGCTCCAGGCCGCTGAGCGTTCCGTTGCCCGTGTTGAACGACTCCACCTCGATCCCGAGGCGTTGGAGCATGCTCGCGTAGAGATTGCACAGCGGCGGCGGATTCTGCGCGTCGAAGGCGAGATGCTGGCCGTGGCGAAAGCCGCCGCCCGCGAGCAGCAGAGGAAGGTTTCGATTGGAGTGGCTGCTGGCGTCGCCGAGATTGCTGCCCAGGTAGACCATCGTTCGGTCCAGCAAGGTGGCGTCGCCTTCGCGCGTCCGTTTGAGCTTGCCGACCAAGCTCTGCAGCACCTTCATGCACTCGACTTCGATCAGCTTGAGCTGCGCGAGTTTGTCGGGATCCTTGCCGTGGTGAGACAGGTCGTGATGCCCCCGCGTGACGCCGGGAATGGGCGGTGAGCTTGTCGCGCCGGCCAGCATGATGGTGATCAGACGTGTCGAGTCGGTCTCGACGGCCAGATGGGCCAGGTCAAACAGCAGCCGCGTGCGCCCGATCAGGTCGCTCCGGTCGGCGATATCCCGAGGTGGCTCTGCGGAGACTTGGGGCTTGGGCGTCTTGAGCCACTTCTCGTCGTTGACCAATCGTTGCTCGAGTTCGCGAATGCTGGTGAGATATTCTTCGAGTCGGCCGCGGTCGCCGGCGCCGAGTTGCGATCGTAGCTGACGCGCCTGTTCGCGAACGTCGTCGAGTATGCTGCGGCCGTCTTCGAGATTCTGGAGTTGCGATTGAATCTCGCCCTCTCGGCCTTCCAAAAACATCTGCGCAAACAGCCGCGATGGCGAATTGTGCGCGGGCACTCGGGCGCCGTTTCTGGTCCAGGACAACCCCAGGCCTTCGCCCGACAACGCCAAACTCGGGAATCGCGTGAGGGCTCCGAGCTGCTCGGCGGCGAACTGGTCGACCGAGATCCCGTTGCGAATGCCTGGCTGGCCTGCGCCGGGGATGCCCGTCAAAAAGCCGTCGATGGCTTGATGCCCGCCGCTGATCCCCGCCAAGCCGGAGATCACC
The DNA here is from genome assembly GCA_020426845.1 of Planctomycetales bacterium. Taxonomy (GTDB): domain Bacteria; phylum Planctomycetota; class Planctomycetia; order Pirellulales; family Pirellulaceae; genus JAGQPF01. The sequence goes on from JAGQPF010000459.1 coordinate 2,229, forward strand.
GTGAAATCGTCGCGAAAATCGCTCAACTCCGAAAGGTACGGCGACAGCTGATAGCTTCGCCCCGAGTCCCGGGGAATGAAGTTGCCGGGGTACAGGCCCAATGGCGCACAGATGCAGATCAACCGCCGCGGGGTTGCTGGCGCATCGTCGCCTCGCGCCGTTCGAGAGGACCGTGGCAGAAAGCTGTCGAGCAGCGGAAGTGCCAGGGAAACGCCCGCGGCGCGGAGGAACCGTCGGCGGGAATCGCGATGGTCTCGAGGTGTCACGACGGAGCTCACTGGATACTTGGTTGGTTACTTGGTTTGAAACACGTTGCTTTGCACAACTTCGTGCACGAGCGAGCGGAAACCGTAGTTCTTCTTGCGGGCGGCCTGCACCACCCGTTCGACATCCGCTTGATCGGCAAGGCCTGGCGGCGTGCCTGTGGCATAGGCCAGCAGCTTTTCGGCCAGGGCGCGAGTCAGCTGGTCGGGATCGCCCAACAGCAGTTGCTTGTATTCATCGACGTTTCGAAACCGCCTGCCATTGGGCAGCACGTCGCCGGCGTCGACGGCTGGGCCGCGCTTGTAACGCATTCGCCTGCCGTCGATGACCACCGGCTGGCCGTCGCCAATGCTGCGGTAGTGCTCGCGCCATCCGCCGATCACGTCAAAGTTCTCGAGGGCGAATCCGGGCGGGTCGATGGTCACATGGCAACTCGCGCAGGATTCGGTTTGGCGATGTTTCGCAAGTTGCTCGCGAATCGTTGTTGCGCCGCGAATGTCGGGATCGACGGCCGCCACATTGGCGGGAGGACTCGGCGGCGGCGTGCCCAGCATGCGGTCGAGCACCCAGGCGCCGCGCACGACGGGCGAAGTGGTGGTGCCGTTGGCGGTCACCTTCAAGACGGCGGCCATTGTCATCACTCCGCCCCGATGGCTGTCGGGCGGCAGCTCAACTTTGCGCATGGCCAAACCCTCGACGCCTTCGATCCCATAGTGACGCGCCAGCCGCTCGTTGAGGAAGCTGAAGTTGGAGTCGACAAAGTTGGTCAGGCTGAGATCGTGGGTCAGCACCTCGTCGAAGAACCGTCCCGGTTCCTTGAGCATCGATGACCGCAGAATGTCATCGTAATCGGGGTAGAGCTGCCGGTCGGGCAAAGTGGCGTCGATCTCACGGAGCCCCAGCCACTGCCCGGCGAAGTTCTCCGTAAACGCGCTCGCCTTGGGATCGCGCAGCATCCGCTCGACCTGCTCGCGCAAGGTCTCGGGACTGCCAAGCCGACCCTGCTCGGCCAGCTGCAGCAGTTGCTCGTCCGGCATTGAGCTCCAGAGGAAATACGACAACCGGCTGGCCAACCCGAATTCGTCCAGCTTCGCGGAATCGAGAGCTCCACCCGGCGCTTCGGGGTCAACTGCCGGTGTTGTCTCCAGCGGCGGCAATTCCCGAGCGCCGTGGTTGGCCGCTCCGATTCGCTCGCGCAGGAACAGGAACTCGGGAGACACGAGCACACCCTGCAGGCCGACTCGCACGGCTCGCTCGAACGATTGCCCGTGCTCCAATTGTTTTTGAACTCGCTTCAAAAACGGCTTGAGATCGTCATCGGTAACGGTCCTCCGGAACGCCCGTCGAGCGAACCGGCGAAGAATGGTCTCGGCGTCGGCCAGCGGCTGCTCGGAGCGAACTTCACGTTGGTCAGAGCCGTCGCGCGGCGCCTGCGGCAAGTCGCTGAACAGCAAGCGATGACTGGGCGGCGGCCACGCTTCCTCCAACGGACCTTCCATCTCGACCCACTGCACCACGAGTCCGGGGCCCCGGTAGTCCGCCGCTCCACCCTGCCGCGTCAGGTCACGCGGTCGCATCTCAGTGTCGACCAACAGCCGAATGTTGCGGCCGGCCTCGAACTGTTCGACGAACTCAATGACGGTGGGCTTGCCGGGCGGCGCCTCGAAATATTCGATCAGCTGCGGAGGCTCGCCAAGGTTGTTCGTACCGCTGTTGATGTGAAACAGGATCGGCTCATCGGTTTGATAGGCGTAGGCGGAGATCCGATAGCGATATTTTCCGCGGGCGCGAGTCAGAAAATTCCAGAACACCACCTGGATGTTGGATGCCAAGTCGGAGGCAAAAATGGCCACACCGTCGTCGACGTGGCGGTAGACATCGCGCCGTTGCGTGATCGATTCGTTGCGGAGATCCACGCGGCGCTGAACGTGCCGCGGGCGGGGACCGGAAGCGATGGCCGCATCGAGAACTCGATTGGCCGCAGTGAGATATCCGTCCAGCTGATACGACGAGAACTGCAGCGAGGCCGAGTCGGTGTCGAAGCCACCGGCTGTCGTGTCATCGGGAATCACGCCTTGCAGATCGACTTCGACCTGCAACAAGTCGCGGATCGTGTTTTGGTACTCGATTCGGTTCATGCGGCGCATGACCGCGCGCCCTTGTCGCGGATTGCGCTCGCGCTGTGCTAATTCCACTTGGCGCACGATCCAATCGCTCAGCGCCTTCGCCTCCGCCCGCTCTGGAGCCGGTTTGCCCTTGGGCGGCATGGTGCCGCTCCGCAGCCGCTCGGCGATGCTCAGCCATCGCTCGCGGTCCTGCGGCGCGGTGACGTCGGCCGCGAGATCGTCGATCCGAAACTCGCCCTTCGGCGCCTTGCCGCTATGACAGCCGTGGCAAAAGTCGGAGAGCAACTGCGGGCTGGGGTTGCCTGCTGCCGAGACGCGCGCGGCCGGCGTCGATTCATCGCCGCGCGCCGACGATGTGGCTGCCATCGTCGCCAGCAACAGCAATGCCGTCGCCATGCAGGGTCGGGCGATCGCGCAATTACGGGTAGTGAAGTGAGGGAGGGGTAGAGACATGGTGTTGGACCGTCTCGGCTGGGGACCCGATGGATGCGATAGCTGGTGGCCTAGCGGCTGCTCCGCGCATCGGGCAGGAGCCTTGATCGTAAGATGGCCGCCGCGTCCCGTCCAGCGCGCACTAGTTAGGGAAACCCGAAGCGTAAGCGAGGGATCGGAAGTATTGTTCCTGGCGTATCTCGAAAGGACACCCGATGCGTAAGCGAGGGATCGGCCTTTCGTATCCGGCGTATCTCAAGCTCGAGTCGTGAGTCCGGTCCCTCGCTTTTGCTCCCGGTGGATTGCCTCAGCTCTCTCGGGCCAAGAAGTCCTGGATAAACTGCAGCGTTTCGGGCATGCGAAAGTAGTTGCAGTGATGGACTCGCTCGTTGGTGGCGAAGTCGAGCACGCGATTGCGAGCGTCATCCGGCGACAATTGGAATGTGTCGGCCAAGTCGGTCATGGAAGGCGTGTCGACGACCAGATCGTTGGCGCCTTCAAACACGAAGTCGGCGGCATGGTTGGCGAGCTGATCCTTGCGGAAGTGTCGCCAGAACCGCCAGCCCGGGGCCTCGGGCTCGAAGTTCGAGATCACGAACGCGTAGCGGCGTGCCTGCGCCAACAAGTGCTCGCGAGTACTGCTGTCAAAGCCCGCGCGGAGGCCGAGCAGTTCGGCGTTCGCTCCTTGTCGCGATTGCGCCGCAAGCCCGGGCACCAGCGAGATCATCGCGTCCAACAACGGCGTCTTGCTGCCGATTGTCGCCGCCGAGCTGAGCACTCCGGCCATCAGCGCGGAGAGCTGAAACATCGGAGCAGCGAACGGGATCAGCGCGCTCGCGGTGGTCGCGCACGTCGCAAGCTGACGGCTGAAGCTGGCCAAGAGGTCCAGCGTCTGGCGAAGTCGGTCGGGCGCCGCCAGTCCCGTCCCGGCCAGCGGCGAGCCAACGAAGACGGCGCGACGGCGAGGGCTGCTCGAAGGCGCCAGCGCCTCCAGCCACCAGCGCACGACCAAGCCGCCGCGACTGTGGCAGACAACATCGACCTCGGTCTGGCTGCCCGAAAAGGCACGCGCAAGTACCAACGCGTTGAGGATCGGACTGACGGACAGGGTCGGGTGCCCGAAGGCCACCAGCTGATCGTAGTTGGCATCCGCCCACTCCAAGAACGACCGGCCGACGGCGGTTGACTTCAGGTCTTCAACCACGTTCTCGCTATTGGAGAACGTGCCATGAACCAGCAGCAACACTCGGCCTGAGGCGATTGGCTCGGCCTCGCTGTCATTCAGATTGCCGCTTGTGAGTTGCCGCAGGCCTTGATTGGGGGTCAGACGGTTGTCCAGCAACACCAGCTTCTCGGTGATCTCGTTCGGGGCCAGCTCCTCGAATCGATAGCGTTGCAGCGAACGAATGGAGCGCGTCGCCGGCTCGCCTAGGATGTCCCAGTGAAAGACATCGTCGCCACGTGTTTGAAGCGACAGCTCGGTGACCGAACGGCCGCCGCGCACGGAGCTTCGCGTCACGGCGCGAGTCGCTGTGGTGCGAGTTGAGTCGTCGGCTGCAACCGGTTCGACTCCCAACGCCTGCAGGCCCTGGTCGAGTTGGTGCTGGACGTTCTCGGATTCAGTCATCGTGTGCTCCCTCTACATGATTGAATGACTCGCCGCGATGGCAGGGATGGTTCCCCGATGAATGGTGGGTACGCGCCTATCTCAGTCGATTGTTAGGGTGAACGATGGCCCCGAGAATTCCTCAGCAAACGTTCAGTATCCCGCTGCCATGCCGTCTTTGCGCGACTCGGAGGCGCCGAAGTAGATGTCTCGCTCCGCGTCGTAGCGAATCGCTTGGTAGCCACCGAAAATGCCGACGGTCGGCTGCAACACGTGCTTGCGTTTCAGCAGCCCTCGCCGAGCCTCCGCGGTGAACCCGTTCTCCAACGCGACCGTGCCGCCATCCGTCATTTGCTCGCCCGTCGGTTGCGACGACCCCGAGTGCACCATGCGCGGCGCATCGCCCGCCTCCTGCGTGTTCAAGTCGAAGTCGATCAGGTTGAGCACGATCTGCACATGGGCTTGAGGCTGAGTGGCCCCGCCCATCACGCCGAAGCTCAAGTAGGGTTTGCCGTCCTTGGTGATGAACGCGGGGATGATTGTGTGGAAGGGCCGTTTGCCGGGAGCGTACGAGTTAAAGCGGCCGGGCTTCAGGTCGAACAGTTGCCCGCGGTCCTGGAGGCAAAACCCCAGGCCGTCGGGGCACATGCCGCTGCCGAAGCCGCGAAAGTTGCTTTGAATCAGCGACACTATGTTGCGATCTTTGTCTGCGACCGTCAGATAGATCGTGTCGCCCTCGCTCACGGCGTGCGGCAAACCGACGGGATAACTGCTTGCCGCTCGATCACCGATCAGTTTGCGACGCCGCTCGGCATACGACTTGGAGATCAGCTCGTCGACGGGGAGTTGGGCAAAGTCCGGATCAGCGTACAGCCGGGCGCGGTCCTCGAACGCGAGCTTCTTCGCTTCGATCAACCAGTGCAAATGTCGCTCGCTGCCGAACCCCGCTGACCGCAGGTCGAATCCCTCAAGCACGTTCAACATCTGCAAGGCGGCAATGCCCTGGCCGTTGGGCGGCAGCTCCCAAACGTCGTAGCCTCGGTAATTCGCCGATACGGGCTGCACCCACTCGCTGTGGTGAGCGGCCAGATCCTCCAGACGCAGGTGGCCGCCATGCTTTCGCATGTAGCGATCCATGGTGACGGCGATATCTCCTTGGTAGAACGCATCGCGTCCACCCTCCGCGAGCTGTCGCAGCGTGGAGGCGAGCCGAGGATTGCGGAACAGGTCGCCCTTCTGCGGTGGCTTGCCGCCGGGCAGAAAGGTCTCGCGAAAGCCCGGGA
>JAGQPF010000460.1 GCA_020426845.1 Planctomycetales bacterium
AGTCGCGGTGCTCGGGTTGGTCAGCGACGTTCTTGATTTGATGAGGGTCGCTCGCCAACAGGTACAATTCTCGCTCGGGGCGCCGGGCGAATCCCCACTCGTATTGCTGGCGATGCGCAGCGTCATCGCGATGCGCCACCATCCAGGCCTTCGTCGGGCTGGCGTCGAGATCGCCAAAGCAGGCGAAGGTGTTGTTGGCCAGCGTCTCGTAGTCGGGGATCTCGCCTTTGGCCACGGGGCCGGGATCGCCCATCGGCCAACGATCCGGTTTGAAATTGACCATGTACAAGTAATCTTTGGTCCGCAGCGCGCGCTGCGGGTAGGGCAGATTGCCCTCCCGAGCGGCGGCCACATGCCGCTCGCGGCCCGTGATCACCCAGCCGCGGCTGTCGTCGACCAAGCCGGATTGCTTGGAGGTCAACACCGGCAACAGGCTGCGACCGGTCATCACTTCGGGCACGGGCTGGCCAGCGGCCTCCAGAAAAGTCGGCGCCAGATCCATGACACTCGCGAAGTCGTCGACGACGCGGCCCGCGGGGATTTTTCCCGGCCACATCGCCGTCAAGGTGACGGCGACGCCGAAGTCGTAAAGGTTGCACTTGCCACGCGGAAAGCCCGGCGCACCATGATCGCCGCTCACAACCACCAGAGTATTGTCCAGCTCGCCCGCCGCCTCGAGCCGTTGCAGCAGCACGCCCAGCGCCGCGTCGAATGCCATCGCCTCGCCGAGATAGTCCGCAAAGTCCTCGCGGACCAGCGGAACGTCCGGCAAGAACGGCGGCAGCTTGCCCTGCAACTGCTCGGGGTCGAGGTTCCAAAGCCGTTTTCCCGAACCGCGAATCCACTTGCGGTGCACGTTCGTGGGGCCGAACCAGAAGCAGAACGGCGCGTCCGCAGGCTTGGCCTTCAGAAATGCATCAAACTCGCCGCCCACTTTGTCGAGCAGCGATTGCTTCGCCGCCGCCACACTGCTCCCCTCGTCGACCAGCTTGGTGGCGACTTGCGAGAACGCGTTGAAGTTGGGCCCAGGCGCCTCATAGCCATACTGTTGTTGGCCATAGGGCGCATCGGCGGGCGTGCCGGGACTCCAGACCTTGTAAAGTTTGCCGATGTGGTAGCCCGCATCGCGAAGCAGCAACGGGTAACTTGGAATCGAGCTGTCCCAGATGGCGCCTTGCAGAATCGCCGCGCGATTGGTGCGGAAGAAGTACTGCCCCGACAGCAGCGTGCTGCGGCAGGGTGTGCACGAGGGCGCGTTCACAAACGCGTTGCGAAACACCACGCCCTCGCGAGCGACGCGATCGACGTGCGGCGTGCGAACGACGTCGTTGACGGTGCCCGGACCATCCAACCGACGCTCCGCATAGATGCTGGCGTAACGCCCCCAGTCGTCGGCAAACGCAAACAGGATGTTGGGACGCTTGGCGTCGGACGCGGTCGTCTCGGCGCGTGCGGATGGGCAGGCCAACAAGTTGGCGGCGATCGCTGCTAGTGCAACAACTAGCGCAAGCGCCGAACCGAGTGAACGTAGCGTGGAGGTCATGAGGCTGCTCGACGATGGCGGAAGCAAGCGCGCTCGTCAGACACGGCGAGCGAGGGCAGCCTCAAGGTTGCCTCATCCGCCCACCCGCGCCAAGACCGTCTGCAGAGTTTGACGCAGCACATTGCCGCTGTTTCGCAGCCCCTGCACCTCCTTGGGCCAGAGCTCGATCTCGTGCCGAGCGACCACTCCGGCGCGGCCGACCACCGTGGGAACCGAAAGCGCGACGTCGCGAATCCCGTAGCAGCCGTCCTGCACGGAAGAAACCGGCAGAATCCGCTGCTGGTCGAGCGCGATCGCCTCGATCACGTCACGAATCGCGATGCCCACCGCGAAGCCGGCGCCGCCCTTCTTGGCAATCACCTCGGCCCCCGAGCCCTTCGTGCGTTTGAACAGCTCGGCTGCGAGCGCTGGCGACCAGCCCGGCATCTTGTCCAACGGCAGCCCGGCCACCGTGGCGCTCGACCAGATCGGCACCATGCTGTCGCCGTGCTCGCCGAGGATCAAGGCGGAGAGTTGCGTGGGTGGCGCCTTCAACTGCTGAGCGATCAGACTGCGAAAGCGAATCGTGTCGAGCTGTGTGCCGAGGCCGATGACCTGCGAGCAGGGCAGGCCGACTCGCTTCGCGGCCAAATACGTCAGGATGTCCACCGGGTTGGAGACAACCATCACGATCGCCGAACTCTTCACGCCAGCCGAGCAAACGCCATCGAGAATGGAGAGGAACAGGTCGGTGTTGCGGTTGATCAGGTCCAAGCGGCTTTCGTCGGGCTTGCGCCGCAGGCCAGCGGTGATGCAGATCACGTCGCTGTCGGGCACGTGCTCGTAGCCACCGGAGACAATGCGTTGGTCCGCGGTGCTGGGGCCGCCGTGAAGCAAGTCCAACGCGTGGCCTTCGGCTGCCTGCGCGTTGACGTCCAGCATCGCGATTTCGCGGACTACTCCGCCGCATTGCAACGCAAATCCCGCGCTGGAGCCAACCAAGCCGCCGCCGCCGATAATGCTAACCTTCATGATGTCGCTCGATGCCTGTCGTTGATCGTGTTGGGAGGTTTCAGCCGATTGCTGTCTAGCAAGCTAGACGCCAGCCTGTTTCGCCAGCTCGGCAATCACGCGATCGGTGATCGCCTGCACGAGCGCCTCTTGGTCGCTTGCAGGCATCGCGGGCGCGGCCGCTGGCGCGGGCGTCGGAGAAGCAGCGGCCGGTTTCATCGCGGGAGGAGCTTCAAACGCGCGACGTTCCACGCCCGTATCGCTCCAGCTGTCACGGAAGATGTCGTTCGCGCAGATGTCGCAGTTCTCGTATTCTTTGGTGTTGCGGGGGTCCGTGTAGCCCCATTGATCCTTCAGCTCGAGCAACTCTCGCTGTTTTTGCTCGGTGAAGTAATGCACTCGGCCGAGGCTTTTGGCCAACATCAAGATGCGGCAGTAGGCGTCCAGGATCTCGGTCCACCAATAAGCTCGTTCGACGTTCTCGCCGTAGCTGACGGTGCCGTGATTGGCCAGGATGATCACGTTGGTGCGATCGACGAACGGCCGAATCGTGTCGGCGAACGCTTGCCCGCCCGGCGTCTCGTATTTCGTGATCGGCACATCGCCCAAAAACACCTCGACTTCCGGCAGCACGCACTGCGGAATCGGCTCGCGAGCCACGGCGAAGGCGGTCGCGTGAGGCGGGTGGCAGTGCACCACGCTTTTGATCTCGGGGCGCTGCCGGTAGATCTCCAAATGCAGCAACGCCTCGCTCGAACGCTTCTTGCGGCCGGCGATCTGCTTGCCGGTGAAGTCGATGGTCGCGATGTCGTCGGGCTTCAGGAAGCCCTTCGAGTGCATGGTGGGAGTGCACAGCACCTCGTTCTCGCTAACGCGAACAGTGATGTTGCCGTCATTGGCCGCGGCAAATCCCTTGTTGTAGATGCGGCGACCAATGTCGCACATGTCCTGTTTGATCTTATGCACGTTGTTCATCTAGACTCCTCGAGCGCTGCGATTTGGTGTTCAGGTTTAATGTTTTGGTTGGTTGAGGCCGCCGGACTTAATTTCGTCATCCCTGAAGTTGGGTGTGAGTCAAATGGAGCTGGTCGATGATCAGCGCCAGGTAGGTGTCGACAGGCTTGAGCTGTGGCCGAAACGGCTGAGCGGCCTCGCCACCTTCGCTGATGCCGACCTGGCTGTTCAGTCCGGCGCCGAATTCGTCCCAAGCCACCAGCGTGTCCGAATCGGGCTCGGCGCCGCTGAGCAAACTGTCGAGCGACAGGGGCTGCACGACTTTTAGCGATGCTCCGCGGAACTCGGGGATCATTCGCGATAGCGTGACGCTGCCGATCACTTCGGCGATTCTCATGCTGGTCCTCCTTCGTTCGTGGTGTCCAGGCAGGACGTCAGAGCGCACTGGGGCGGCTGAGGCGCCGCTTGCCGAGTTCGCAGCGCCCGCTCCAACGTAGCGGAGGTGGCGGCGGTGTCGACGACCAGCAGGTTGGCGCCGAGCTGCCGGCGCGCCGCGTCGACATCGTCGGTGTGGCGAATCGCCGCCGCACGGCCGACGGAGCGGCGATTGGCGACGGCGGCCAGCAGCAAGCTACGGTGGCTGGCCACGACGGCGAGCCCGCCGGTGGCGAGCTGGTTCGCCAGCCACGCGAGCATGGCATCCGGGTCGCCGGACGGCGCGTGCTCCGCGTCTCGCTGACTGTTCCATGTCACTTTCCAGGCAGCGGGAAGCCCGCCGTCAACCGCCAGCCAGAGCGAACAGCGGGCCGTGGGGGCGTCGCTCACGCGCCGGAGCTTCACGCCTCGCTCGCGCAACAGGTCGATCACACTGGGAGTGACCACGGCTTTCGGGACGACTCGCAGCTCGCTCACGCCTTCCAGTCGCCGCTCCAACGATTGCAGCGTCACCACGGCGTCGGCCAGACTCAGCACGCCCGCCGCCGACTTTGCGGCCGGCGCCGGCGTCGGCGTCGGCGCCGTTGCGCAGTGGCGCACGTCGGTCGCAGCCAGGCGGCGCAATACCTCCTGGACAATGCGATCGATGCGGTCGTGTTCGAGTGGCAATGGCATCCGAAATTTAGTTCTTTTGACTTCGTTGTATGACTTCGGGGGCGTACCCGTTGTTACTCAATCATCCACGACGCCTAGCGTCGTCCAACGGACGGGCGTCGCCTCCACGCCCAGCATTTCTCGAGCACCGCGCCCGTCACTGGTTAGCACCACGTGCTGACCAGCCGAGGCGCCGAGTTGGTCAATCGCCAGCACCGGGTCGCCGTCCGGCGAGACGCCGTCGGCGCCAATCGGTTGCACGACCACTAACCGTTGGCCTTGCATGCTGGCATGCTTGACCGTTGAAGTGGCGGAGCCAAGGATTTGTCCAATCAACATGAAAGTTCTCCCCTCGTTCCTTACCGACGACTTCTTAGGTGCGGTCCTTGCCGAGGATCCAGAGGTCGTCGATCATCGAGCAACGACGTTCGCGAGTGAAGGTCAGCGGCGTGGTGACGCCCTCGCCCGTCGGCCCTGCGATGGAGAACGACAAGTAGCCTTCGCCACCAAGTCCCAAGCCAGCCATGCTCGGCCCGTTTTTGATGAACAGCGTCGTGTCCAACGCGCGGCCCATCTTGGTCATGTTCCGCACGTCGTGCGAGTGGATGATGGCCGTGTGCCGGAAGCCGTGCTCGTAGTGCTTCGCTTTGGCGATGGCGGCGTCGATGCAGCCGACTCGGACGATCGGCAGGAACGGCATCATCTGCTCCACCGAGACGAACGGGTTGAACTCGTCGGTCTCGCCGAACACCAAGGGTGTGTTGCCGGGGACGGTGCGGCCGGCGCCGCGAGCCAGCACGGCGGCGTCTTGGCCGAGGAAGTCCTTGGACGGCGCGTCGTGATGGTCGTCGCCCACTTGGATGATCGCGTTGCGAGTCAGCTCGGCGACTTCGCCCGCGTTCAA
>JAGQPF010000461.1 GCA_020426845.1 Planctomycetales bacterium
ATCTCCAGGCCATGGCGATGCCCTTTGTCATGAGCGTCCCAATGGGGCAGCGCCCCGGGAATGTCCTCGGGGATGTGCAGCGAAAGGTTCCCGCCTTGGCAGACGTTCAGCAACTGCATGCCGGCGCCGATGCCGAAGGTCGGCAGCCGTCGATTGGCCAACATCCGCATCAGCGCGCGATCAAAGGTCTCGCGGCGCGGATCCATCAGCCGAGTCGTGAAGTGCAACATGAAGCCGTCTCGCCGCGGGTCGAGATCCTGGCCGCCAACCAGCAAAAAGCCGTCGAGTCGGTTGAGCACCGCGCCGAGGTCCGCCTCGCTCTCCAAAGGAGGCAGCACGACGGGGATCGCCCCCGCGCGCTCCAGGCTCTCGAAGTACGCCGCCGACAGGAAGCAGAACGCGGGAGCGTCCTGGCGAGCCGCGCGGAAATCCATGTTGACGCCGATGATGGGCTTGAGCACTGCAAAACTCCCTTTTCGTCAAGAGGCGGCGCCGTTGGGCGCCATGAACTCCCTTTCCTCAACCTCGCCGGTCTTCCATGTCCGCCGTTCGGTCCGCCGTCTAGTCCACGGTTTCGCCGCATCCCGCTTGCCGCGACGAGGAACCGATTGACTGACCGATTGACGGACCGATTGAGTGGACGACTGCATGACTGGACGACGCATCGAGCGATCGACCGCAGGTTCGCCGGTGAGCTTGAATGCGACTCACCATGAGTCGCTTGACGAAGGGGAGTTTGCCGATTGGCAAGGTGAGCGGGAAGTAGCATTTTGCATGTTGTGTGCTAGCACTGCGGCGAACACTACATCCGGTAGCAGCAGTGCTAGCACTCGTCGCGCCGACGCCCCTCTTTGAAGCGTCTTTTGACGGCGCTTTCTCGCCGCGTTCTCGACAACACCTTCCCGAGCGCGAAGAATTTCCCGCCACAGGGACCAACCGAGTCCAACGGGCGGCGATCTAATCTCTGCCAGAGGAAGTTGCCCTTCGGCAGCCAACACCTCCGGACACTTTTCCCCACCCTTTCAGGAGTTCTTCTCATGGCTAAGTACTACGTCGAATCCGGCCCCGTTCAACTGGTTCTCGCCGCCGAATCGCCCTTGGCCGCAGCCGTTAAAGCTTTCCAATGGACCTGTGACCGACAGGCCGAGATCCTCGCCGAATCCCCGCTGGACCACGTCCAACAAGCCGATGAGCTTGGCGTGCAGTTCGACGACGTCGTGTTCGTCAACGAGCGCGGCTTCGGCCGGTTTGAAGCGGTTTGGCATGCCGAAACCGTCGATATCCTCGAGGCGTGGATGGCGAATCACCCTCTGTAGGAAGCCACCAAACCTCGATTCTTCCCTCGATTACGCTGCGGATTGCTCATCCCTCGCTACGGGTTTCCTTCTTGGACACACCACGGAAAGACAACCCCGTTTGCGCAGACTCCGCAACCGGAATATCGCGGGCAAACTGAATCGAACGGTCCTTCAAGGCCGATCCCCATTCGCATGTAAGGCTCCTTGCGGAAAGGGTTTAGGTGCCCGTTGACAAGCATCGGATCCGGCAATCTGCACGTCATTTGTCCGCAGATTGAAGGCAATTCCGATGGCCAGCTGGGGCCTTTTTCAAGATGCCGTTCGGCAGAAAACCCCGCCGCGGCTCGGCTTCAAACCACTCGAAACGCACAGAAATCTCCCTTCCCCCCCCTTTAATTTGGTTAATTTGGGAAGGATTCTATTCAGGATAAGTGCGGGTTCGTGGCAGCCGAGGGCACGGTGAAGTGACTGACCAACTCCAGGAGGACGTTGAATCAGACGACCATTTCCGCGACTTGATCGCGGAAGTCGCTCAAGGATCCGACGTGGCCGTTTGGGAAGTCATTCGAAGCTACGAGCCTCACATTCGCCGCGTCGTGCGACGGCGTCTCAACGGACAATTGCGATCGAAGTTCGACACCATGGATTTCGTGCAGATGGTTTGGAAGTCGTTTTTCTACGATCCGCTGCGGCTGTGCTCGTTCAACAACCCCCGTCACTTCGTGGCGTTCCTCGTCAAGATGGCGCTCCATAAGGTAGACTCCGAGCATCGTCGCCGGCTTGACACCAGGAAGTACGATGTACAACGGGAACAGCCGTGGAGCGACGAACATGGTCCGGTGGCTCACGACAGCCCGAGTCAAATCGCGATGGCTCAAGAACATTGGGATCAATTGTTGCGCCGCCTTCCTCCTCATCATCGAGAAGTCGTGCGTCTGAGGCTCGAGGGCCTGACGCACCACCAGATTGCGGAGCGGCTGCGACTGCATGAACGCACGACCCGCCAGATACTGAAGGATCTCCTGTTGGCAGTGTCCATCGCTTGAGGACTGTGATGAAACGGCTTCCCACCAAGCATCCCGTCGACAACACCGCCGAGCCGGCCGCGTTCGGGCACGCCCCCCCCGCGCCAAACGACTCGTCGCCAGTCACCGTTAGCCACGTCATCCAACAGTGGCGCAACGGCGCGCGCCCGGACGCGCGCGCCGAAATCCAACGCCGTCGCTCGCAGGGCAACGAGGTGACCAAGGACGAGTTTGTCGACCTGGTCTATGAGGAATTCACCGCCTTTCTCGAGCAGGGTGAGCACGTCGACCCGGCTTGCTACCCTTCGTTGTTTCCGACCTATCGGCATTCGGTTCGCCGCGTGCTGGAAGTGCATCGGTGGATGGATGAAGTGGAGGCGCCGGTCCAGTGGCCGAAGGTTAACGAGCGTGTGCTGCGGCACTATCAAATCACCGCCGAGCTGGGGCGGGGCGGCTTGGCCCGGGTGTATCAGGCGCGCAACCTTCAGTTGGGCGGCCGCCTGGAGGCGATCAAAGTCTCGCGATATTCCGGCTTCGACGAAGCGGAGATCATGGGAAAACTGGAGCACGAAAACATCGTGCCGGTGCTGAGCGTCGACCACGACATCAAGCAGGACTTGACGGTGATCTCCATGCCCTACAAGGGCTGGGCGACGTTGGCCGATGTGATCCAATCCGTGTTTCGCGAGGGAACGCCCACACGGGCCGACGAGGTGCTCGACGCAGCTCGCGACCCGATTGTCGCCATGGCCGAGCCACCGGTCATTGCCGGAACCTATGTCGAGGCGGCCGCCGAGCTCGGCCGACAGATGGCGGCGGCCCTGAAAGCCGCCCACCAAAACGGCATTATTCATGGCGACATCAAGCCATCCAATGTGCTGGTCACCCCTCACGGCCGGGCCTTGCTGCTGGACTTCAACCTGTCGCGCCGCAGCCAGACCGAATCGCCGTTCATCGGCGGGACTTTGCCCTACCTGCCGACCGAACAGCTGGAGAAGTTGCTTGTCGCCTGCCAGCTCGAGCAACTGCCTCCCGCCGACTCCGATTCAACGAGTGCAGCGGCCTCCTGCTCCCTCCCGCTGGAATCATCCACTTCCGCGCCGGATTCTGCGCCCTCCTCGCCGTCCTGGTCCGACTCGCTGCCCGTAGCGCACTCACCAAGCGAGACAAACGACCTGTTTGCCTTGGGCGTGATGCTCTACGAGCTGTTTACGGGCCGCTACCCGTTCGGCCCTATTTCCCCATGCCGCAGCAATCTCGAAACCGTCCAGGAAATGTTGGCGAGTCGTCGTACGGCGATTTCGCCTGTTTGCGAACTGAACGAAGCGGTCGACAAGCCGCTTTCGGATCTGATCGGCGCCTGCCTCGCGCGCGACTCCGCCACGCGGCCTGCCTCGGCAAGTGAGCTCGAATTGCGGCTTCGCCAATGGCAGATCGAACGAGCAACGCGCGCGGCGGCTGAGCAGGAGCGACAGCAGGCAAATCAGCTCCGCGCCGAAACGCATGCCGCTCGCACTCATGCGACTCGCCGTGTTTGGGTCTGGGGAGCCTGGATCTGCGCGGCAGCGCTCCTGATGGTTGCCGGCGGCGCCGCCGCGCTTCTCTGGCACACTCCCGGCCGTTCCAACGGCAACGACCTGGAACGCGGCATCGTCCAGATCCGACACCTGTTTCAGATGGGACGCAAGGGCGAGGCTCTCGAAACGGCCAGCAATCTTCTGGACGTCCACGACGACCCGCGGTTGCATCATATTTTCGCGCACTTGATGGTGCAGGAGGACCCGCGGCGGTTTCGGGATCTATCCGAGCACTACTTTGCCGCCTACCGAGGCAGCTTCGACGCGCGAGCCTGGAGCAACTACGCGTATGTGATCTCCAAAGAGGACAAAGAGCTGGCGGTCGGCATCCTGCACGAGGTGATCGCGAAAGAGGATCGCTACTGGCAACCTTTCTATATTCTCGCAAAACTCGGCGCTACATCCGGCAACTCCCCCGTCTCGATCAACGCCGCGGCCACACACTTGCTGGAAGCGATGGGCCGGATGACGCCGACGGAATTGCGTCCGTATCACTACAAAATGGCGATTCCGCTGCTGATGCAGGCAGGCATGACCGAATCGCTCCACAACGTGCTGGCACAGGGCATCGCCGCAGGTCTCAAGCGCGATCGCCGCATTGACGCCTTGCTCAAAGGAGCCAAGGCCGATGAGTTGCCGTGGTACGACAACCTCATTGTCTCGTTTCCACCCGGCGTGAACGAGTGGTCCAACGACGACATCCTGCTGATCCCGACCGAGCTCGCCCCGGCCGCCGGCGTGAGACCCTCCGCGCCCAGCACACCGGCCACTGCGTTGTCACCGTCGTTGGCGCTCCAATGAACATCGGTCAAGCGACGCTTTGCGCGTAGCATGGGCGTCCTCGCCCGTGCAGGACTGCGCAACCCTTTGGCGCCGGCCGAGACTCGTTTTTCCCGGGCATGGGCGGTGCTTTGCAGCTGCTCGCCGCGCACGGGCGAGGACGCCCATGCTACGAACGATTCTTGCGGCTGCTCGCCGCCCCGCCAACGACGACACTCACCATACCGGTGAGGTCGTGTTGACGCGCGCGAGGCTGGCGGGTGAACAACAAGAGCGGTCTGTCAACGGCTGCGCTCACTCCTCGATATACAGCAGGAACTGCTCGCTCTCCGAAGTGCCGATGGAGGCGACGATGTAAGCCGGTCCCGGCTCGCAGTCGGGAATGAACAACGTAAACGTTCCGTTCGCATTCACGAGACACTCCGCTCCGCTGGTTGTCTCCCTCACGACAATGGCGCCGGTGCCGGTGACGGTGCCGGTGATCGTGCCGTCCGCGTTCACGTCCAGTGCGCCCTGCGCCCCGGTGATCACCGGGGCGGCTGGTCCTGCCGTCGCGGTCACGGTCACCTGGTACTCCGCGCTTTCTCCATTCACATCCGTGGCCACGAACACCAGCACGTCCCCGTCACTCACGCCTGACACCGTCACGCTAAAGGTGCCATCGCCGTTGATTGTCGCCGACGCGCCGCTGCCGACCTCTTCCAGCACGAGGCTCGACAAGTCGCCATCCACACTGCCGCTCACGATGACTTGGCCGTTCGCCAATTCACCTGCGGCCGCGTCAAAGATCGCTGGCTCGGGGTTCATCGGATCCGCGTTCACCGCGCCGTGGTTCGAGGTCAGAACCAACAAGCAGACAGCGCAGCAGGTCACCAGCGAAGAATAGGTCCGTTTCATGTTTGAACTCCAAAATTGGGGGGGGGTTGATCGTTGCGGCGCGCACTTCGGGCCACGCGGTGGGAGTCGCGAATCGCCGACAAAAGCGGGTCTCGGCTTGAGAGAAAATTCGGGAATTCACCCGATGCCCGAAAAGCCACCTCCTCTGAGGGGCTCCCGGGCCGATTTCTTTCCCCACAAGGGGCACCCCTACCGCGCTGGCGCGGCGCACGAGTCCAGTAGCAAACAGACGGAAACCTGTCAGCGCGAAAACTGGCGGCCCAAGACAACGAGGGCGCGCCTGGTTGTGAATTGCGCTTGTGAATTGCGCAGCCCCAGCGCGGCTAGAAGGCCGTCGGCGACAGGCGATGAACATGCCGTCGGCGCCAGGCCGTCGGCGACAGGCCGTTGACGAAGGACGTCGGCGAAAGGCGGTTAGAAGGCTGACGACAGGCCACCGCGCGACCGACTTGCAAAGCAACGGTCACTCGGCGGTTGTTCAGCGGTTGAGCATGTCGCGCAAACCTTGCGCGACCAGTTGATGGTGATTGACCAGCCAATAGCCGGCGATCAACAGCGAGCCGACTCCGGCGATGGCCATCATCGCTCCGTACCAGCTGCGGCGAGGCGGATGCAGCTCCTCCAGCGACTCGCGCAATTCCGATTCCAGCTGCCGCCAACCATTGAGACTTTGACGCGGCCCGACCGAAAGCAGCTCGCCGACCCGTGAAGGCGGCAGAATCTCGACCTGCAATTGCACGCCACAATTGGGCAACACGAGGCAATCGCCCGCCCAGCGAGCTTGACTCTCGAGCTTATCGGCCGCCTTGGCCAGCGATGCCCGGAGTTGGTCCGAGGTCACGTTGTAGATCACCAAACGAGGCCGAGAGAGCAGAGTGATCAACGTCACGCCGAGTCCGTACAGCGCAATCAGCAACAGCCAAACATAGGGGCCGAAGCGGCGAGCTGGCGCGTCGGGCAAGAATAGCTCCATGGGACCGACGATGATCAACCCGCTGATGCCGAACGCCAGCGCGGCTAAATCACGGCCGCCCGTCGTCACGATCGGACGCGCGCCAAGATGAATCAGCCCAATCACCAATAGATACGCACCCAACGGGCCTAGTGCAACGATCAGGTGAAGCGGATCCATGGGCAATGACTGCAATGTTCAGGCATACGACACAAACCGGAGGCAGAGCCCCACAAACGTTATTCTAACGACGGGTTGGCGGGGAGCCGTGAAAAATATCCGGTCCGGCAAACGGCCCCATCTCCATCGTCCCCATCAAGTCTCCTCGGGACTCAGAAAGACGATGGTGTCGCCGGCCGTGGGCTCGCGAACTCCATCCACGACAACCACCTCCAGTTCGCCCGTGCCCCGGAGCACCGCCAATAGCGGAGCATCCTCCCCGTACTTCTCCCGAAAGTCGGCAAAGCTGAATTCAAGCGTAATGTGAGTCGACTTGACGGTGGCCCCCATTCGCACGCGGCGAGCCAGCTCGTCAAAGTCCAGCGTCTCCCGAAACAGGTAACGGCCGCGCAGGTGACCGGCAATCTCCTCGCGCCGATGGCCCGCGTGAGGCTGTCGTGGCGGCAGCTGGTAAACATGCTTGCGACCGAATTGATGTGCGAATTCACTCACCGCAAGCGTGTTCACCTCGTCGTTCGGCGTCAGCGCCAATAGCCGGCCGATGCCAGCCATGTCGATTTCGTCATGAACGTATTCGGCCAGAATGGATGCGCAATGCGCCTCGAGCCCCGCCATGCGCGCGGAGGCGACATTCGAGTAATTCGTGTCCACCAACATCACCTGCTGTCCCGCCTTGTGCAGCGTCGACGCCAACATCCGCACCCACGGGTCGGCGCCCGCCAAGAGCAGCCCTTGCGGCGAGGGCTCGGACAAGCCCAACCGGCGGGCAATCCATGGCGAGGCCAGCCCGTAAAAGGCGACGGTCCCGGCAATCGCCACAAACACGATCGGCACCATCACCTCCAACGAACGCTCGACGTCCTCGGGCAGATCCAGATGGCTGGCCTCCAGCGCGAACACGGAGGCCACGGCGGCGGCGACGATTCCGCGCGGCGCGAGAAAGGCCAGAAACAATCGCTCCTTGTGCGAGATCTTGGCGGTCCATGTCGAGGCCCAGACGGAGAGCGGGCGAATGACGAAGATCAACACCAACAAGAACCCGACGATCGGCCAGCCCAGTTCGACCACCTCGCGCAAATCGACCCGCGAACCCAACACGATGAACAAGCAAGCGATCAGCAGCACTTGCAGGTTCTCCTTAAACTCGATCACATGCTTCAGCGTGACGGTGCGCTGGTTGGCCAGCGCGATGCCCATGACGGTCACCGTCAACAACCCCGACTCCGTCTGCAGCAAATTTGACGCGGTGAACGATAACACCGCCGCGGCGAGAAACGCTGCGCTGTGAAGAAAATCCGGGATCAAGTAGCGCTTCAGCAGCTGCACCAGCACGACCGCTCCGGCCATTCCGATCAAGCTCCCGACAACCATGGTCTTGCCGATCGACCAGATGGAATCCTGCACCCAGCTGTCGCGATGAGCGTGCAGCGCCTCAAATGCCAACAGAGCACAGACGGCGCCAATCGGGTCGATGACGATTCCCTCCCACTTCACCATGGACGCCACCCGGCGACTGGGGCGAATCAAGCGGAGCAGCGGAGCGACGACGGTGGGTCCGGTGACCACCAAGATGCCTCCGATCACCGCAGCCACTCGCGGATCGATGCCGATCAGCCAGATCAAGCAAACGGTCGACAACGTCCAGGTGACAGCCGCGCCTACCGTCACCAGCCCAATGACGGCGGCGCCGGACTCGCGGAGCTCGCGAATCTGCAGTGACAACCCGCCCTCGAACAGAATCACGCCGACCGACAGGGCGACCAGCGGAAACAGCAACTCGGTCGGCACGGGCTCGCGTGTGCCATGTTCCCAGGCGAGATACTCGCCGAGCAGGGCGCCGAACGTCAGCAACAGCAAGATCGAGGGCAGTCGCAGACGCCACGCGAGCCATTGTGCGGAAACGCCGAGCACCAGCACGGCAGCCAGATATCGTTCCAACGGATTGTCTCGCGGAGTTCAGCGGTCCGGGTCGTTGTCCGCCGGCGGCAACAGCCGGCGAACCAGAAGATACTGCCAGATCAGAATCAGCAAGATCAGCGTTGGCGCGGCCAGGAAACAACCCACCACCGTGGCCAGCTCTCTCCACAGTCCGATTCCGCAGAGCAACGCCACCGCCAAGGTGATGCCGATCAATGTGCGAAGCCGAAACTGAGGTTTGGCGCGAGGGGGATAATCCGTCACCGCACGGCTCGACGCGCCAGCTCAACCAGTGTCGCCACCCCGGCGCCAGTGCCGCCATTAATTTGCCCCGGCTTGCCTTCCAGGAATGCGGGCCCGGCTATATCGATATGCGTCCAGGGCACGTCGTCGACAAACTCTTGCAGGAACTTGGCCGCCGTGATCGCGCCGGCCCAACGCCCGGCGCCAACGTTCTTGATGTCCGCGACTTCGCTGCGAATTTGCTCGCCGTAGTCATCGTACATCGGCAGCTCCCACATCCGCTCGCCACTGGTCGACGCCGCAGCTTTGACCTCCGCGCACCACGCCTCATCGTTGGTCATCAGCCCGGCGGCCTCGTGCCCCAAGGCGACGACGCATGCGCCGGTCAGTGTGGCGAGGTCGACGAGGCGGCTGGCCCCGCGCTCGACCGCCACGTCGAGCGCATCGGCCAACACCAACCGGCCTTCGGCGTCGGTGTTCAGCACTTCAATGGTGCGGCCGTTCCGCGCGGTCAACACATCGCCGAGCCGGTACGAGTCCGGGCCAACCATGTTCTCGACCAGGCCACAGACGGCCAGCACGTTGCAGGGCAGCTTCAAGGCCGAAATAGCCTGCATCGCGCCCAGCACCGTCGCCGCGCCGGCCATGTCGCACTTCATCGTCTTCATCGAATCGGACGGCTTCAACGACAAGCCGCCCGAGTCGAAGGTGACACCCTTGCCCACGAGCCCGAGCCAGGGCGCATCCGCCGCGGCGCCGGCGTGGCGCAGTATTACCAACCGCGGCTCCTTCGCCGAGCCCCGCGCGACGGCGAGCAACGAGCCACAGCGCTCCTGCTCGAGCCGACCGCGATCCCAGATCTCGCACTCCAATCCCCCTGCGGCGGCGATGCCCCGGGCCACCTCGGCAAACTGCTCCGGGTCGATCACATTGGCCGGCTGATTAACGAGTTGCCGCGTGAGATTGACGCCCTCGCCAATCACGCTGGCCTGCTGCAGCGACTCGGCGTCCAGACCGTCCCAATGGAGTTGCTCGAAGGGATGCAGCTTCTTTTCCGCGCGGTGAAGATCGCAGCCGGCGCACCCGGTCATGGCGCCGATCAACGCGGCGGCCGACAGCGAGGGTTCAAGGTCTAGCCGAAAGGCAACGCTCTTGCGAGGCCGGGGGGCGATCGCCATCGAGGCGGCCGCCGCTGCCCGACGGGCGCCTGCCCCCTGAAGCCTCGCCCTTTCGCCGAAGCCGACCGCCACGACCAATGGCGCCGGAGCCTGCGGATGTCGCAGCAATTTGGTGACTTCACCCAAGCTGCCGCGGATCTCCTCGCTCGCCAGCAGCTCCGAGAGCACTCCGCCGAGTTGCTCGTCCAGAGCCCGCGCGGAGGGCCCGAGCTCGCCCTGGAAGACGCCCACCACCAACACGTCGGTTTCCAACACTCCTCCGGCAGTCGCCGAAACTTGCATCCTCTGCTCCAATCCTGTCTGAACTGCTGGCTGACTTGAACCCCGCCAAACTCGCGTCCATTGTATCGGGCCTCGCCCTGCCTAGGGGCACCTCGCCTGCAGGCGGTTGACTCCGCAAATTCACCGCGGATAGAACCTTGCCCAGCCACTCGCTCTCACGCCTGCCGAACACGGGTACGTCAAAGTCTGCCAGCCCCTTCCACACGCCGAAAACGGACTATGGGATACCGAAGCCTTCGCGAATGTGTCGATGATCTGGAACGCCATGGCCGGCTGGTCCGCCTGGAGACCCCGGTGGATCCGCGTTTGGAAGCAGCCGAGATCCATCGGCGGGTCTACGCCTCCGGCGGTCCCGCCGTGCTGTTTACGCAGCTCAAGGGGTGCCGCTTTCCGGCTGTCAGCAATCTGTTCGGCACGATCGAGCGGGCGCGGTTCATGTTCCGCGACACGTGGGAGGACGTGCGACGGTTAATCGAATTGCGAGTGGACCCCGCTCGGCTGCAAGCCAACGCGACCCGTTATTGGCGAGTGCCGTTTGCCGGATTGCGGATGTTTCCGCGCAGGACGAAGCGAGGGCCGGTCGACGCCCATGTCTGCTCGATCAGGGATTTGCCCGGAATCGTCTCCTGGCCGCGCGACGGCGGCGCCTTCATCACACTGCCCCAAGTCTACAGCGAGCACCCCCGGAAGGATTTCACCGGTGACCGAGCGAACTTGGGGATGTACCGCGTGCAGCTGAGCGGCAACGAGTATGCGGAAGACGAGGTGGGCCTGCACTACCAAATCCACCGCAGCATCGGCGTGCATCATGCAGCCGCGCTGGCGCGGGGAGAATCGCTGCCGGTCAACATTTTCGTCGGCGGCACTCCCGCCATGACGCTGGCCGCGGTGATGCCCTTGCCCGAAGGGCTTTCGGAACTGAAATTCGCCGGCGCTCTGGCGGGCCATCGCATCCCGATGGTGCGTCGCAACGGCCTCGCCTACTATGGCGACGCCGACTTCTGTCTGAGGGGAGCGATCGCGCCCAATGCCAGAAAGCCGGAGGGCCCGTTCGGCGATCATCTCGGCTACTACAGCCTGCAACACGACTTCCCCGTTCTGCAAACGCGGCATGTGTCGCATCGCGATGGCGCCATCTGGCCATTCACCGTGGTCGGAAGGCCGCCTCAAGAGGACACCACCTTCGGCCATCTGATCCACGAGCTGACCGGACCAATCATCCCCTCCGTGCTGCCCGGCGTGCGCGAAGTGAACGCCGTCGATGCGGCCGGAGTGCACCCGCTGTTGCTGGCCATCGGCTGCGAACGCTACACGCCGGACCAACCGCTCGGCCGGCCCCAAGAGCTGCTCACGCAGGCCAACGCGATCCTCGGCCAAGGCCAGATGTCGTTGGCCAAATACCTTTGGATCGCCAACCACGGCGACGACCAGCATCTTTCGGCCAACCGCATCCCGGAGTTCTTCTCGCACATGCTCCGGCGGGTCGACTGGCGACGCGACCTGCACTTTCAAACGTGCACGACGATCGACACGCTCGACTACAGCGGCGACGCGATCAACCAAGGCTCCAAGCTCGTGATTGCCGCGGCGGGGCCGCCCATCCGCGAGCTGCCGCGAACCTCCTCCGCGCAACTGCGCCTGCCCGAGGGCTTTGGGCCGGCGCGCGTCGCGCAGCCCGGAATCCTGGCGGTGCAAGCGCCGCCTTGCCGCCAAGCGAACGACGGCTGCGCCGAGCGTTTCTGTCGTCGCTTCACGGCCGCCGACCGAATCAATCAGTTCCCGCTCATCGTGCTGGTGGATGACAGCGACTTTGCGGCGCGATCGCTCGACAACCTACTGTGGGTGACGTTCACTCGCAGCAACCCGGCCGCCGATGTTCACGGCATTGACAGTGAGACTCGACAGCGACATTGGGGTTGTCGCGGCGCGCTGGTGATCGACGCCCGCACCAAGCCGCATCACGCCCCGGCGCTCGAAGTCGATCCGGAGATCTCGGCCCGAGTCGACGCGCTGGCCGCTCGTGGCGGCCCCTTGGCAAAGTACCTCTAGCCACGTGTCGTGGCACAGGCCGCCAGCCTGTGTTGTCGTGGCACAGGCCGCCAGCCTGTGAAGATTGTCGGAATGGCCTGCTCAAGTTAGAGACAATCAACACAGGCTGGCAGCCTGTGCTACGACACAGTTGAGGTTGCCACCGCAAGTAGAGCTTCGCTAGGCTGTCCCGAACGGCGCCTCGGCAAACCAAGCATGACAGGGTAAGGACGTTTTATGAAAGAAGAGATGCACGAGAACGTCGATGCGATCCTCAAGTCCCACAGCTATCGGCTTGCGGCGGAGGACCTCGACTTTCTGCTCCGCACGGAGCTGCGGCCTGTCCGACTGCAGCTCGAGTTGCTGAAGCCCGAGATGTTGCTTGAGGAGGCTGGGGTCAAGTCGACCGTCGTGGTGTTTGGCGGCACGCAGATCGCTCCCCTTGAGGAGTCGCGGCGCGCATTGGATCAGATCAAGGCCAAGTTGGAACGGAGCCCCGCCGACGCCCGGTTGCAGCGCGAGGCGAGCCGCGCCGAGCGAGTGGTGGAGAAAGCCAACTTCTACGAGGCCGCCCGCGAGTTCGGCAAGATCGTCTCGAATTATCAAAAGAAGCAAGAGCCGGGCGAGTTTGTGGTGACCACCGGCGGCGGGCCCGGCATCATGGAGGCGGCCAACCGTGGGGCGTACGAAGTAGGCGCCAAGTCCATCGGCCTGAACATCACACTGCCGCACGAACAGACGCCCAACCCCTTCATCACCCCAAGCCTCTGCTTTCAATTCCATTATTTCGCGTTGCGAAAAATGCACTTCCTGCTCCGCGCCAAAGCGCTCGTTGTCTTTCCCGGCGGATTCGGCACCTTGGATGAGCTGTTCGATGCATTGACGCTGCGACAAACCAAACGCATGCAGGAGATCCCGATCATCCTCTACGGGCGGGAATACTGGAAAAGCGTCGTCAACTTTCAGTTCCTGGCCGACGAGGGCGTGATCGCCGAC
>JAGQPF010000462.1 GCA_020426845.1 Planctomycetales bacterium
GTTAACTGAAATCTTGAGAACTTCTTCTGCATACAGGCGGCGGACTTCACGATCGTCGGCCGGAATCGTCTTGTCGACACGCCCCTTTGTTTGGAGTTCGTTGTACATGGCCTGGACGACCTTGCGGTCTTTCGCGTCAGCCATCTTTTTCGTTACCCAACTGATTGGGATCGTGAGCGATGCCAGGTAACCAGCGACCGTCACACTGGTCTTGGGTGGTTCGACATCGGCTTCGTCAAAAATTCGCTCGAGGACACGCGCGAATCCGACGGCGGCTAAGCCCAACTGATCGGCGACCGCGTCTTTGATTGTTTGGTCGAGACCGCTGGGCGGATCTTTTACACCCGCTGCCAAATCGTAGTGGTCGATGATCGTCTGGTAGCTCATGTTGCCGAGTTCGGCACCGTTGCGAATCATCTCGCCCAGCCAATCTGCTCCGTCGATAGGTTCCACTTCAGGGTAGCCCTGTCCGTTCTCGATGATGCCTTGCAGTTCGTCGTACGCTTTCGCGATACTCCATTCGACAGCGCGATGAATCTGTGTTTCTTCTTCGGATTGCGCCGTATGGAACGGCATGAAGGGGTCCGTGAAGTAGTGGCTTAGCACTCCCGCGGAATAGATCGCCTTGTTCCACGCGCCACGGCGAAATTCGCGGACTGACAACTTGAACCACTCTTCGGCCTTGCCGATTGCTCCGCCCCAGAAATCCTGATTCACGTGCAGTACATGGTTCTTGAAATCTTTGAACTTCTTGTCAGGTGCCTTAGAGCCATCGAGGTAGGAGTCGAAGTAGTACAGGAATAGGTCTTGCCAACGCTGAGCATCGTCGTCTTTCAAGTGGCGCAGAGCGTCGAGTGCCAGCTTGTGATGCGTGCTTGTACACTCGTCGGCAAAGACAACTCGGAAGAGCAACGACATCGCGTTTACCCAAAGAAAAGCGGAAGAGAAAATTTCGAGTGCTTAGCGCAGGCTGATAGGTATCGAATCAATCGACCATTCTCGCTGCCGATCTTTAGCGCCGAATCGCTACTATCGAAGGGCATTTTTCGTGGGAAGAATTCCCGGCGATCAAAGGAGTCGATCGTCGAGCGCGCGATAATGCTCACCCTGGGAAATTCTCTTTGTTGCGACACACGAGGACGCGGGATATGATGTCCAACAAATTCCCCCGAAGTAGCGGCATGAAGAAGGGATTGTTCGATGGCATTTCGAGCCCGCCGGGCCAGGCGCCGGCGAAGTCGTCGACGGCACTCATCGGAACAGACCACTTATCGTGGCACCGTGCGTCGTCGTTTGTTCATTGAATCGCTTGAGGACCGGCGATTGCTGACGGTTGAGGCGGAGCCGAATGGTTCGTTGGCTACAGCCACGGCGTTTTTGACCACAACCGACATCCTCGATGGTAACGTATCCGACATCAACGACATCGACTACTTTCGGTTAGCGCTGACGCAGGGCCAGCGTCTTTCCTTGACGACAGCGAACGCAAACCTCGGAACCTTCGAGAACACGTTGCCCCCCGGAATCGAATTGCTGGATTCCAACGCCGATGTATTGTTTGCTTCGTACGACGGAACGAATATCGGCTACGTCGCACCGAGCACAGACACGTACTACGTCCGAATTCACTCGGATCATGTGTTCGGCACATTCACAGATGCTTATGGCATGAGCACGTCGGTCACCGATTTCAGCGGGACGACGGAGGCCGAACCCAACGATAGCAGTGGTCTGGCAACGCCCCTGACGAACGGACAACACTTTCGCGGCGCGCTCGCCAGTACCGGCGATTCGGATTTCTTCTCGTTCTCGGCAACCGCGGGCCAGTACTTCGACCTCTCGTTCACAGGACGAAGCTTCAACAATCCGAGCGTGAGGCTTCGGCGGCCAGATGGCAGCCTGCTGGTGACCGATCAAAACGGTGAAGGCTTGTACCGCGCGTTGCCCGATACGGGAACATACACGGTCGAGCTGGCAAGCGACAATCAAGCCGGCTCGGTGACGGGCCAGTACGTTGGTGTAGTAGGAATCCTAGATGCCGGATCCGTCGATGCCGAAACGGGGGATGCCTTTAGCAATGCCCAGAATTGGGTGGTGACCAGTTCGACGACCTACGCCGTCGGAGAACTCGACCGTGTCACCGATATGGATGTGTATGCCTTTGATGTAACGGAACTGACTTGGCATCAATTCAGGTTGCAGTCTGGGTCCAGCGACCAGATTACTGGCCAGAACCGCGTCATGGCGCTGTACAACGAGTTCGGGCAGTTGGTCTACTACTCCAATACCGGGAGCTTGTACACCGGCAGCCCTGACCGATCGATGACGCCAGGGCGATACTACCTGACCGTTCAAGCGTCCGCCGAAGCGGGGGTAGGGGCGTATGCGGTGGCTGGCTACTCCACCAGCCCGTTTGCGCCACAGCGCGATGTGCCGCTCTATTTCATCGACTTTACGCAGCAGGAGTCACATCTTGGCTACAACTGGCAGAACGCCTATGCATTGCCAGAGACAATCCCGTTCATTGAGGGCATGTTTGAGTCGCGATACGACATCTACGATGTTGACGTCACGCTGACTGCTCCCGCAGCAGGAACCGAGCATGTTGGAGCCGGATATGGCGACTTCGGAAACATCGGGGCCGGGGGGTGGGGGGGCGGTAGCTATGGCACACGGCGCCCCAGTGGCAACTCGGTGACTTCGGCGACCGCCACGAGTTGGAACTCGCTCTCCTATAGCAGTACGACGACGCTGGTTCACGAGGCCGGACACGCCACGGGACTCCCACACGGACGCAACGTACTGGACTTCATGGGATACAGCAACGTCGCCGAGTATATTCCCATCGGCAGTCACTTTCCACAATCCGGCACGGATTCGCGGCGAGCCGTTACGCAATCGATCAATGTGCGCGACTATGTCGACTGGGCGACTCAAAGCGGAGCGCAGGTGGTCGAACAGGAGCCAAACAACTCGTCGGCGACGGCAGAGAATCTCGATCCTTACTTTCTCGAGATGACGCTGGACATGGTTTCGGGAGGCGATTTCGCCGTGGGAGACCGGCCACAGGATATCGAGACTGGCGACTTCAATGGCGATAACCGCATGGACCTGCTGGTTGCCAATCAAGGCGATACCAGAGTCTCCCTCCTGCTTGGCAATGGCAACGGCACGTTTCAAACCGCAAGTAACTGGAACTTCACGTCCGCTGCCTGGTTCGCTGAACCTCTGACCGTCGGCGATTTCAATAAGGACAATCGTCTCGATTTCGCAGTCACGAACTACAGCGATGCCAACGTCAGTGTCTTTCTCGGGAATGGCAATGGGACCTGCCAAGCACCGGCCTCGTTTTCGACCAGCTCCAATCCCACTTCGATCACGACTGCGGATCTCAACGGCGACGGTAACCCGGATCTGATTACCACCCACTGGTACAATCGGATCAATGTGCTGCTAGGAAACGGCAACGGCACCTTTCAGAGCGCGGTCAACTATACCACCGGGGGCGGGGCGATATCGATCGCTGTCGGCGACTTGAACAAGGACGGACGACTCGACGTCGTGACCGCCAACAGCTCGGACGACACCTTCAGCTTCCACCTGGGCAACGGCGACGGAACTCTTCAGCCGGCGCAGGCAGTTGCTGTCGGCGACTCTCCCGAGTCGATCACCATCGCAGACTTCAATGCCGACGGGAATCTCGACGTTGCCACACCGAACCGGTGGGATCAGACGGCGTCGGTTGTATTCGGGAATGGAAATGGTACGTTTCAAGCTGCCGCAGCTTTCGAGATCGGTCCGTCGCCTTTCGGCATCGAGGCCGCCGACGTTAATGGCGATAACGCTGTCGACATTCTTACCGCCAGCACGTCGGAAGACGTAGTCCTTTTGCTGAACGACGGCAGCGGATCGTTCACGCGCAAGATTCGGTTCAGTACAGGCTCGTCCCCCTACGACATCGCCGCTGCCGACTTCAACGGCGACAACCGGATTGACTTGGCTACCGCCAACAATGGCGGCGACGACGTCAGCGTCTTGCTTAACATTGCTGATCCGCGCAATGACCGCGCGGTCATCTATGGCAGGATCGATAACTTCGATGACGTCGACTTCTATTCCTTCACCGCCGCAGCCAACGAACGATTCTTGATCGACGTGGACTCGGCCGAGTTCCAGAATTCGCTCGACGGCTACCTTCGGCTGCTCGACAGCGGCGGAAATTTGCTCGCCGCGAGTGACCGCGGCATCGACCTTAATAGCGGGCTGGAATCGGAAGACCCGGTCCTAATGTACACGTTCGCCACTGCTGGGACGTACACGCTTGCCATGTATGGCAACAGGCGTTCTGCGGGCAGCTATCGCTTGAAGGTGACTCCCGAGCGGGCACTCGATACCGCCGGGCCACAGGTCATCGCGACTTGGCCGGATGGACGCAGCCAAGTTGATACGACGCGGCAAGTCATCTTCTTCTTCAATGACCACCTTGACCCCGCCACACTAACGTCGGCAAACATCCGCGTGCAAGGAGCAAGCTCGGGCATTCAAACCGGAACCGCGTCCTTCAACGCGATCGATGCTTCGCTGGTCTGGCTGGCGGACTCGCCGCTGCCGATCGATACCTACACGGTCACTCTGGAAGGGGACGCCGGCGGCCTGACCGATCTTCTTGGCAATCGTCTCGATGGTGAAACGGACGGCACGTTTGAGTTCCCCGAAATCTCCGGCAACGACACGGCCGGCGGCGACTTCGTAATGACGTTTGAGATCACCGCTCAGGACAACACGCCGGCCACGGTCTATACCGCCTTCGATCGCCATCCGTATAACCGCGGCCTCTTCTCACTGTACTTCTCCGACGAGATGGACTTCCAGAGTATCGAGAGCGCCGACTTCGTGCTGCGAGGCGCAGGTGCCGACAATTCGTTCGGCACAGCAGACGACCGGCTGCTTCCGATGGATGTTGCCATCGACAAAATCTGGCATCTGAATTACCGCTGGGTGCGAGCCTTCACGCGAGGCATACCTGACCCTGATCGTTATCGTGTTGAGGCTACCGT
Source organism: Planctomycetales bacterium (assembly GCA_020426845.1). GTDB lineage: Bacteria > Planctomycetota > Planctomycetia > Pirellulales > Pirellulaceae > JAGQPF01. The sequence goes on from JAGQPF010000462.1 coordinate 5,058, forward strand.
GTTGGATGCGGCTGGGCATCAAGTGAATGTCGCAGCCGAGGACTACGTCGCGCCACCGGTCCTCGAAGCTGCCCTTTCAGTTGACCAGGCGGGAACTCAGAGCGGCCTGACCGGCAGCTATGTGAATACGAGTCTGAGGAGCTACTCGCCCCAAGACGACTGGCGAGCGTCGCAAACCATCTCCGGCTCGCGCACCGATCGCACGATCAACTTTGGGTACGATGACTTCGGCGTCCGCTCCCAGGTCGGCGTCAGCGGCGGCACGGATCAGGACTGGGACAATTTCTCTGTGCAATGGGACGGCTACATCACCATTCCGGTTGACAACACGCGACTGCTGCTGCGCAGCAACGACGGGAGCCGCCTATGGATCGACCTCGATGGCGGTGGAACATTTGCTTCGACGGGCAACGAGTTTGTTAACAACAACTGGGGCTTCACGCCTAATGCGTCGACAGGAACCGAATCGGCTGCCATCCCTGCGGGGACGTATCGCATTCGGGTGCAGTACGAGAACCTGGGCTCCACCAATGACATGTTCCTTGAGTGGATCACCCCGGATCGCGGCTCCCAGTTTGATATGGTTGGGAACGGACCCAACGTCATCGATTTGAGCGTCCAGCCCAATACGGTCGTTGTCTCGCAGCCCTTCCGCGACGTTGACGTCTTCTTCAGCGGTGCGATCGATCCCGCCACGCTCACGACCGCCAACTTCCGCATCCGCTTTTCGCCAGACGCGGATTTCTTTGACGCCAATGACACGTATCTCGTTGAAGCCAACAATGCGATTGCTTGGAATGCGGCCGAGCGGAAAGCCACCTTTGAGGCCAACGCCGATCTCGCGACCGGTTATTACTTGATCGAGTTAAACGGCAGCGCCGGCGGCATCACCGATACGGCCGGCCGATTGCTCGACGGCGAATACCTCGACTCGCACATCACCGGCAACACCGATGCCTACGTGTGGCAAGACGCCCATTCTGGAGACGGCGTCCAGGGTGGCGACTATCGCGCCATGTTCCAGGTTCATCCATCGAGCAACCTGGAAGTCACCAACGCGCGGCTTGTCGATCAATTCAACAACCCGATCGTGGCTCCCGTGCACGGCGAGCAAGTGTTCGTGCGAACCGAATGGACCACGAGCGACCTGACGACAGCCCACAAGTATCGCGTCCGCTACTGGATCGACGGCGTGCCGATTGACTCGGACGAGATCACGGGTGCCGCCGGCCAGGGCCTCGCTTACAACTGGTACGTCGGCGGCTGGTACGCTACGCCCGGCAGCCACACCGTGCGCGTCGTGGTCGATGCAGATGACGGCGTCCTCGAATCCGACGAGTGGGATAACGAGTACACGTTCACCTTCACGGCCGTCGCGCCAACAACGCTTCCGAACAAGTTCATCTGGCCGGTCGAAGGGCAGCCCTTTACGGAGATCAACATTACAAACTACGTCGATGTTGATCCGACTGCCGGGATCTTGGACTATATGGGTGGCAACGCGACTTACGACGGACACACGGCTTGGGATCTCGCGCCCGGGACTTTTCGTCAGATGGACTTGGGTGTCAAAGTCTACGCCGCTGCGGATGGAATCGTGGAAATCGTACACGACGGAGAGTTCGACCGGCAAACAGAGGGATTCGACATCACGCCGGTGCCGACTGCAAATGCCATCCGAATTGATCACGGGGCCGGCTGGGACACGATTTATTTGCATCTCCGCCGGGACTCGCTCCAAGTCGAGGAAGGCCAAGCGGTCAAGGCTGGCGATTTTATTGGTTACTTGGGGAGCTCTGGAATCTCCACCGGCGCGCATCTGCACTGGGGAGTTCGCTACCAAAATCGAATTGTCGAACCTGCAATCGATTCCAACGCCTACTTTGTGACCCCCTTGCGGTACGTCGGCGATGCCCCAACTGTGTTACGGTCGGGAGTGACCAATTACGCGCCCACGGACCACTTGCAGGAGCGGCCATCCGACGTCGAGGTCTTTCCTCAAGAAGCCGATCAGACGACCTACGTCTGGGCTCGCTTTTCAGGGCTTCGGCAAGATGATCTCGTCGAGTACGTGTGGCGGAAGCCTGACGGGAGCGTTTACACGACGGGCACGCCCCCGGTTACTGAGGACTATTCGCACTTTCGCTGGTGGATCAGTCGCACTTTGCCAGCGATACCGGACCTCGGTACTTGGAAGGTCGAATTCAAAGTCAATGGAGCCAAATTGGGGGAAGCATCATTCCTCGTGACGGCCAACGGCGCTCCCGAGATTCGAGTCGAAGATGCCGGGGCAATCATTCTTGATGAACGCTACACGCCGGTTGACTTTGGAACGGTCAATCTGAATGGCACCGCTCCCACTAAGACCTTCACGGTTACCAATCATGGCAGTGACGTCCTGACCCTGGCGGGCCTGAATGTCCCCACCGGCTTCTCGATCACTGAGGGGCTGGCGTCCAGCCTCAACCCGGGACAGTCGGATACGTTTACAGTCGCGATGGCGACCGGCACCGCGGGTACGTTTGCGGGCGAAGTCCGCTTCACCACGAACGATGCCGACGAGTCCGAATATAACTTCTCCATCGAAGGGATCGTCGAGGCAGCTGCAACCGAGACACTCGTGCTTGGTATCTCGGAACGCTCGGCCAACGAAGGAGAATCGCTGATTGCGAATGTGCGCCGATCCGGGAGCACGGCGCAAGCCTTGACGGTCACACTAACCAGTGGCGATCTGACCGAGACCCGAGTGCCGACGACCGTCACGATTCCAGCCGGCCAGGATCGCGTCAGCTTTATCCTTGATGCGGTCAACGACAATCAGCTTGATCCCGATCGAATCGCCTATGTGTTCGCCAGTGCTACCGGCTATGCGATGGCCCAGAACACGTTGCTCGTCCGCGACATCGGGCCACCGCGTCCAGGTGTGATCTTCTACGACAGCTTCGAGAACGGCCTGCTTAACAATTGGACGATCCCCAACCTTGGCACCGAAGCCCGCGTGGCGATCCGCGATCTGTACGCTGAAGGTATCATCACCAATGCCGTTTCGCAGCAGTTCGGCCAGAATGGCAATGAGAGTTCGCTTGCTTTCGACTCGACCAGGGCGTCCGGCGACAGCAACAAGGACCTGGGCATCGCGATTCTCCGTGTCGATCTAACGGGCATGACCGATGGGCTGCTGACATTCCATCAGTTCGAGTCCGGCGACGAAAACGACACGCTGCCGGATCAGCATTCGACGAACACCGCCGGAGATGGTGTGTCGGTCAGCCGTGATGGAACTACGTGGTACTTGCTGAAGGACATTGGAGGGTCGGATATCAACCGTTCTCCCGACGACTTGTGGCAATTGCACGAATATGATCTGGGCTCCGAGTTCGCTCGGGTCAATGCCGCTTTCAGTGCTGGGCTGCAATTCAACGACGAGATCCGCTTCAAGTTCTCGCAGTACGACGACCGTTCGTTGCCGACGGATGGTTGGGCCATCGACAACCTGAAGATCTTCGATGCACCTCAGTACTTTGACACGTCCCTCGAACGCGGCGCCTTCCACCGACTGAATTTCGCGGGGGAGAGCGATTCTGATTTCAACTATCGGGTTGCCTTGTTCGGCGATGTCAACGCCAACACGCCAATTCTCGTGTCCCAACATGGTTCCAGCCGGGGGATTCACAGTTTCACGCAGCTTTGGTCTCGCTTTGTCGCCAATCCGGTCAACGGAGTCACAGATCTGGTTGTGATCGCTCCCATGTTCCAGGAAGACGGTCGCTATGACAACTTTAGCAGCCTCGCTTGGAACCAGACTAACGATGCCGCCGCGGACTTGCTCTTACTCGATCTGGTTGACCAAATTGGCGCACCAGGTCTGGGCTTTGGTAAAAGCAGCGAGCTCTTTCTGTGGGGGTTTTCGGCGGGCGGGCAGTTTGTCGGACGGTTTACCGCGGCACATCCAAACCGCGTGGCGGCTGCTGTTGCGGGTGGCCCCAGCAGCCAGATCTTACCGACCGAGTTCGTGTCTTACCGGCACGGTTTGGGCCTCGACGATACGTATCCACTCCCACCAGGCGTCTCTCTCAACAAGGATGAATTCCTCAAGAGCCGCATCATGTACTGGGTTGGCCAAGACGACAACGACCCGAATCACTCACAACTCGAAAGATCACCCACCGTTGATTCCGCTCAAGGCATTTCGCGTCGCGAGCGAGCGATCTTTCAGTACGAGCAGATGCATCTGGCGGCTGAAGAAATGGGGCTTGCCCCCAAAGACTACGAGTACGAATTGACCATTAGCGAACTCGAAGTTGCTCAATCTGATGGTCACACATTCAAGGAGACGGATCTTCCCGAGATCTACGAGTTCTTACGCCGTGACCGCACATCGGGTGCCGCGCCTGTCTACGTACATCCCCGCATTGTCCCGACGGAGTCGAACCACGATCGCCAGACTTTCCTGCCGCAACACGTCGACCGCATCCAGCCAGGGCAAGACTTTTACGTTGAGTTGTGGGTCGAGGCTCCGGTCGATGGGACCATCGGCGTAGAAGCTGGGGATATGGAGGTGTTCTTCGATACGACCTTGGCGGATGTGCTCGGCCTGGAACACGGGCTGTTCTCCAACGCAGTTTCCGGCGTGTTGGATGAAACTGCGGGACGAATTCGCGATTTCGGAGGTTCGACAACGCTCAGCAGCGTCGGTGTGGGTGAGTTCGCCCTCTTCGGACGCATTGCCATGAAGGCGGGCGGAGCGGGACTCAGCAATCCCTCGCGATTCGCCATCGCGCTCCAGCGAGACAGTGCCCAGGACTTTAAGCTCGATGGCGGCCAACCGCACAGAACGGACTTCCTCCCATTCACTACGACCATCATCGGCGGCTCGTCACAGAGTATTTCCGACACGATCGTTCAAGGTGTCGTCTTCCAGGACGCCAACGGTGATGGCATGCAGCAACCGAGTGAGGCAGCTCTGGCGAATCGTGAAGTCAGGTTGACGGATGCCACGACCGGACAGTTGATCGTCGCGCCGTTTCACATCGAACCAGACGAATCGGAGGGAGATGGAGCCTACCTGTATGACGCCAGTTCATGGGTCACGCTGTCGGTCGTCGGGACAGACGTCCTCAATCCGGGAGTCCGTGCTTACGATCTCTCGACAAGTGAAGCGTCCACGGGCAGGCTCGTTTTCGCTCACGAAACCACGACGGGACGCAGTACCAAGTGGCGAGAAGGACTCGGCGTCCTGCGGATGGACTTCGCTGGAAACACTCAATCGGTTTCCATTGACATCATCGCCAAGCTGAACGACAACCGCGACTTCGGAAAGCTGGAGGTCTATAACGCAAGCGGCACGCTTCTCGAGTCAAAGCAGAGCAGTGATCTCGCGGACGGAGCGTCGGAAACCGTTACGATTGCACGTCCCCAGGCTGATATTGCCTATGCCATCGCATACGGTGCCGGTGGCAATGACGTCCGGCTCGATAACTTGCGTTTTACCTCGGAGGTCCGCCACACAACGGGAGCGGACGGCGCCTATCACTTCGACGACCTCCCAACCGGCAACTATAAGGCCGTACTCGTCGATATTCCTCAATGGGGCACGACGTTCCCCGGGACTAGCGAGTATTCGCTGAACCTCGCTGTCGGCGATGTTGCCCCGAATCGTGACTTCGGCAGTTCTCAGCAAGCACTGTCGATCGCCATCGTTGCCGATTCCACCTCCGAAAACGGCGGCTCAACTACCGCCACAGTTACCCGCTCCAATACGGATCTGTCAAAGCCGTTGGTCGTCAACCTGTCGAGTGACATGACCGACGAGGCAACCGTTCCCGCCACCGTGACAATCGATGCGAACCAGGCTTCTGCCACGTTTACGATCACGGCCATCGACGACAACATCGTCGATGGCACACAAACCGTGACGATTGCCGGCACTGCAAGTGGTTTTATCGCTGGGAGCAACACGCTCGATGTCGTTGACGACCTGGAGATCCTCGTCGAGTCGGGGGACTTTGTGGCGGAGGTTGAACGCTTGAAGGGACTGGCATTTGGGAGTGGTTCCGACAAGTATCAGGTTCCTAATAGCGTCCAGTTGACTGCGTTTCGTGACGGAGCGAATGCCCTGCTGGCCGGCGACTTGACCGCCGCGGCAACACAGACATGGGATCTCGGCTATCAACTGGTTCGCTTCACCGACACAACCGTCAACCAACAGTATCTCGGGTTGCGCGAGCGACTCGTTGGCGGTGAGCAACAACAGGGCTGGGGCAGCTACTTCGTCTTCCCGGGCGCGACCGACAACGCTTTGGTCGAAGTTCCGCATCCGATCGCGGACTTGAGGAGTTGGGAAGTTGGCGCGATCGCTTTCCGCGATTCGAATGCCCGCGGCTTTCTGCTGTCGGGCGCACATCGGGATGCTAACGGAGCAGATACGGCAGATGTCGCCCACCTTGCGGACTCGGTGTTTCAACAGGTTCATCAATCTTGGAACGACGTCAACGGTGCAACGACGACGTGGCAAGTGCATGGCTTCGGTATCGGCAATCATGCCTTCCCGGCCGGGACCGATGCCGTCATCTCCAATGGCACTGGCGGCGTGTCGGGCGAGGTAGTAACGCTCGACCAGCGACTGGAGGGTCTGGGACTGGAGACCTATGCCTACAACACGCTCGCCGCTTCACACCCGCTGAACCAACTGCCCAACGACACACTGGACGGCACGACCTTCGCGTCGTTGGGTGCTACGACGAACGTCCAACGTCAACATGCCTCAACGCTCAACGCGACCTTCGTTCACATCGAACTGGAACGGAACATCCGGGACGACGCCACAAAGCGGCAACAAGTCGGCGCTGCGATCGCCACCGAGATCGGAGGGCCGCACAATGTCCTCTACATCCTGCCAAACACTACAGAGATCTCTGAGCAGGGCGGCTCGACGTCCGCCACGCTACACCGCTTGTCCAACGATCTATCTCAATCCATGGACGTGGGTCTGGCAAGTAACGACACGACGGAAGCCATCGTTCCCAGCAATGTGACAATTGCCGCGAACGCATCTTCTGCAACATTCACGATCACCGCCGTCGACGACTTCGAGATCGACGGCACACAGTCGGTTACGATCACGCCCTCACGGGTGGGCTACGTCATTGCCACGACGACGATTTCGGTCACGGATAGCGAGACCTTGACGGTCAGCATTGATGTGGCTTCGATCAGTGAAAACGGTGGGACAGCGACGGGCACTGTCAAACGGAGCAACACCGATGATCTGTCGCAAGTGCTGACGGTCACGCTCGCCAGCAGCGACCTGTCGGAAGCTACGGTACCAGCAACCGTCGACATCCCCGCCGGCCAGGATTCGGCCACATTCACCATCACCGCGATGGACGACGCCATTCTCGATGGAACCCGCCCGGTGACAATCACCGCCACGCACGCGGCTTATGTGACTGGCGGTAACGCCACGGTCGATGTGACCGATTACGAGACGCTAAGCGTGTTGATCGATGCTGATTCCATCGCCGAGAACGGTAGTTTCACGATTGCGACCGTGACGCGAAGCAATACAGACGATATGTCACAACCGCTGACGGTGAATCTGTTGAGCAGTGATACTAGCGAGGCGATGGTTCCTCCGACCGTCGAGATTCCAGCGAATGCGGCCAGCGCGACGTTTACGATCATGGCTGTTGACGATGCGTTGCTGGACGGGGTGGTGACGGTGACGATAACGGCGACACAGATGGACTATGTGATGGGCGGTGTCGACACGTTGGATGTGACCGACTACGAGACATTGAGCCTGACGATTGACGCGGCTTCGATCAGCGAAGCCGGAGGTGCGACAACGGCGACGGTGACCCGAAGTAGCACGGACGACCTCTCTCAGCCTTTAACGGTAAATCTGCTGAGCAGTGATACCAGCGAGGTGATGGTTCCTCCGACGGTCGAGATCCCTGCGGATGCGGCCAGCGCGACGTTTACGATCACGGCTGTGGATGATGCGTTGCTGGACGGGATGGTGACGGTGACGATAATGGCGACACAGATGGACTATGCGGTGGGCGGCGGCGACACGTTGGATGTGACCGATTACGAGACCTTGAGCCTGACGATTGACGCGGCTTCGATTAGCGAAGCCGGAGGTACGACAACTGCGACGGTGACCCGAAGTAGCACAGACGATCTTTCACAACCTTTGACGTTGGATCTGCTTAGCGACGACACGACGGAGGCGACGGTGCCCGCGACCGTCACGATTCTTGCGGGCCAAGCTTCTGCGACGTTTACAATCACTGCAGTAGATGACGCGGTTCTGGATGGAAGTCACCCGGTGACGATCAGCGCCACGCACGCGGCTTACGTGATTAGCGGCAGCGATACGCTCGTCGTGACCGATCACGAGACGTTGAGCTTGTCGATTGATGCGGCTTCGATCAGCGATTTTTTTTTT
>JAGQPF010000463.1 GCA_020426845.1 Planctomycetales bacterium
GCCCGAGGGCAGCTCCACCTGCCGCCCCACTTCAATGATGCGTCCGCGGTCGAACAACACCGTCGCCTCCGAAAGCACATCGCCGCGCACGGTGTGCACGGTGGCGCCGACGATGGCGATTGGCTGCTGCTGCGGCGCTCCCGGCGCGTCGGGATGTGCGGCCGCGGGCGAGCAAAGCAGGGCCAGCGTCGTGGCAATCGACAGAGCGGAGTAGCGAAACGCTTTGAACATGTCGGACATTCAGGGTTAGTGTTGACGATTCACTGACATCGGCGTCGACTTAGACTCCAATCACGGCCTCTTATCTAATGCCGGTGCGTGTGCTGCTGGTTCGCGGAGCCCGAATGGTGACAGTACTCGTTGGAGCTGGGCCAGAGGGCGGTGGGGTCGGGTTGTCGCTCGCCGGGCTTCATCATGGGCTTGCCCGATTGGAGAATCTTTTGCACCAAGGTCTCGCGGCGCTGTTGCCAGACGGCGCGTTGTCGGAGATCCTCCTCGCGGTCAAAGTACTTCCGGCCATCGACCCAGGTTTGCTCACAGCGACTGAAAGTTGACAGTGGCGAGCCGCTCCAGACGACGAGATCGGCATGCTTGCCGCGCTCGATGGAGCCGACGTAACGGTCGATGCGGAGCTGCTTGGCGGGGTTGAGAGTGACGAATTTGAACGCCTCCTCAGGCGGCACTCCGCCGTACTTGACGGCCTTCGCTGCCTCGGTGTTGAGGCGTCGCGCGAGCTCGCGGTCGTCCGAATTGAACGAGACGACCACGCCCGCGTTGTGCATCAGCGAGCCGTTGTAGGGGATCGCATCGAACACCTCGAACTTGTAGGCCCACCAGTCGGAGAAGGCGGAGCCCATGGCGCCGTGTTTGGCCATCGCGTCGGCGACTTTGTAGCCCTCCAGGATGTGCTGAAACGTGCCGATCGTGACGTGGTACTCGTCGAGCGTGCGGAGCAGGGCCAGAATTTCGTCCTGGCGATAGCTGTGGCAGTGAATCCAACGGTCGCCCTCGAGGATCTCGACAATCGCCTCGAGCTCCAGGTCGCGCCGAACCGGCATGCCGCCTTGCTGTCGCCAGCGCAGCTGTGCGTCTCGATACTCCCGGGCCGAGCGGAAGGTGTCCTGGACAATCTCCACGACTCCCATTCGCGTCTGCGGATAGCGTGACGTGTATTCGTCACCCCAATTGCTCTGCTTGACGTTCTCGCCCAGGGCGAATTTGATTCCCTGCGGCGCCTCGGCGAACTTCATGCCGTCGGGCGTTGCGCCCCAGCGGAGCTTGATGACCTGGTTCTGGCCGCCGATCGGGTTGGCGGAGCCGTGCAGAATGTTGGCCGCCGTCACGCCGCCCGCGAGCTGGCGGTAAATGTCGATGTCGTCGCAGTTGATGAAGTCGCCGATGCGGACCTCGGAGGTGATGGCCTGGGCGCTTTCGTTGATCCCGCCATCCGTTGCCATGTGCGAATGGCAGTCGATGATGCCGGGTGACAGGTGGCGCCCTTGGAGGTCCACGACGGTCGCCTGCTCGGCGGCCTTGCCGAACAGCCGTCGGAGCTCGTTCTCGCGACCCTGCGCCGAGGGAGGCGTCGAACGGACCGCGACGACGCGGCCATCGCGAATCAATACGGCTCCGTTTTCCAAGATCCCTTGGGGCCCACACGTCCAGACGGTGGCGTTGGTAAACAGCACCATCGGCTGCTCCGGCGCCGACTCGCGGCCGTAGGCGCCCAGAGGGTAGTTCACCGCGAAGCTCGCCTTGGCAGGCTCGTTCGCCTTGTCATCCTGGTCCTTTTTGTCCGACTTCTGGTCCGGCCCATCGGCGTTGTCAGCCTTGGCAGACTGGTCCGCCTGTTTGTCTGTTTTGTCGGTCTCTGCGGTCGATTGCTTCTCCTCCGTTGGCTCGACCGTGTCGCGAGCCGCTTTGCGAGCTTTCTTGCCGCGTTTTTTCTTCCGCTTGGGTTCGTCGGCGGGCAGCTCCGCGGCATCTGCGGGGTCGGTTTTCGTCGCTTTCGCTTCCTTGGGCTCGGGCGTCTCGGGAGAGCTCTGTTGTTTCGGTTGGTCCGGTTGCGCGGCGGCGCGCGCAGCGCTGACGGACGACTCGCTATGGTCGGGCCAAGTCACGATTCCTTGCCATTGATCGCCTGTCGCGTTGACCAGCGCCGACAGCCGGGCGGCGCCGGGCTTGCCCAGGGTCTCGCCCTCCAGTTGCAGCGACAGCCTCGAGCCGGACAAAGCGACTTGGGAAAGGGCGACGCTCTTGGGCGACTCGCCTTGCGTCTTGGCATCCGCAGTCAGCTTGTCTTTCGTTTTAAACTCGACTCGGAGCGCTGGTTCGATACCGTCAATTTTCATATCCCACGGGCCGGCGAGGTCGAACCAGGGCGCGGTTTTCATCTCGAATCGTTGGCCAGCGACCCAGGTCTCCACCACGGTTCCCTTTTCGAACAGGTCGCCGTCCACGACGACCAAGCTCGCCTGCTTGCCGGTTTCAATCGTCCCGAGCATGGTGTCCACACCGAGTAGCTCGGCGGGAGACACGGTCAGTGCGCGGAGCGCATCTTGCTTGCTGAGTCCTCGCTGCACCGCCTCGCGGACTGCCTTGAGCAAACCTTTGGGGCTGTCGAGTCCATGCGCGGTGACGGCGATGGTGGCGCCGGCGGCGGCGAGCCGCGCGGGATTCTCCGGCGCGAGATCCCAATGCATCAACTCCTCGAGCGTCGCCTCTCGCTCGGTTTCGCGCGTCGCCACGTTCGGCGCCTTGGGGAAGTTCAACGGCACGATCAGCGGGCGGCCCAGCTTGGCGATCTCTTCCAGCCGCTTGTATTCGTGGCCCGAGCCAAGAATGAAGGCCTTGATGCCGAACTCCCGCGCGAAGCGATCCGCCCGCAGCGCGAACAACTCGTTCTGCGCTTGGAACACCATCGGCTGGCCCTCGAGCACGCGGTGCAGATCGCTCAAGGTGTCGCACTGCTCGGGGCGTGGCAGCGAGCGATCCGCTTCATGGGCTCGCTCGGCCGCGTGCAGCCAGTCGGCATCAATCACCGCTTGGCGCGCCAGTGCGACGGCGCCCATGGGTGAGTTGGGATAGTGATTGCGGTCGCCGCGACGCAAGGTCAGCAGAGCATGTTGAGCCACGCTGTCGCGGAGGATGCGCTGGTCGCGCTTCTCATCGCCGGTGCTGACGACGCAGCTCTGCCCGCGGAGGATGCCGTCGTCCGGCGCGACCAATCGCGCGACCACGCCCTGGCTGCGATAGTCTTGGTCGGTTGCGCCCGAAGCGCTGTAGTGTTCCGACACGGAGACATGGGAGCGGACCTCGGAGTTCCAATACGTGGCGCCTTGTCGCAGCGCTTCGGCAGGCAGTTTGAATTCGGAGTAGGCGTCGATCAGGCCAGGGTAAATTGTCTTCCCGGCGAGGTCGATCACTTTTGCGCCAGCGGGCGTCTCGCCGCCGACTTGCACGATCACCCCGTCGCGGATCACGATCACCGCCGGCTTGGACTGACCGGGACCTGTCACTACCGTCGCGCCCGTCAGCGCATACCAAGACGGTCGATTGACACGCAGCCCCTCCACTTTGCGCGTTGTGGGCGGAGCGGCCGAGCAGAGGGCGGCCGCCGCCAGTAGAAGACCGAAGACACCGGCACGGCGCGCGAAACTCGAGTGAAAACGCATAAGGCAGGCCCGGTAAACTGGGTGGTTTGGGTCCTGCTTAGCGTAGTCGAATTCCGCCCGAGTGCAACGTGTCGCGGGCCCGAGAATCTTGCGCACGTCACGCGCAACAGCCCCGCAAGGGGCGACAGACGTTAGCCATGGGCGCGAGCCCATGGACCCGTCTCGCAGCTCGCGATTCCGTTGCGCGAGCCCCGGAATCTCGCGCACGCCGCGCGCAACAGCCCCGCA
>JAGQPF010000464.1 GCA_020426845.1 Planctomycetales bacterium
CATGGGCGCCCTCGCCCGTGCAGAAGTGCGCACCCTGTTGCGTCGGCCAATCCCCTCCAATTTGAGGGGGAAATCAGCGGTTGCTCACTGCTCACTGCTCACTGCGCACGGGCGAGGACGCGCGAGGGCGCCCATGCTACGGGACGCTCTGTGCGGTTGCTCACTGCGCACGGGCGAGGGCGCCCATGCAAGGGCGCTGCGGCTGCTCAATCCTGCGCGCTACGAGAAGAACACCTTTTCGGCGGTGCGTCGCAGCAACCAGTCGCGGTCGCCGTCGGAGAGTGTCATCTGCTTGATCAAGTCGATGGAAGGCTTGTAGGCGTGGCCGTCGACGACTTGGAAGGGGCAATCGCTGGCCCACATCAGCCGCTCGGGGCCGAACGCGTCGAGCAGGCGGCGAATCATCGGCAGCAGGTCGGTGTAGGGAGCGAGTTTTTTGCCGAGCGCGTAGTAGGCGGAGATCTTGACGTAGGTGTGCTTGTGCTCGGCGAGCTGGCAGAGCTGCTTGAGGTCGGCCTCGCGGATCTCGCCGTCGATGCCGATCCGAGCGAAGTGGTCGATGACCACCGGCGTGTCGGGATGCTTGCGACACATCGCGTCGACCGACGGCAGAAACTCGGGGTTGATCAGGTGGCACATTGCCTGGCCGTTCTTGGCGCCGGCGGCCCACATCGCCTGCATGCCGTCTCCTTGCAGCCATTGGTCGGGCTTACGGTCGCGGGGCTGAATGCGGAATCCGGTGACGCCCAGCGGCCTTAGCTTGCCCATGGTAAAGGGGGCTTGCTTGGTCTCTTCGATGATGGCGACGCCGGCGAATACGCCGGGGTACTGCTTCATCATCTCCAGCATGTAGGTGTTGTCGGTGTGGTAGTAGCTCATCTGGATCAGCACGATGCGGCCCACGCCGTTGGGCTTGGCATGCCGAAACAGTTCCTCCGGGGTGAAGCTCGCCGGGCTCATGTCCGACTTTTTGAAGCCTGGGGCAAGCGGATAGCGCGCGGTGTCGGGAGTCCAGACATGAACGTGCGCGTCGATATAGGGCGTCTCGTTTTCGGCGGCCCGTGTCCGCGATGCGGCGGCGGCCAAGGTGACGCCAGCTGCGCCGGCCAGCCAATCTCGTCGGCGCAGGCCATTGAGAGGATGGTTGAGCATGATGTGGTTCCCGGAGTGTTGAGTGGTCGGACGTCCATCGCGGGCGACCTTGGTGAGGCCTCACAAACCGCTTGAGGCTTAATGTCGGCGACGGTTGTGAGGACTGATCGGGCCTCGATCGCAGGCGACCCTTGTGAGGCCGTTGCCCGTCGGGCCTCCATCGCAGGCGACCCTTGTGAGGCCCTATGGCCGGTCGTGGCTGAATCCCCTGTTCAGGGGCTGGTCCGCCGTAGGCAGGCAATGGGGTGGTGAGTTATGCTGGTGGAATTCTACCATCCCCGTTCACCCCGCCACAAACGGGCCGCTGGCCGGCGAAATAGCCGGTCGCGACAGATGCCTGAGGATTCGAGTGACCGACAACGGCCCCAGCCCCTCCCACGAGTCGTCGAAGGCGGCGCCCGAATCGCTTTCCGCCAACTCCGAACCCGCGACAGCGCCCGCCGGTGAGCTGTTGTTGATTGAGAAACGGGGCGCGGAGGACCAGGCGCCCAAAGGCACCTACGCGTTTGTCAGCCTGGGCTGCCCCAAGAACCTGGTGGATTCCGAGCGGATGCTCGGGCTGCTCCAATTGGACGGCTACCGGCTCGTGCCCGACCCCGAGGGGGCCGACTTCGTCGTCGTCAATACCTGCGGATTCATCGAGCAGGCGCGTGCCGAGTCGTTTGCCACGATTGACGAGATGCTCGAGCTGAAACGCGAGGGCAAGACACGAGGCGTGATCGTGTCGGGTTGCCTGGCCGAACGCCAGCAAGAGCAATTGCTCGAAGACCGGCCCGAAATCGACTCGCTCGTCGGCGTGTTTGGCCGCGAGCATGTGACGAAGGTCGCGGACCGCTTGATCGGCCATCTCGACGAGCAGCGAACGGTGTTTCGCCCCGCTCCGGTTCGCGCTCTGGCCGACACCGAGCGGCTGCGTATCACGCCGCGACACTTTGGCTACCTCAAGATCTCCGAGGGCTGCGACCGGCTTTGCACCTTCTGCGCCATTCCGAAGATGCGCGGCAAGCATGCTTCGAAGCCCTTGGATGTGGTGTTGCAAGAGGCCCGAGAATTGGTTGATGACGGCGTTCGCGAGCTGATCGTGGTCGCTCAGGACACAACCTACTATGGAATGGACATCGATGGTCAGCCCCGTCTGGCCTCGCTGCTCCGCGAGCTGGATCAAGTCGACGGGCTCGATTGGATTCGCCTGATGTACTTCTACCCGATGTACATCGACGACAAGCTGCTGGAGACGATCGCCACCGCTCGGCGAATCGTGCCGTATATCGACATGCCGTTGCAGCACATTAACGACGAGCTGCTGCGGCGCATGTCCCGTCGGGTCACGCGGCAACAGACGCTGGATCTGCTTGCCCGCATGCGTGGAGCGATTCCCGAGCTGACGCTGCGAACCACGTTCATCACCGGCTTTCCCGGCGAGACGGAGGAGCAGGTCGAGGAGCTCGCGGAGTTCATCCGCGCCGAGCGTTTTGAGCGGATGGGCGTGTTCACCTATTCGTTGGAGCCGGACACGCCGGCGGCGAAGTTGGCTGGCCAAGTGCCGGCCGAGGAAATGCAGCGTCGCTGGAACTATTTGATGGAAGTGCAGCAGGAGGTCGCCTTCGACTGGACGGCCGCTCAGCAGGGCAAGGTCCTCGACGTGTTGATCGACAGCCAAGTGCCCGGCGAAAACGCCTGGCGAGGACGCACGCGGGCCGACGCGCCCGATGTCGACTCCATCGTGTATGTCACGCCGACCGCGACGATTCGCGCGGGGCAGTTCGTGAAATGCGAAGTGGTCGCTGCCAGCGGCTACGATCTCGTGGCAGTGCAATTGGAGGACGGCCGATGACCGCCAGCTCCAACCCGCCGTCGGGGACCGTGATGAACGTGCCCAACCTGGTCACGATGTCGCGCTTTATCCTGGCGATCGCCGTGTTTGCCTTGATCGGGCTGGGCCAGCCGTGGGCCGCGTTTTGGGTGTTTCTGCTCGCGGCGTCGACCGACTGGGTCGATGGCTGGTGGGCGAGGAAGTACCAGCAGGTCACCAAACTGGGCCGGATCTTCGATCCGTTCGTCGACAAGGTGATCATCTGCGGCACGTTCGTCTTTCTGGCGGCCGAGTCCGGATCGGGCATCGTTCCCTGGATGGCAGTGCTGGTGCTGGCCCGCGAGATGTTCGTCACGTCGCTGCGAGGCTTTATTGAGCAGATGGGCGGCGACTTTTCGGCGAACTGGCCCGGCAAGTGGAAGATGGTGCTGCAATGCGCCGCGGTGGGGCTGAGCTTGCTCAGCATGGCGTTCCCCGCGGCCGGCTTGACGGTGCCGCGTGACGTTTCGATCTATGCCGCGATGGCGTTGACGATCTACTCCGGCGCGATCTACCTGGCCGCCGCCTGGAAGTCGATTGTCGCCTAGGAGGCTGTTGAAAACCTGGTCCGGCAATCGGCACGGCATTTTTTCGCAGCGTGAAGGCGGTTTCGATTGCCAGTGGGTCCTTTTCAACAGGTTGCTAGCCGACGGAGAGCGAATTGATGGAAACCTGGGTGCCGACCGCAATCTGGGGATTTCTGGCCTGCCTGGTCGCCGGCTCGGTGTACGGCTGGCTACGCGTGTTGTTGCGAGTCCAACATGGCGTGGATGTGCTGGACTGGAATGAACGCCGCCCGGTGCCTTGGGGGCTGGTGTATGTCGCGGTCTGCTTCGTGCTGCTGGTGATTTGCGAGACCGGTGCGCTGCAGATGCTCGACCTTGGGGAAGACGCTTTCAAGCTCGAGGACTTGACCCGCGAGAAGCAGACCGCCGCCTTGCTGGGGATGGCGGGTGGTCGGTTGATGGCGACGTTGTTGGGGCTCTTCACCATTCACGTGTTGACCCATGCGCGGAGCCACGACACCGGCGCCACGCTCGCTCGCGCGGGCTACGACATTTGGCTCGGCGCCAAGGCGTTCGTGCTGTTCGCCGCGCCGATCTATCTGCTGCAATACTTGCTCTCGACCATTTGGCCCGAGGCCGCGCATCCGTTGGTGGACTTGGTTCGCGAGGCGCCCGACGGCGGACTGTATGGCGCCGTGTTTTTGACTGCCGTCGTCGCGGCGCCGGTGGCCGAGGAGTTCCTGCTGCGTGGCGTCTTCCAAGGATGGCTCGAGAAGTTGGCGGTCTGGAACGGGCCGACCTCGGACTTGCTGGTCAGTGGCACGATCGACTGGGCGCCGCGAGACAAGGGGTGGTCCGAGGCGAAGCAGGCACGACCACTCGACAGCCGCCCGCCCTGGTGGCCGGTGATCGTCAGCTCGGGGCTGTTCGCGATCATGCACATTCAAAACAAGCCCTCGCCGGACCCGATCGCACTGTTCTTTTTCGCGCTCGGCCTGGGATTCCTCTACCAACGCACCCATCGCCTGCTGCCGTGCGTCGTGATGCATCTGTTGTTGAATCTGTCGAGCATGTTGATTCTGGGGCTTTCGATCTGGCGTCCCGAATTGCTGCCGATTTCGGTGCCGTAGCTGGGCCACAGCTGGCAGCCTGTGCCACGTTGGCCGATAAGGAAGGCGTGAATTGTGCTTCGTCAAGCACAGCCTAGCAGCCTATGCCACGACAGGTCGGCAGCCTGCACCACGACAGGCCGGCAGCCTGTGCCACGACAGGCCGGCCGCCTGCACCACGACAGGCCGGCAGCCTGTGCCAAGCCCCACCTTGCTCTTGGCGGGTCCTGCGTTTCAAATCGATAGCCTCGCGGTGTGGCCACAGCGTGGCGGCTCGGGACGCATCGCAAACACGCGAATGGCACTCGGGCGGATTGATGTCCGGGGCACGGTTACTTTGGGAGAGCGAACATGGCGTTTGGTTTTGGAGTGATCGGCTGCGGCATGATCGCGAATTTTCACGCGAAGGCGATCGCGGACCTGGACAATGGGCAGTTGGTCGCTTGCTTTGACATGTTCCCTGCGTCAGCGGACAAGTTCGCCGAGGCGAACGGATGTCGGGCTTATCACGACTTGGCGGAGATGCTCGCGGACCCCGCTGTCGACGTCGTCACCATCTGCACTCCCAGCGGGGCACATATGGAGCCGGGCGTCCAGGCGGCGCGGGCAGGCAAGCACGTGATTGTCGAAAAGCCGCTGGAGATCACTCTGCAGCGCTGCGACAACATTATTGCCGCTTGCGAAGAGGCCGGTGTGACACTGGCCACGATCTTCCCCTCTCGTTTTCATCGCTCTTCGCAGTTGCTGAAGCAGGCGGTGGAGCAAGGGCGGTTCGGGAAGCTGACGATCGGCGACTCGTACGTGAAATGGTTTCGCACTCAGGAGTATTACGACAGCGGAGCGTGGCGAGGCACCTGGAAGCTCGACGGCGGCGGCGCTTTGATGAATCAAGCGATCCACAGCGTCGACCTGCTGGCTTGGCTGATGGGACCGGTCGATTCGATCTCGGCGCACACCTCGACGCTCGCCCACGAGCGGATTGAGGTGGAGGATGTGGCCATGGCGACACTGCAGTTCGCCAACGGCGCGTTGGGGGTCATCGAGGCAACCACGGCGGCTTATCCGGGGTATCTCAAGCGGATCGAACTGCACGGATCCGAAGGGACGGCCGTGATGGAGGAGGAGGACATCGTCAAGTGGGACTTTGCCCACATGCGTCCCGAGGATGAGCAGTTGAAGGAAGAGATGGCGGGCGCCACGAGCAGCGGAGGGGGCGCGGCGGATCCGGCGGCGATTGGTCATCACGGCCATACCGAACTGTTCCGCGACGTGCTCCACGCGATTGAAACCGGTGGGAAGCCTCTGGTGGACGGCCGGGAAGGACGGCGTTCCGTGGAGATCATCCTGGCCATCTATCAGGCCGCCGAGCTGGGCGCCCGAGTCCAATTGCCCCTGGCCTCGGACCCGGTGTTGAAGGCTCGCGAGGCGCACCAGTAACGAACTGGGGCGCCAAGTTTCACCCCCGGGGCCCACTGGACTGCCGCCAAAGTTGTCGTAGAATGGTGCGAGTTGATGAGTTCTCTCTTCAACACGGCTTGGGGGCGTAGCTCAGTTGGGAGAGCGCAGCGTTCGCAATGCTGAGGTCGAGGGTTCGACTCCCTTCGCCTCCACCTTGCCGATCTGGCCAAAAGCCTCGTCATAATGACGAGGCTTTTTTCATGTCGTGGCACAGGCTGCCAGCCTGTGATGATCGGAGGTCGGTGCAGGCACGCCCTGCGGTATCTTGCCTATCTTACCACTAAATCGCTGTTTTGCGGTTTTTTCCGATTCTTCCGGATTTGACTTGTCGACAAATCAGAACAAGCCGAGTTGCCCTTGAGAGGGGGCTTTGATAGAAATACGTGATTACCCGCTAGCGGCCAGCGGGGTTCGATTGGCCGCGCTGCCTCCGAAGTGTCGACGCCTGGCGTGCAGGATTCGAAACTTCCGGCACAACCCCCTATTTTTCGGGAGTCTCTACTCACGCATGGTAAATCGCAACCTAATTCGAAGCCTGGAAGACGACCATATTGCAAGCGTAATTGCCGAGATGGGCGACATCGATGAGTACGTCATCGATCCGGACGAGCAAGATTACGACATCAACAAAATTGTCAAGGGCCGCATTATTCGCATCGACGGCGACTCGGTGCTGGTCGACATTGGCTTCAAGAGCGAAGGCACGATCGCCCGCGACGAGTGGGAAGATGAGACGCCGGAAGTTGGCTCTGAGATCGAGGTGTTGATCGAGGAGATCGAGGACGACCTTGGACAGGCGGACGATCCTCACGGGATGGTTCGGCTGAGCTATACCAAGGCCCACCGCATCAAGAAGTTCATTGAGGTGATGAGCGACGTCAAGGAAGGCGACGTCGTGACCGGCGAGGTGGTACGCAAGATCAAGGGCGGGTTGCTCGTCGATATCGGAGTGCATGTGTTTTTGCCGGCGAGTCAAGTGGACATTCGCCGTCCGCCGGACATTGGCGAGTACATCGGCCGGTACGTGCAGTGCGACGTGCTGAAGATCGATGAGGCTCGCCGCAACATCGTGGTCAGCCGCCGCGCGTTGATCGAGCGTCAGCGCCAGCAGGAGCGTGAAGAGCTGCTCAAGGTGCTCGAGGTGGGACAGCGTCGCACCGGCGTTGTCAAGAACATCGCCGAGTTCGGCGCGTTCGTCGACCTGGGCGGCATCGACGGCCTGCTGCATATCACCGACATGAGCTGGGACCGCATCGGCCATCCGTCGGAGATGGTGCAGATCGACGACGAAATCGAAGTGGTGATTCTCCACATCGATCACGTGAAGGAGAAGATCGCGCTGGGGTTGAAGCAGAAGGACTCCAACCCTTGGGAGAACGTGGTCGAGAAGTACCCCGTGGGCTCCAAGCACATGGGCCAAGTGGTGAACGTGATGAGCTACGGCGCGTTCGTCAAGCTGGAGCCGGGCATCGAAGGCCTCGTGCACATCAGCGAGATGTCGTGGGTCAAACGCGTCAATCATCCCAGCGAGCTGGTGCAGATCGGGGACGAAATCCCCGTCGTGATCCTGGGAGTCGATCCCAAGGAGCAGCAACTGTCGCTCGGCATGAAGCAAGCGGAGGAGAATCCTTGGGACACCGTGGGCGACCGCTTCCCGGTCGACAGCGTGATCAAGGGCCGCGTCCGCAATCTCACCAACTACGGCGCCTTCATCGAGCTCGAAGAGGGCATCGACGGCCTGTTGCACGTTTCGGACATGTCCTGGACTCGCAAGATCAGCCACCCCAGCGAGCTGCTGGAGAAGGGCCAAGAGATCCAGTGCAAGATTTTGTCCGTCGACCAGGACCGGCGTCGTATCGCGCTGGGCCTCAAGCAACTGGACAACGATCCCTGGGCACACGACATCCCCAGCAAGTACCAGCCGAACCAAGTCGTTCACGGCAAGGTCACCAAGATCACCAATTTCGGTGTCTTCGTGGGCCTCGAGGACGGACTCGAGGGCTTGCTGCACATTTCGGAGTTGGCCGACCACAAGGTCGACAACCCCGAAGATGTGGTGAAGGTCGGCGACGATATCGAGGTCAAGATCCTTCGCGTCGACACGGACGATCGCAAGATCGGCCTGTCCCGCAAGCGGGTTGAATGGGCCGAGGAGGATGAGGCGCCGGAAGACGCCTCCGCCACCGAGTCCCGCAAGCCCGCCGCTCAGACGCAGAATCTCAAGGGCGGCCTTGGCGAGGCTGGTCCGCTGATCTCCCCCGATCTCGCGACCGACGCCCCCAAGAGCGACTCGGACGAGTCGGACGGCTAACGTTCGGCAACGTGTTTGACCGACGCTGAGAACAAAACACCCCGCGACGACAAGTCGCGGGGTGTTTTTATTTTTGTATGATCAGTTGTCGAATTCGCGGGAGCCAAGGAGGTGACGGCTCTTCGGGAATTGCGGCAGTACAAACGCCAAGCCCCGCAAGGGGCGACAGACCGTAGCCATGGGCGCGAGCCCATGGAAACGGCGCCGCAAGCCCATAGCGCCGCGCACCTCACGCGCAGAAGCCCCGCAAGGGGCGACAGACCGTAGCCATTGGGCGCGAGCCCATGGAAACGGCGCCGCAAGCCCATAGCACCGCGCACCTCACGCGCACAAGCCCCGCAAGGGGCGACAGACCGTAGCCATGGGCGCGAGCCCATGGAACGGCGCCGCGCGCCCGTCAAACCGCGCACTTCACGCGCAGAAGCCCCGCA
>JAGQPF010000050.1 GCA_020426845.1 Planctomycetales bacterium
CCCCAAAACGAAGGCTTGGTAGGGCGGCCCTTCCGGGCCGCCAGCAGCGGTTAGCCCGTTGGCTGTGGTTGGTGCCATGCGCTTCAGGCGGCCCGGAAGGGCCGCCCTACGACGGTTGCGCGACGAAAACTAAAGTCCCGCTTCCCCAAAATCAAAGCCTGACAAAGCACTAGGCCCGCTCCTCCAGGTCACTCCAACGCTCGATGGCGGCCTCCAGCTCCGTGGACAGATCTTGGAGCTTGGTTTGCGCTGCGGCCAGCACTTCTCCCGACTGCTGATAGAACTCGGGCTTGGCCATCGCCGCGTGCAGCTCGGCCACTTGGGCCTCAAGCTGCTCAATGCGAGCCGGCAGGCCGTCCAGTTCACGCTGCTCTTGATACGACAGCTTCTTTCGCTGCGGTGCGGCGGGGGCAGGTGTCGCCGGCGCCGCGGATTTGGCCTTGGCCTTCTCCGCCACAGCTGCTTGCCGTTTCGCGTCGACCTGCACTTCGCGTTTGTCCGCAGTTTGGCGCCGCCAGTCGTCGTAGCCGCCCACATATTCATGGAGCCCGTCGGGCTCGAAAACAAAAGTGCTGGTGACCACATTGTTGAGGAATTCGCGGTCGTGGCTAACCATCAGCACCGTCCCGGAGTACTCGGCGAGCTTCTCCTCAAGCAGCTCCAAAGTCTCCTCATCCAAATCGTTGGTGGGCTCGTCGAGCACGATCAGGTTCGCCGGCTTGGCAAACAGCTTGGCCAGCAAAATGCGATTGCGTTCGCCGCCCGAGAGGAACTTGATCCGGGTGCGTGCTCGCTCGGGTGCAAACAGAAAGTCCTGCAAATACCCGAGCACATGTTTGCGGGCGCCGTTGATCAGAATCGCGTCGGCGCCGTCGCCCACGTTTTCCTGGACGGTCTGCTCCTCGTTCAACTGCTGCCGGAGCTGATCGAAATAAGCGATCTGCAGATTGGTGCCTTGCTTCACCGCGCCGGAGGTGGGCGGCATTTGCCCGAGCAGCACTTTCAACAACGTTGTTTTGCCCGCCCCGTTGGGTCCGATAATGCCAACCTTGTCGCCCCGCATCACCGTGGTGGAGAACGCCTCAAACACGGGCGGCTCCTGTTCATAGGCAAATGAGATCCGCTCTGCCTCCAACACCAGGTTGCCGCTCTTCTGCGCCTCTTGGATCTGCAGGTTGGAGGCGCCGAGACGCTGGCGCCTTTGGCCGCGTTCGCGGCGCATTTCCTTCAGTGCGCGGACCCGTCCTTCATTGCGAGTGCGGCGGGCCTTGATGCCTTGCCGAATCCAGACTTCCTCTTCGGCTAGTCGCTTGTCAAACAGCGCGTTCTGCTTTTCCTCGGCGGCCAGCGCCTGCTCGCGCCGCTCCAGGAACGTGTCGTAGTCGCAGGACCAATCGAAGATGTGGCCGCGATCGATCTCCAGAATCCGCTGCGCCAATTTGCGGAGAAACATGCGATCGTGAGTCACGAACACGAACGCGGTCGACAGTCGTGACAGAAAGTCCTCAAGCCAATCGATCGCCTCGATATCGAGATGGTTGGTCGGCTCGTCGAGCAACAGCAGATCCGGGCCGGACACGAGCGCACGCGCCAACAGCACGCGTCGTTTCATGCCGGACGACAACAGCTCGAACCGGCCGTCCGGATCCAGCTCCATGCGAGACAGAATCTGCTCGACATCATGCTCGGCTCGCCAGCGGTCCTCCTCACCCAAGTTCGGTCGCAGCACCCCCTCCGCCACCACGTGCTGAATGGAAGCGTGAATATCGCGCGGCACGTCTTGGGTCAGCCGAGCGATCCGCGTCTGCGGCGCCACGATCAACTCGCCGCCATCCGGCTCCAGCTCGCCCATCAACAGCCGCAGCAACGTCGTCTTGCCGGCGCCATTTCTGCCGAGCAGGCCGATCCGCTCCCCCGCGTCGATTCGAAAACTCGCCTCTTCCAGCAGCGGCGGTCCGCGAAATCCGATGGTGATCTCATTGGCAGTGACAAGCGGCATGACAAATCCAAATTCAGGAGCGGTGCGCGCAGCTTCGCGCATGCAAGTAGGGTAGCGAAACCGCCGTTCCCGGCAAGAACCGGGGCACAAAAGCAACATGGGAGACGTGGTTGGGCCGGCGCGTTGGGGCTGCTCGCTTCTCACACGGGAGACGTGGAAACATTGAAGGCCGAAGGCCTTCCTCATCTCAGCCCGGGGCATCGCCCCGGGTATGCCGCCCCGTGGAATCATTGAAGGCTGAAGGCCTTCCTCACCGTTGGGGCATCGCCCAGGGGTGTGCAGCTCGCCGGCGAGAACAACCGCGCTACGGGGGTGAGGTTGTCGACGCCGCGCAGGCATGTCCCGCCCAGCCGTCAAGCTTTGCCAAGATTATGGCAGTTGGAGCGTTTTTCGGTCGCATTGGCGGCATGAGCGCTGCACCGGCATTCACTTCCGAGCCGACACAATAGAGACATACGCGCCTCGGACCTTACGGCTCGATGTGCCACCGTCAGCGCCGTCTATCGGACGATGCCGGGCGCAAGACTCCCTTAATCAAATGGAATGGATTCCATGATCCGTCAATTTGCGCTCGCCGTGTTGGCGATCACCTGCGGCCTCAACACGGCCGTCGCCCAGCAGCCAACGCCTGCGGCCCCACAAACTTCCCTCCCGCCGGCCGTGACCATCGACGCGTCTGCGCCGTGCGAGTGCTGCCAGCCGAAGTCGACTTGCAACTGCCCGCAATGCACTAAGAAAAAGCGCGAAGCGGCCAAGGCAAAGGCCGCCAAGGCGTACGCGGGCGTGTTCTATGCCAATGATTTCAGCTACTTGAGCGATCCCTGTTATTGCGATCACCTGCTGTTTGACGACCTCAAGCGGATGTCGATGCCGGGCGACGGCAAGCTCGACATCGGCGGGCAGATGCGTCTGCGCGGGCACCATGAGCAAGGCATGAAGGGCGCCCAGCGATTTCTCGATAACCACGACACCTTTCTGCTAAGCCGGGTGCGGTTGTTTGCCAACTACCAGGTGAACGAGAATGTCCGTTTCTTCGCCGAGACGCTGTATGCCGACTCGGCGGGCCAGAATTTCGCTCCGCGCGCAATCGACGAAAACGATATGGACGTGCAGAACTTCCTGCTCGACCTGCGGATGACCGAAGAGTGGAGCATTCTGGTCGGACGCCAGGAGCTGCTCTACGGAGCACAACGCACAGTGTCGCCACTGGACTGGGCAAACACTCGCCGCACGTTCGAAGGCGTGCGGGGACGCTATAAGTCCGGGGACTGGACCGTGGACACGTTCTTCACCGCCATTGTCCCGGTCGTTCGCGGCAAAATGGACTCCGCCGATTGGCAGCAGCCGTTCTACGGTGTCTACAGCACATTCGCCGGGTTGGAGCGATCGACGCTCGACTTGTACTACCTTGGCGCCGATATTCGAGCCGCCGGTGTCGACTCGTCGCTGCACACGCTGGGAAGTCGCTTGAACGGCAAAACGGAAAGCGACTTGCTGTACGAAATTGAAGGCGGCGTGCAGTTCGGCTCTCGCGACCTGATCTCCCCCGCCGTGCCAACACCAGGCCGCGGACACGGCGAGTGGTTTCTGACCGGCGGTGTTGGCCATGCCTTCAGCGACACGGTTTGGACTCCGACCGTCTGGGCCTACATGGACTACGCCTCGCGAAACTACAACCAGTTGTACCCGCTGGCTCACAAGTACCTTGGCTTCATCGACGCGGTGCAGCGAACCAACATCCTTTCGCCGAACCTCTTGGTGACGATGAATCCCCAAGACCGCATGCAACTGCTTTTCTGGTACTACTATTTCATGACGCCGCACACGGGCAACGCTCGCGGCATTGGCAACCAGTACGCCCAGAACCCCGGCAGCCGCGATCTGGGGCACGAGCTCGACATCCTCTGCAACTTCCGAGTCACGCCTCGGGTGAGCTTCGCGACCGGTTACTCGCACTTTTGGCGCGGGGACAAGATCCTGAACCCCGCGGATGCTGACTTCGTCTACTCGCAGCTGCAGTGGGACTTCTGATCAAGAGTCCGCGCTCTCGCCAAAATGGACTCCCGATTCGATCCCTCGCTGACGCTTCGGGTTTCCTTCCTCGGTTAATCCGACATGAACGGCTCGAATTGAGTGGCGTGCCGCACCTCACGTAGGACGCGGTGCGTCACGGCGAGCCGCAACAGTTCTGCCGTGGATTTGACGCCGAGCTTGCGCATCATGCTTGCTCGGCGCATCTCCACCGCGCGCTCCGAGATGAACAGTTTGGTGGCCATTGACTTGTTGGACTCGCCGGCGATCACCAACTCCAACGTCTCCCGCTCCCGTTCGGTCAGTTTGCTGATCTTCAGGTCAATCTGATCAAACTCACGCTCGCGATCGCACCATTGCCGGTCGATCTCGAGCGCCTTTTCGATGCGGTCTTGAAGCGTGCGGCGATCAAACGGCTTCTCGAGAAACTCGATGGCGCCGGTTTTCATCGCGGCCACCGCGACCCTGACGTCGGCGTGGGCCGTCATAAAGATCACCGGCAGCCGAACGCCGTCTCGCAGCAGCGCCTCATAGAGCTCCAGGCCACTCTCACCGGGCATCTTCACATCGAGCACAAGGCAGCCACGACGATCGAGTGGCAAGGCGGCGCGGAACTCGGCCGCCGATCCAAAGGTGCGCACGGCGTGCCCCATCGCGTCGACCAACATGCCGAGCGAATCCCGCATATCCGCATTGTCGTCAACGACAAACACGGTTGAGTTCGTTTGCATCGCTCTTCTCTCTCTCTGTCGGAAGCGGCAAGACGAAGGCGACAACAGCGCCGCCCTCAGGGGCGTTACGCGCCAACAATTCGCCGCCATGCTGGCGAACAATCGTGCGGCAGATCGCCAGCCCCATCCCCAAGCCCTCCGTCTTCGTCGTAAAAAACGGCTGAAACACCGACTCGGCATGGGCCTCACCGAACCCCGGCCCCGTGTCCACGACTTCGACGCACAAGGTCGCTTGTTCGACGAAGCCGTGAACATGCAAGCGGCGCACTTCGGTAGGTTGGTTCCGCATCGCTTGCAGAGCATTCTGAATCAAGTTCAGCAGCACCTGCTGAATTTGAATGCGGTCGACGCAGATCACCGGCAAGTCGCTTGGCACGTCGATTTGCAGCTCCGCACCGGACTCGGCAACGGCGGCTTGGCACAGCGCGCACACTTCCTCGACCAGTTCGTGCATCCGGGTCGGCGCATGCTCAACGACGCCGGGGCGAACGAAGCTGCGCAGACTGCGAACCAAATTGCCCGCCCGCAACGCTGCGCCTCTGATGCGCTCGACCGTTTGCCGAGCGTCGTCGAGGCGCTGTGTGTCGGGCGTCAATGCCAGCTCGGCGGTCTCGGCGTACAACGCGATCGCCGAGAGCGGTTGATTCAGCTCGTGAGCCAAGCCTGCCGCCAGCTGCCCAATCGCCGTGATTCGCGAGGCGTGGGACAGCTGCAGCGACAACTGACGCGTGCGCTCTTCCGCCTGCTGGCGCTCGCACGCCTCGCGTTGTAGCGCATCGTTGGCGGCCTGCAATTCGCAAGTGCGAGACGCGACTCGCTCCTCCAATTTGTCGCGGGCCTTGGTGAGATTGGCGCGGCTGCTCGTCAGCTCGTCAATCTGGCGTTGGATGGTCCGTGTCGCAGGGCGAACAACCAGCCAGCCGACGGCGAGCAACAGTGGCAAGATCGCGCCAGTGACTGCAAACCCTAGCCATCGCAGCCAAGCCACTTGCGTGCGCGCCTCCTGCTCGAACAGTCCCACAATGCGGTCCATCCGCGGCAGATAGGCTGACTCATGTTGCAGCAGCGTCGCCACCCCTGCCTTCGTCACACCCGGATCCGAGCTCGGGTCGGCAATCGTCTCCGCCGCTGCGCGCATCGCCTCGAAGTGCGGAGCCAGCTGCCGAAACTCCTCGAGCACAACCGCAGATCGAGTGGCTGGCACGCCCAGTCGCGAATCGCCATGCAGCAGGCCCAGCTGAGCCGTGGTCCACTGGCCCAGCGCCGAATTCAGCTCGCGGCGATACGCATCTTGTTGGTCGGTATCGGCGCCGAGCATCGCCAGCGCCGCCTTGCTCAGTCGCTGGCTGAGCATTCGCTGCCGCCCCGAGACATTAATCACCGGCGCATAGAGATTGAGCCGCATCAAGGTTGGCTGAATCACGGCCTGGTCTAACAGCACCAACATCGCGACGGCGACCAGCGCGAGGCCATAGCGTTGTCCCAGCCGCCGGGACAGCAACGCGGGGCCAGTGTCCGGCGAGTCGGTGATGTTGCGCGGGACGCCCAAGGGAGCTCTCGATCGTGGCTAAAGTGCGAAACCGCTGCAAGGTGCAAATCCCGGGCCTAATGGCGGGTTCCATGCCACTCGATGCCGGCGATGGCCCACTTCGCTTGGTCTTAGCGTACCGCCGCCATTCCGCTGCACTTTGCCGCACCTCGCCGACGCCACGCAGAACTATCGCGGTAAAGCCACTATACAAAAGGGTTTGTGGCGATTTCATCAACTCGTCTCGCTGCCAGTTGCGGCAAGACAGGCGGTTGCCGACCACGTTGGCCGGAATTTTGACTTCATTGGAGCTCGGTAGACATCGCCCCATTGTGCCACGGGACGGTGCAGCTCGACGCCGTGCTGCTGAAGGAGCGCGCAGCGTCCGCCGCCAGTCGCCCGGGAAGCAGGCGATGAAGACACGGGAGCCCTTCGGCATCCCGAAGAAATTGCCCCGTGCGAAGTGCTTGGCACATTTGCTGCGTCGACGCGGAAGCAGTGCCACCAACCTCTCGATCATCCCGTCCTCTCAGCACTCTCCGGTTGGAGTCATCAACGATGGAATCACAAGGCAAGGCCACCCGAATTCGTTTGTTCAACTTCTCGACGCCGCAGATGCGGGCGTTCCACATGTCGTGGTTCGCCTTCTTCCTCTGCTTCTTCGCTTGGTTCGGCATTGCACCCTTGATGAAGGTCGTGCGGGAGGAGATGGCCCTCACGAAAGAGCAGATCGGCTGGTGCATTATTGGGTCGGTGGCGGCAACCGTTCTAGCGAGACTGTTTGTCGGCTATCTCTGCGACCGGATCGGGCCGAGATTGGCCTACACGGGCTTGTTGTTGGTGGGCTCGATTCCCGTGATGGCGGTGGGACTCTCTCACGACTTCACGACATTCCTGTTGTTTCGCGTCGCCATTGGCGTGATCGGCGCCTCGTTCGTAATCACGCAATACCACACGTCGGTGATGTTCGCGCCCAATTGTGTGGGCACGGCGAACGCAACGTCGGCGGGCTGGGGAAACCTCGGCGGCGGAGTGACTCAATTGGTGATGCCGCTGTTGTTCGCCCTGTTCGTTGGCGGCCTGGGCTTGGCGCCGGAAACGGGCTGGCGCACCTGCATGGTCGTCGCCGGCGTCGCCTGTGCGCTCACGGGCGTAGCCTACTATCTGCTGACGCAAGATTTGCCGGAGGGCAATTTTCGCGAGCTTCGCGCCGCGGGCAAGCTGGCTGACAAGCACGCGACACGTGGCACGTTTTTGCGAGCATGCCAAGACGTTCGCGTCTGGGCGCTGTTTGTCATCTACGGCGCCTGCTTCGGCATCGAGCTGACGATCAACAACGTCGCGGCGCTCTACTTCATCGACTACTTCGACTACTTCAAGCAGATGGACGCGGTGAAGGCCGTCAGCATGGCCGGCCTGATCGCGAGCCTGTTCGGCCTGATGAACATCTTTGCCCGCACACTGGGCGGCGTGTTTGGCGACCGGATCGGCAAGCGTTGGGGCTTGGCAGGACGGGTGAAGTGGCTGTTTGCCGTGCTGTTCTGCGAGGGCCTGGCTCTGATGCTGTTCTCGCAAATGAACGTGCTGATGCTGGCGATTCCTTCGCTGATTGTGTTCAGCCTGTTCGTGCAGATGTCGGAGGGCGCCACCTATTCGGTCGTGCCGTTCATCAACCCCAAGGCACTCGGCTCGGTCAGCGGCATCGTTGGAGCAGGCGGCAACGCCGGCGCCGTCGCCGCAGGCTTTTTGTTCAAGACCGAGTCGCTCTCGTGGCCGACCGCCTTGTTCGTCCTCGGGGCCGTTGTCACTTGCTGTTCCTTCCTGACATTCGCTGTCCGCTTCTCGCCTGCAGCCGAGACCGAGGCTCGTCACGCGACAGAGCGTGCCTTGAGCGGCTCCGCGTTGGAGATTCAGCCGGCGACGGCATAGGGCGAAGGGAAACTTGCGCTCCGTCAGCAGCATGGCGGAGCGCCTGTTCCCCGCATGTTCGTTGCCGTTGACTGTCCAAGCTGACTGTCCATAGATCGAGGAGGCCTGCCATGGCCAATCCCGTAGAAGACTGGAAAGCGGAAAAGCACGGGTTCGACGTCTGGGAGGACATCGAACGCCATGCTGCGGAACGGACTCCGATGAAGAAGATCGACCAGGCCGATCTGGAGCGGATGAAGTGGCACGGGTTCTTCTATCGCAAGCGCGACGCCCCTGGCCGCTACATGAACCGCATCCGGGTGACCGCGGGCGAGCTGTCGGCGCCACAGGCTAAGGAGATCGCCTATCTCGCCTACGAGTTTGGCCATGGCATCATCGACGTCACCACTCGCGCGAACCTGCAGGTGCAAGGGCTTGGCATCGAGCATCTGCCCGAAGTCCGCAAGCGGCTCGAGCGCGTCGGCCTGACGTCGAAGCAGACCGGCCATGACAACATCCGCAATGTGTTCGCGCACCCGTGGAGCGGGCTGATGCCTGGCGAGCTGATCGACACGCGGCCTCTGTGCCACGCGATCACGAGCTTGTTCATCGACAGCCGCGAGTACTCGGACCTGCCTCGCAAGATGAACATCTGCCTCAACGGAACGCTCGACCATTCCGCCCACTTCTGGACACAGGACATCAGCTTCCTGGCCACGCCGGGGTCGGACGGTGAGCCGCGATTTCAGGTGCTGCTGGGCGGGACTCAAGGACAGAACCCGCACTTGGCGTGGCACCTGCCGCTACTGGCGCGGCCCGAGCAGGTGGTGGATGTCACGCGCGCCATCCTCGACCTGTTTCGCGCACGCGGGTCCCGCGAGAAGCGCAACAACGCTCGCTTCTGCTTCTTGATGAAGGAGATTGGCGTCGAAGGAGTGATGGACTGGCTGGGCGAGCAGCTGCCGTACGCGCTGGAGCCGGGCCCCGCTCCGCCGCCACCGGCGACCACGCACGACGAACTAATCGGTTGGTTCCGGCAGCGCGATCCGGAGCTCTGGACGATGGGGCTGAGTGTCCCGCTGGGCCGCCTGACCTGGCAACAGCTGGAGGGACTCGCCGTGCTCAGTCGGCGCTGGGGCGATGGGCAACTGCGCACGACCCATGAGCAGGGCATCGCCGTCATCAATCTGCCTCGCGCCGCCAAAGACGCCGCTGCGACCGCTGCCGCGGCCCTGGGATTGAGCGTGCACGCCGACCCGTTCGAGATGAACACCATCGCGTGCACCGGCAGCCAGTTCTGCAACATCGCGGTCACGGAAACCAAGGGACAGATGCTGCTGCTAATCGAGAAGCTGCGCAAAAAGGCGCTCAAGCTGCACGGCATTCGCATTCACATGAGTGGCTGTCCGTCGAGCTGTGCGCAGCACTTCACCGCGGACATCGGCCTAAAGGGCGTCCGCGTGCGGCGGCTGCTCGGCACTCGCGAAGGTTTCGATGTCTACCTGGGAGGCGGCGTCTGCGGCGAGGTGCGGATGGGCCGGCTGTACAAACTGGGCGTCGATGTGGACCAGCTGCCGACTCTGATCGAAGAGGTGATCGCAGAGTATTACCGCAAGCACTCCGACGGCCAGACGTTCAGCGAATACTGGCACGATCGACTGCAGGCGGCCGAGGCCGACAAGGTAGAGGAGCAAGAGTACCAAACGCCAACGTGGATCTGCGAGAGCTGTCGCCACGAGCACCACGCGGAGGACCCGCCGATCTTCTGTCCCAGCTGCGCGGGTCTGCGACGCCACTTCGCGCGGCTCGACCCATCCGAGGCCGCGAATGCCATGGAGGGCGCGGCAGCGGACAAGGCGCCGGCTGCGCCGGCCGATTCCGCCGCGCCCAGCCGCAGCGACGGTTTCTTGTTTGCCGTCTCCGCGACGAAGCTCACGGACGACGAAGGACTGGCAGTTGAAGTCGGAGGCCGCGAGCTGGCGCTGTTCCGCGTGGAGGGCGGCGTCTACGCAATCGACGCTGCCTGCCCTCACGAGGGCGCACCGCTCGCCCAGGGCGAGTTTCAGGACGGCAAAGTGACATGTCCTTGGCATGGCTGGAAGTTTGACGCCTGCTCGGGCTGCAGTCTCGACCCTCCCGGCAACGACGTGCAGCGGTACGAGACGCTGGTGGAGGACGGGCGAGTCTGGGTGCGACTGCCGGACTCCGAGCCCGCTTCTCGGCTCGCGGCCAAGGCGCACGCCTCAGGCAACTCCGGGCCACAGCCACTGCTGCCAAGGCAGCCGATGCCACACTGGAGCTGGCGGAGGTGATTGACGAGGCGCCCGGCGTTCGCACCTTTCGCTTCGACAATCGGCAGCGAGCCATCTCGCTCGACCTGCCGGGACGGTTTGCGAAAGTCTGCGTACCACACGAAAACGGAGAGATTTGGCGAGCCTTTACCATCAGCTCGTCCCCTGCCCGTCCCGATTGGCTTGATCTGACCATCAAGCTAAATCCGCACGGCGTCGTCACACCCTACCTGTTCGGGCTTGAGCCCGGCTCCAAGCTGCGACTCAGGGGGCCCCAGGGCGGCTACTATTTCGACCCACATCGTCTTCGAGAGCCGCTGGCGCTGGTCTCCGCCGGCAGCGGCGTCACGCCGATGCTGAGCATCGTGCGCTGGCTAAAGGATCAAGGCGACTTGCGCAGCTGTCGATTTCTGCACGGGGCCCGCACGGAGGCCGATGTGCTGCTGGGCGACGAGTGCCGACGATTGGCGGCCGAGTGGCCCGACTTTTTGCATTTTGTCACGCTGTCCCAACCCAGCTCGCAATGGCGCGGAGCCTGCGGCAGACTCGACACCGCCATGGTGCTCGAACAGGTCCCTGACGCCGCGCAGCGAAGGTGGTTTCTCTGCGGGCCCAACGGCCTGATGGACCAACTACGGCACGGGCTGCAGGAGGCGGGCGTCGACGCGGCGCAGATTCACACCGAACAGTTTCATGCCAATCCGGCCAGTTCCAGTCCCAGTGCCAGCCCCGTGACCGTCTCATGACACAGGTGATGCCCCCTTTTGGCTCAGCGGGTTGGCTGCTGGCTCCGCAGGAGGCGCCGCCAGTGGAACAACCAAAGGATGGCGACGGCTTGCTGGACCAGCTGCTCCGTGAGCAGCAGGATCTGTCGGCTGTGGAGCGATTCGCGGGGCTGCACGAGCACGCCGACACGCCGGCACAGGCCAAGTGGTACCGCTCGTTGTTGCCGGCGGCGCCTCCGGGGCCCGGTCAGCAGTATGCCTTTGAAGTGGATCTGGACCGCTGCTCGGGCTGCAAATCGTGTGTCGCCGCCTGCCACTCGATGAACGGCCTGGACGAGGGCGAGGCCTGGCGCGATGTCGGCCTGTTGACGGGCGGCACGAGCGGCCTTCCCGTTTTGCAGCATGTGACAACGGCATGTCACCACTGCCTGGAGCCGGCCTGCATGATCGCTTGCCCGGTCAACGCCTACGAGAAGGACCCGCTGACGGGCATCGTCAAACACCTGGACGACCAGTGTTTTGGGTGCCAGTACTGCACGCTCGCTTGCCCGTACGACGTGCCGAAGTACCACGCTGCGAAGGGAATCGTCCGCAAATGTGACATGTGTTCGTCACGGTTGGCGGCGGGCGAGGCGCCGGCATGCGTCCAATCCTGCCCACACGAGGCGATCCGCATCCGCGTCGTCGACGTTCGCCAAGTGGAGGAGGACGCCGAGGCGGCCGTGTTCCTGCCCGCGGCGCCGGACCCGCAATTCACGCTGCCCACCACGACGTTTCGCACTAGCCGCGTGTTCCCGCGAAACATGCTGCCCGCCGACTACTTCGACGTTGCTCCCCAGCATCCCCACCTGCCGCTGGTGGTCATGCTGGTGCTGACTCAATTGTCGGTCGGCGCCTTTCTTGCCGGCTTCGCCCTCCGCGCGCTCGAGCCGCACCTGCCGATGTCCGCCTGGGACAGCTTTCATGCAGTGCACGCCGGAGGCGCCTTGTTCTTCGGTTTGCTGGCGCTCGCCGCCAGCACGTTTCATCTCGGCCGGCCACAGTACGCGTTCCGCGCGGTGCTGGGCATTCGCCACTCGTGGCTTAGCCGAGAGATCGTCTGCTTCGGACTGTTTGCCGTCGCTGCCGGTCTGTACGCGACTGCCGTGACAGCGAGCAGCCGCTGGCCCGCGCTGCGGGGACTTGCCGAGCCGCTGGCGTGGGCGGTCGCCATCTCGGGGCTGGCCGGCGTGTTCTGCTCGGGCATGCTGTACGTGTTCACCCGACGCGAAACGTGGAGCGCTGCCGCGGTTGGCGTGCGATTTGCGCTCACCACTTTGCTGCTGGGAGTCGCCGCTTGCTGGCTCAGCTTGCTGCTCACCGCCTGCCGCAATCCCGACGCAAGCGGCGCCGACCTGCTGCGACATGTCGGGCCCTTGGGCGCACGACTCATCATGACGCTCACCGCCGCCAAACTCATCTGGGATGGCCTCATCTTTCGTCACCTGCTGTCGCGGCGCATGACCGGCATGAGGCGCTCGGCGCTGCTGATGACTCGCGAGCTGTCCAACGTCACGCTAGCGCGATTCGCCGCCGGGGCCTGGGGCGGCCTGTTCATGCCGGCGTTGCTGCTCCATCAGCTATCCGACGCCGAGCCGCTGTCGCTCGTCGCGATCTGGTGCGTCGCCATCCTGGTCGCCGCTTGCCTGATTGGCGAGCTGCTCGAACGCTATCTGTTTTTCGCGGCCGCCACCAACCCTCGCATGCCGGGAGCTGTCCGATGACCTCGGTGACCTCAAAGACCACGGACGCCTCGAAGACCTCGGACGCCTCGAAGACCACGGACGCCTCGGCGCTGGGCCAGTTGCTGCACGCGCGCAGCGGGCCACTGACTCGCGAGCTATTGCTACAACCAGCTCGCTTCGGCCTTGGCCAACGGACTGCCAAGGACCAGCCGGACGGCACAACTCGCATGGTTTGCGGATACTGCTCGACCGGCTGCAGTCTCGACGTCCATCTGCGCGACGGCCTCGCCACGTCACTGTCGCCGACCACCGACTACGCCGTCAATCTCGGCATGGCTTGTCCTAAGGGCTGGGAGGCGCTGCGCGTGCTGGACTCGCCCGAGCGCGCCACGACTCCCTTGCTGCGCAACGCCGATGGCAAGCTGGCGCCCACCGATTGGCACACCGCGCTGCAGACCTTCGTCAGCCGATTTCAAGCCATTCAAGCGCAGCACGGCGCCGAGTCCGTCGCCTTTCTCAGCACCGGCCAGATCCCGACCGAGGAGATGGCATTGCTCGGAGCGCTCGCGAAGTTCGGCATGGGCATGAAGCATGGCGACGGCAACACGCGGCAATGCATGGCGTCGGCCGCTGTCGCCTACAAGCAGTCGTTCGGCTTCGACGCGCCGCCGTACACTTACGCGGACTTTGAGCAGTCGGATGTGCTGGTGTTCGTCGGCGCCAATCCCTGCCTCGCGCACCCGATCATGTGGGAGCGGGTGATGCGCAACCCGCACGATCCGGCAATCATCGTGGTGGACCCACGCACCACCGAGACCGCCGCGGCCGCCACTCAGCACTTGGCGATCCGGCCCAAGGCGGACATGTCGTTGTTCTACGGGCTCGCGAACCTTGCCATCCAAGAAGGCTGGGGCGACCACAATCTGATCGAGCGGCACATCTCCGGCTTTCCGGAGTTTGCCACGTTCGTCGCCGACTATTCGCTCGACCGCGTCGCGGAAGAGACGGGCCTGGCGCCCGACGAGCTGAGGCGCTGCGCCGATCTGATTCGCGACGGCCGGCGTGTTTCCTTCTGGTGGACCATGGGCGTCAATCAGAGCCATCAAGGAGTGCGCACCGCGCAGTCGATCATCAATCTGGCCCTGATCACCGGAAACATGGGACGTCCCGGCACGGGCGCCAACTCGATCACCGGCCAGTGCAATGCGATGGGCTCGCGGCTGTTCAGCAACACAACCAACCTGCTGGGCGGTCACGACTTCGGCAACCCCGAGCATCGTCAGAAGGTCGCCGACGCACTGGGCATCGACGTTGCGCGAATCCCGACCGAAGCAAGTTGGCCTTACCACCGCATTTTGGAAGGTGTGCTTCGAGGGCAGATTCGCGGGCTGTGGGTGATCTGCACCAACCCGGCCCACTCCTGGATCAACCAGCACCAAGCTCGCGACATCCTCGACCGACTCGACTTCCTGGTGGTCCAGGATATGTATCGCACCACCGACACCGCGCAGCTCGCGGACCTCGTCTTGCCGGCGGCCGGTTGGGGCGAAAAGGAGGGAACCTTCATCAACTCGGAACGTCGGATTGGCGTGATTAAGAAGGTCTCTCGAGCGCCGGGGCAGGCGCTTGCCGACTTCGCCATCTTTCGGCTCATCGCCGAGTATTGGGGCTGCGGCTCGATGTTCGAGGCCTGGCGCACGCCGGAGGACGTGTTCCAACTGCTGAAGCAACTCTCCGCCGGGCAGCCTTGCGACATTACGGGGATCCATGACTATCGACATCTGGACGCAGCGGGCGGCATCCAATGGCCGTTCCCGAAGACCGGGGCCGATGTGTCGCGGGAGCGACGATTGTTCGAGGACGGAGCGTTCTATCACTCGGACGGCAAGGCGAAGTTGATCTTTGACCCACCGCGTCCCTTGCCGGAGGCGGTCAGCGCCCGCTTTCCCTTCCTGCTGCTAACCGGCCGCGGCACTGCCTCACAATGGCATACGCAGACCCGCACGTCTCAATCCGACGTCTTGCGCAAACTCTATCCGCAAGCACTATATGTCGAAATCAATCCGCTCGATGCGCGCGAGCTGCAGATTCGTCCGGGTGACATGGTCAACGTGGTCTCACAGCGCGGACGAGTGCGCGCCAAAGCCGTGCTTGCTCACTCCGTCCGCCCGGGACAGGTCTTCTTGCCGATGCACTACGAAGGCACGAATCAACTGACCTTTGCCGCCTTCGATCCGCACTCCAGCCAACCGAGCTACAAGGCGTGCGCCGTGCGAGTGGAGAAGTCGATGGTCTGAGCTGCCACGCTGTCAAGCTCGATCAAACAGCTCGGTGGCGATCTTGCCGTGAATGTCCGTCAGGCGGAAGTCACGGCCGGCGTAGCGATAGGTTAGCCGCTGGTGATCCACCCCGAGGGCATAGAGCAACGTGGCGTGCAGGTCGTGCATATGCATCGGTTTCTCGACGGGCGCATAGCCGAAGTCATCGGTGGCCCCGTACGTCAGTCCGCCGCGAACGCCGCCGCCCGCCATCCACATCGTGAACCCTTGCGGGTGATGATTGCGGCCATCCCCGTTCTCCACCATCGGCGTGCGGCCGAATTCGGCGCCCCATAGAACGAGCGTGTCTTCCAGCAGACCGCGGCGAGCGAGATCATCCAGCAATCCCGCGATCGGACGGTCCACTCGTTTGGACTCGTCGATGCTGCCCTGTTGCACCTTCTGATGGTGGTCCCAGGTGTAGTTGGTCGAAACCTGTATGTATCGCACGCCTTGCTCGGCAAACTTGCGCGCGAGCAAGCACTGCCTGCCGAAATTGTCGGTTGGCTCCTCGCCGATGCCATACAGCCGATGCGTCTCCTTCGACTCATCGGCCAAGTCCATGATCGACGGAATCGCCGACTGCATGCGATACGCCAGCTCGTAGTTGGCAATCAGACCTTCGATTTGCGGGTCGACGACGTTCTGCTCCAGGTGCCGGCGATTCAGCGCCTGGATCAAGCCGAGTTGCTCGCGCTGTTGTGCGGGGGGCAGTTGCTTGTTGACGAGATTCGAGATTGCGGCCTGGGCGACGGGGATCTCGGCCGAGCCGATCGCGGTGCCTTGATGAGCGGCGGGCAGAAAAGCACTGCCGTAATTTTGCACGCCGCCGTGTCCGCGGGGCGGCGAAATGGTGATGAACGCCGGCAAGCTCTCGTTCTCCGAGCCGAGCCCGTAACTGACCCAGGCGCCGACGCTCGGGCGCACCAGGTTGGCCTTGCCTGTATGCAGATTCAACAGCGCCTCGCCGTGCGCGTTGCCGTTGGTATGTAGCGAGTTGACCACGCACATCCGGTCGGCATGACGCGACAGCTCGGGAAACAGCTCGCTGATCCAAATGCCGCTTTCGCCGTGTTGGCTGAACTTGAACGGCGAGCCGAGCAACGTGCCGAGCTGCTCGCGTTGGACACCGACGGAGGCGCCCTTGAGTTGCTGGCCGGCGTGCTTCTGCAACTCGGGCTTTGGATCAAACAGATCGACGTGACTCGGGCCGCCCCACATGAACAAGAAGATGATCCGCTTGGCGCGCTGCGGGAAGTGCAGCGTCGGCGACTCCTCGCCACGGGCCCGCGCAGCGGGCGCCGCAACTTGACTGGCCAGCGCCGCCAGTGCCAGCTGCCCGAATCCACAAGCGCTTTGGCGCAGCATCTCCCGACGGTTCGTAGCCGAGCTGAATTGGTGACAACGCTTCACGGGATCTACTCCACCATCTGAAAACGACTGGAGGCGAACAGCGCGTGGCAGGCCAGCGCCCAAGGGTCTGTTGCTTCGGCGGGCTTCTCGGCGCCGGCGGCGCCTTCACTGACTTTGCCGTCGCCACGTTGGCGAACAGCGCGCACGTAGTCGACAACCAGCTGTCGCTCGCTGTCGGTCGGCGCCTCGCCCAAAATCAATTCGAACATCCGACGGGCGATCAGGTCGTCGCGCTTCTCCACATCGACATCCCCGTCCCAATCCACATCTGACACCGCGGCGGCCACGTCTTGCTGGATGCGTCTGGCGGTCGCCGTCGAGGCCTCGGTCAGTGAATCGTCGTTCAACATGAACAGACCTTGCGGGGCGACCATCGTCTCGGGCCGCATGCCGGTCGCCACCTGCGGGTCGGCAAAGTCGAAGACATCGAACAGCTCGGGCAGGTCGTTGCGGATCACCGGCAGATAGACGCTGCGACTGGGAAAGTCAGTGCGGCGGCGGTTCTTGTTGTCGCCCACCGCAGTTGCCTGGTCGCCCAGATACCACACGGTGGAGTCCATTGGGTTCAAGTCCAGTGTGCCGGCCGCCAGGCGCAGCGAGTCGCGAAACGACTCCGGATCCAGCCGGCGACGGTGTGCTCGCCACAGCAACAGATTCTCGGGATCAACCTCGTGCGCCTTGGCGTCGTGTTGGCTGCTCATCGCAAACGTGCGACTCAGCACGATCTGCCGAATCAGCGCCTTGGTCGACCAGCCCGATCGAATCAGCTCATCCGCCAGGTAATCGAGCAGCTCGGGATGCGAAGGCTGCTCGCCCGTGCGCCCGAAGTTGTCCGCAGTCCGCACGATGCCGCGGCCGATCAGATGGCGCCAGATGCGATTGGCGTACACTCGCGCAGCCAACTGTCCTGCGCCGTGACGGGTATCCGTCAGCCAATGCGCCAGATGCTCGCGGCCGCTTTGGTCGTCGGGAATCGCAACGGCGCCGTCGCTCAGCACCTGCAAGAACCCGCGCGGCACCAGATCGCCCGTGCGGTCAAACTGGCCTGCCAGTCGGATGTGTTCGTGCGCGGGCTTCTCCGCGTCGGCCGGAATCATTGCGCGGGGAGGAATCGGCGGAGGTTGGGCGAGCTTCGTGTCCAATTCCGTGACTAAGGCCTGCTGGGCCTCGCTGCGCTTGGCGGCGTCGAGCTGCGTGTCGAGCGCTGCGGGCGCGACCGCGTCTTGACGCTGCTTGGCCAGCGTCTCCAACTCGCCGGACGCCTTGGCCGCCGCCTCCTCGCCGCCGGACAACTGCTTCACGAGCTCCAACGCCGCCTTGGCCTGCTTGGCTCGCTCGCGCAATCCCGGCAGCTCACGGTAGTACTTTTCGTAGGCCACATCCAGCTCGCCGTCGTCTCCAAGCCCCGCGAGCCGCTCCATGGTCCGCTGCTCATTGAGCATAAACCGCTGCTCCATCACCTCGGTGGAGGTGAAGATGCCGGCCAGCGCGTAATAGTCACGGGTTGGAATCGGGTCGAACTTATGATTGTGACAGCGAGCGCAGCCCACCGTCATGCCGAGCACGGCGCGGCCGATCGTGTCGACTTGCTCGTCGGCGACATCCATCTTGCGTTGTCGGGGATCATTGCCGAGCAGCACCTTGGGGCCGACCACCAAGAAGCCGGCGGCAATCCGCTGGCGATCGCGTTGGTCGATCGAGTCGAACGGCAGCAAGTCGCCGGCGATCTGCTCCAACAAGAACCGGTCGTAGGGCACGTCGCGATTGACCGCGTCGATGACCCAGTTGCGATATCGCCAGGCCTCGCGAAACAGGAAGTTCTCGTCCAAGCCGTTGGAGTCGGCGTAGCGAGCCAAGTCGAGCCAATGGCGGCCCCAGCGCTCGCCGAAGCGCGGCGAGTCGAGCAGCCGGTCGACGAGCCGCGCGACGGCGTCGGGACGTTGGTCTTCCAGGAACTGCCGGAGCTCGGCCGCGGTCGGCGGCAGTCCGGTCAATTGCAGATGCAGACGGCGAGCCAGAGCGGCCGGCGTCGCATCGGGCGCCGGGGGCAGATCCGCCTCCTTCAATCGAG
The DNA here is from genome assembly GCA_020426845.1 of Planctomycetales bacterium. Taxonomy (GTDB): domain Bacteria; phylum Planctomycetota; class Planctomycetia; order Pirellulales; family Pirellulaceae; genus JAGQPF01. The sequence continues at coordinate 18,740 of JAGQPF010000050.1, forward strand.
CAATCACGAATTGGTCGATCGCCGAACGCGGCCAGGGCTCGGAGGACGCATTCGGCGGCGCCGTAAACGCCAGCGGCTGAAACGCCCAGTGCGCGCGGCCGGCGATGGGGTCGGCGACTTCGCGCGGCGTCGTGTCGGCGCCGTCTCGGGGATCCGGCGCACCAATTCGCACCCAATGTTCGAGCTTAGCAATCAGCGGCTGCGGCAACAGACGCGCGGGCGGCATCTGGGAGAACTCCCCCGCCCCTCGCACCGCCCCGATCAGCGGGCTCTCATCGACCTTGCCGGGAACAATCGCCGGGCCGCTCTCGCCGCCCGTCTTCCAACCTTCTCGACTGTCCAGCAGCAAGCCGCCTTCCTGCTTTCCGGACTGAACGGAATGGCACTCGTAACAGTGCTCGATCAGGAGCGGCCGAATGTGCCGCTCGAAATAGTCGGCGTGCTCCGCCGGCTCGTCGGCAACCCCCTGCCCCCTCAGGAACATCGCGAGGACAACCGCCACGATCACACGGATCGACACATCGTTGAAAGAGACCATCCGGCTCAAGGGATTCGCCTGTTTACGGAGGTTGAAAAAAAAAAAACGCTTGGGCAACCTGTCATTTTACTCGCCGCCCAGCTGGCGGGAATCGGCGTCCTGTTTCGGTTCGTGACAGATCGTCGCGGCGCCGCAAACCGTCGACGGCGTGCATGGTGCGGCAGAATGCGGGGCCAACTGCCGGATCGAGAGTTTTTCAACGGCCTCCTAAAGGGTGAGGAGGAATGTCGAAAGGTTGGGACGCTCAGCGAACGCTCAAACGATGGGCGCAGGGACCTTCCTCACCCGGTTGTCAGAAATTTTGCGTTGGCGAGTAACACTTCCAGCGATCCTGCGCTGCCGTGGAATGGGGGCGATGAGCGTGCCCGGTTCCAATTCATGACTCTCGAGGGAAAGCAACGATGTATCAACTCTTCTTCCGCAAATTGGTTGTCGGTGTCACCATGATGGCAGGATTGCTCGCGGTCAGCACGGCCTTCGGTTACACGACCCACTACAGTTATTGGGAGCCGGACACCAAACTCGGGCACCATGTTGTGGAGACGGATGACGGAGAGTGGCTCTACGTGATCACGGACGAAGACTACAATGTGCTGTACGCGGAAGAGATTGAGGAATCCGGCAATCCCGATCCGGAGAACGGGACCACGACACCGGGCGATCGATCGACCCAGGAGGCCTTGCTCAAACAGCAAGGCGGCACCGGTTACCTCACACCTTTCCTCGAGGACACACCGCTGGGCGCCTATCTCGCCGATCACGGCATCGGCATTGGGCCCTACCACAATCCCTATGGAGACGATGGAGAGGGCGGACTCAGCCCAAGCGGCATCCGCTTTTATGATCCGTACGAAGAGAGCCTGGATATCGGCGGCGGCGGCAGCCTCGGCAGCGCCTTGTTCCATTACAATGCGGGCTCGGTTGGACAACAGCTGAAGAACAACGGCCCCAAGAAGGGCACCGGTGGCGACGACAACGGTGATGGCGGCGGCAATTCGCCGCCGGGCTCGCCGATGTTCGACGACTTTATGGTCGGCCCTCCCGAGCTTATCAACCCCAACCCCACGATCCGATCGTTTCGACTCACACCGAGGTAAGTTCGCAGCGAAATTGCTGACGCATAGTGATCGTCGATATCGCGGCCGCGTGGAACGTTTGATCCGCGCGGTCGTTTCGACGTTTCCCTCCCGGCTGCTGAAGCGATCGGCATGGGCGGTACCTTTCAACCATTCCCCAACTGGAGAACAACCATGAAGAACGCTTGGCAACTATCGTCGGCATTGATTGTCACATTGATGTTTGTCGCGGGCTGTGGCCCGCAAGCGCCGAGCGACACGGCGACTCCGCCTACACCCGGCGATCAAGCGCCCACGACGGTCGCTGAGCGATTGGCCGCGGCCGACGCGCTCGACGGCAAGGTCGATCACGTCATCGAGCATTGCTATCCGTGCGCTTTGGGCATGAAAGGAAAGCCCGAGCTGACTTCAAAGACCGACGGCTACACGTTGCACTTTTGCAGCGAGGGCTGCCTCGAACACTTCGGGGAGAACACCCAGGAGGTGATCGCCTCCACCGAGATCCCGACGAAGAAGAGCGAATAAGCGCTGATTCGCTATGGCAGACATAACCAGGGCGCGGTGGCGAGCAAGGCGCCGAGGTGCGGACGTTCGACCCGCTCCGCTCCAGTTGGAAGCTGATGGAGCCGAACCGCCAGCGTAGATTCTATCAGAGCCATCAGCCGTTTCGGCTTGAATTCGAATTCGTTTTCCTGGTGGAGGTGACATGAATGCCATTGCAATCGCAACCCTCATCTTTGGCCTGGCTGGACCTGGAGAAATTGAAGCGATAGTAAAGAGACTGTCTGCCGACCCTGGAGCAATCGATGAATTGGCGTCTATTGCGCGCAGTCAGTCTCTAGGTACCCTTAAGCGCCTATGCAACTCGAAGTCAGAGGGCGTGGCGCTGTGGGCAAAGTGGCAGGTCACTATCCGCACCGCTGAGCAGATGCGACACGTAAATCCCCTGGTATTGGCGCGGTTTGTAGGATTTGTCGAGGGGAAAACTTGCGTGGAATGCCCGGCGTGGTGGAATGCTTGGCTGTACTACAGGTGCCACCAACCTGACGAGCCTCCTGCGAACATTTATGATGCTCTTCGCATGCCGGATATCCCACCTCCAGCCGCCCTGCCAAAGCGCCTAGAAGTCGCCTTCAACCCAGATAGGCTCTCTTACTCCATTCGAATTCGTGATTCCAACCACGCGCCGATCACAATTGCTCGCGGAGATGCTTCAGGAGTTGCCGCAGCAATTAACGGCGACATGCTTGTAATTGCGGCGTACACACCCTTTGTCCAGTACGATGTTGAATGCTATAGCATTGCATCAGGAAAGCGCATCTGGACCGCCACTGGGCACGCGACGCGTGTCAGCGCTTCCACGGGAACGGCACCGGTGCCCGGGACTGCTGAGCTAATCATTCGCGGCGACCACGTTGTCCTATTTGCAGCTGGGGAGACAGGAAATTACATTGAGTGCTTTCAGTTGACGGACGGCACTGCGAAGTGGCGGTTCAGCACTGAGGCATCTCCTGATAGCCAACTCTTGTTTGCATTGGATAAGGACTATGCGGCAGTTACAGCCAAGATGCGAATATCTCCAGCCGAGGCAAGGGAGCTCGCGATAAAGTCCTTCAATGGAGCCGGGCCGCACTATTTCTTCTACAACGGTGAGTATGTCTTTACTTTCCGTAGAAAAAAGGGGATTGACCTCTCTGGGATATTCGTCAACGGAGTCACCGGCCAGGCAAGGCGCGATGTATTTGACAACGTGACGATCCCCAAAGATTGGATAGACAGGATTAATGCGATTGCGAGAGATCGTAAAGCGTTCCATGAAGCGTTTTACCGATAGGGCTTACTTTCATCGGCCCTTGGCATCAGTAGATCGCCTGTGCGGCCTCATCGCACGGAGATGCTCATGCCCTACTTCTTTGACGAAGAGAACGCCTACGCCGAGCAAGAGCTTGACGAAGACGAGGACTTTCCACTGCCGACGCTCGACCAGTTCGAGTATCTGCCACCGGAAGTAATTGGTGGCGCGTCCGGGCCGGTGAGCTTCATCGTATCCGAACTCGAATCCGGGCCGCCGACAACCGACGACGGCGCGTCAGACCTTGCGCAAAGCGGCTCTGCGCGGCCGAGCTGGTGGTTGCGACTCCTGATCGCGCCGATCGCCGGCACCAAACTCGGGAAGTACTTCAGCCGCATGTCCAGCGAGTTGAACGAATTCAAGTCACGGCTGGAAAAGTCCGCCATCCTTGAACGCCGTTACCGCCGCAATCTGTTTGCTCTGTTGGTGCCGGCTTTGCGCAGCGTCGGGGGAACGCACGTCTACTGCGCCTATGACGGCGGCAACGACGAAGGCTTCGCGTACTTTCAGCATCTCCAAGTCGGCAACGAGCAGTGGAAGGCATCGCTAACTGCCGAGGCGCTGGCGAACACCAATATTGTCAAGCGTTGGCAGTCCGTCCCGACGTTTGCTCCTCGCGAGGGCGTCGCTCCCCAAGCACATCTGGCGGAGCTGCTGGAAAGTGTCGCCGAAGTTTGGGCCACCATGTTGCTCGGCTCCGGCTTCGGCACGGGGCCATTTCAGATGTACGGAGCGTTCACCGTCAACTTGCAGGATTGCACGATCACGGATGATCGCGACGCGCATCCACTGCCCCATGGGAACCTCGAGATCGCGGATATCGGCGACATCGATGACGGGTCGTCCGAAAGGTTTGGCGAAGATAGCCGCGACCAGGACGAGGAGAATTGAGCATGGCACATCCGTGGCACCACGCCGAGCGCTCGGCCAAACTCTACGGCGGCGTTCCGGAGGACTACCTGCCGATCCACGATTGGTTTGATGAGAGCAAGGCGCATTTGGCCGACTTTCGGCACCGCGCGCTCCGTCACCATAGTGAGGGCATTTTTCTTTGCGAAGCGATCTTCGGCAAGACACTGGTCAACAGCGAAGGCAAGCAAATTCCGACACGCTTCGTCGGCGAGCAACACGTCAAGGACGACCTCGGTTGGATCCCCACGGTCAAAGACTGGCTCCAGCACCTGCAGCCTCAGCCCTGGATGACGCGAACTCCATTTCGACCTCACGCGAGGAAACCCGAAGCGTAAGCGAGGGATAGCACTGACGGAAATCGCGGACATCACGCAAGGAAACCCGAAGCGTAAGCGAGGGATAGCACTGCGAGGCACGATGCCCTCGCGATTGTGGCTATCGGCGATCGACGTGCGCGATGTCTGCCAGAGTTTCCTGATCCTCATCCTTGGAGACGAGCAGCGCTGAGGCGGAATTGAGAATCGGCAGCGGATCGAAGCGAAGCCAAGCCGGGATTGAGCTGCCAAGCCAAGCTGCGGCATAGCCTGCTCGCAAGGTCCAGGCGGCGTAGCCCGCCACCAAGGCGCCAGCGACGGCTTGCGCGTGGCCAGCCGTCAGCGCGAACGCGCCGTCATTGCGCACCGACTCGGCCATCGCGTCCAATTGCGACCAAAGCAGCTCGCCTGAGTCGAACTTCATGGCCACATCCGACGAGGAGTTGGCAAGCTGCTCGCTCGCCGCTTCTCCGTGGACCGATGAGATGGTCAAGACGTAGCGAGTCGTCACCTCTTCGAACTGCAACGGGGCCGACAGCAATCGGCGGGCCACACCCAGGCCTGGCGCGTCGTCGCGGTCCCGCCTTACGGCGGCCACCGCTGGCGCCGAGGGCTCAGCTTGATGCGAAACGGGCGGCGCCTCCGCCGTCACCGTGATCAACTCGGCCTCCAACACCTCCTCGGTTCGCTCGGGGGTCCCCAACGGCAACGAAAACATCTCGGCGTCGGTTGTGTTATTACTGCTCGACCCCGATCCGCCGCCGGCCAGACGAACCTCGATCGTGACCGTCGCCGGCGCCGACAGCGTCGACCCGTCGCTCACGGCGTAGGAGAATGTCGCCACGCCCGGGACGCCCACCACGGGAACAAAGAACAACGAGCCGTCGCTGGCGAGGGTCGCCGTGCCGAGCGTCGGAGTCGACAATAGCACCGCCGAGAGCGAGTCGCCCTCCGCATCTGCGGCAACTGAGAGCAAACCCGGAGCACTCAAGGACAACGCGGTCGTTGTGAACGTCGTCAACCGCACGTCACTCGCGGTGGGCGCGTCATTTGTCGGCACGACGACCATGGCAGCGGTCCCGACAGCCGTGGCCCCCTTTGAGTCGCTAACCTCAATGTCGAACGTGTCGCTGGCCGATTCGCTGCCATCGTGAACGTAGGCAACTCGGTTGTTGTCGATATCGTCCTGTGTGAACGACGTGATCGGCGTGCCGGGGGAAGACACCAACTGTAGTTGTCCGCGTGCCGGCCCGGACGTCACCGTGTAAATCAATGACGTCGCTGCGTCATCGGCATCGACGGCGCGGAGCTGCGCGGCGGAGATCGTCACTGTGCCTCCTTCATTCACGGTTATTGGCGCGTTGACTGCGATTTGAGGGGCATCGTTGACTGCCGTCGCGTCGACGTCAATCGAACCCAGGACAATGAATGCCCCGCCGCCCGCTCCTGACGAACCATTGTCAGTCACCTCGAGTTGAATTGAGTCAACAGCGGCGCCGAACACGTCCGCAACCGTTTGGTAGGCCACGCCGCCGCCTGCCAAGAATGTGTTCAGGCTGGCGAAGTCGCCCGTGAGCTCAAGCGTTGTCGTCCCGTCGCCGGTCACGGAGACACCGATTGAGGGGGCAGCGAACAAGGCGCCCCCGCTGGTCGAAAGGCGGACGGTTGCAGGCGCGCCTACGTCGTCCGGATCGGCCAACAGCACGGCACTCAGGTCGACTGTGGTGACCAAATCCTCGGTGACCAGCGCGGTCGGAGGCAGTCCGCCGGCATTGAACGGATCATCGTTGACGGCGGTGACCTGTACAAAACTCTGCCGCTCCAGCCCGGCGCCGTCGGCATCCGACACAGTCCAAGTCACCGTTCGCTGTAGTTCGCTCGGCGACTCGGACGAGTTTTCGTATTGAATGCTGCGCAGAGCATTTTGATAGTCAGCGACGGTCGCGGCGCCTGTCAGGCTTAGCGTGCCCGAGACTGCGTCAAATGTCCCGCTGATGCCACTTTGATCCACAAACAACAGCTGATCTTCTCCCGCGATGTAGCCACCGGCAAGCCGCACGACGGCGCCGGCCAGCATCGCGTCATCCGGCTCCGACAACGTCACCCCCGCGTCCAGCGCGATTGGACCGCCGTTCTCCACGAAACTGGCGGAGGAGAGCGAGGAAACGGCAACGTGTCCCAAGTATCCGTTCACGTCAATGGTCACGGACGACAAGTCGGCGAAGCGAATCGTGGACACGGCCGAATCGGCGACGAACGAGAAACCGTAACGCTGCCAACCCACGCCAGCGATACCGGAGTTGATCGTCTCGCTCAACCGCTGCGAGGCGCCGTCAACCGTCAATTGCACCGCCTGTTGCGAGTCCGCCCGGTCATCGCCGTACTCAAACGTCACCTGGTACGCTTGTCCGGCCACGGTCGCAAATGACTGTGACAAAGTTCCGTCAGCCGGTGTGTCCAAGCCGCCGAACTCGGCCATCTCCAGCAAGGGGGAAGCGGTCACGTTGCCGGCGGCGGACCAACTGCCCAGGCCGACAAAGTCGCCATTGGCGATCTGGTTAACGCCTGTCAGCTCGGGGAGATCGTTGGCGGCAACCAGGGAGATCGCGTCGCTCCGCGCAACCAATCCACCGTCACCGTCCGTCAGCGACACTTCAAAGGTGCGATTGGGCGCCGGCTGGCTCGAATGATTGGCGAATCCGATCGTGCGAAGGACCGTTTGGGCAGTGGTCGCGTCCGCGTTGGAGTTAAAGGCAATCACCAACGGAGTCGCCCCATCGTCGCCTCCCGACAGGGTGCCCACCACCAAACCTGCCACGGTAATGTCACTACCGACAACGTTGACCTCGCCGGGCCCGTCACCAACCGCAACAATTCCCAGTCGGTCCTCGGCAACGCCACCGGCAAGTGTCACGGTAATCGTTCCGGCGTCGAAGTCGAGCGAGTCCAAGTCGGCGACCAACGCAGTTGGCGCCAGCAACGTCGCTGGGCCGTTCTCGGCGAACACAACGGGCCCCGAAAGCGTCAGCGTCGGCGCGTCGTTGACGGCGCTGACCATCACCGTGGCCGATTGCGGGCCGCTCGACCCGCCGTCGCCATCGGTCAGCGTGAACGCGATCGTGCGGGCGCCGGTGGTCACCGAGCCACTGGTGTTCTCGTAGGTGATGTTCTGCAGCAACGCCGACACGGCGGCGCTGTCGGCGGTTGTATTGAGCGTGATCACCAAGTCGGCGCCCGAGGAGCCGCCGACCAGCGTGCCGACCACGACGCCGCCGTACGTCACGTCGCTGCTGCTGACCCCGATCTGTCCGGCGCCAACGCCCTGGTTGCGCACCGCTAGCACGTCCTCCAACGGCGCACCGCGTGCGGCGACCGACACCGTCAGCGTGGCCGTGTCGAAATCCGTCGAGTCAATGTCCGAGACCAGCGCATCGGCGCCTTGCTCAATCACCACCGCCCCGTCGCCTTCGCTGTAGGCGAGCGAATCACCGGCAAGGTTGCCGATCACCGGTGCGTCGTTGACGGGGCTGACCGCGACGTCGACCGCGACCGGGGCGG